>NZ_JAHLEM010000623.1 GCF_018883605.1 Streptomyces niphimycinicus | reverse complement strand
GTGCCCGGGCAGAGCGGCCAGGCCGCCCAGTCGGGGCATCAGCAGGCCGCCACGGCCGTCCGCCGCCCCCGTACGGCCGCGGGGGCCCGTCCGGCGCCGCGGACCCGTAAGGCGCGGCTGCGGGTCGCCAGGGTCGATCCGTGGTCGGTCATGAAGGTCAGCTTCCTGCTCGCGATCGCGCTGGGGATCTGCACCGTGATCGCGGTGGCGGTGCTGTGGATGGTCATGGACGCCATGGGCGTCTTCGGCGCGGTCGGCGGCACCATCAGCGATGCGACGGAGTCGCAGGAGGGCAGCGGGTTCGACCTGGAGTCCTTCCTGTCGCTTCCGCGTGTCCTCGGGTTCACCGGGCTCATCGCCGTGATCAACGTGGTGTTGGCCACCGCGTTGGCCACGCTCGGGGCCTTCATCTACAACTTGTCGGCGGGCTTCGTGGGTGGCGTCGAGCTGACCTTGGCCGAGGACGAGTAGCGGCCCGCCGTTACCGATTTTGGGACGGGGCAGGTCGTGCGCTAATCTTTCGGTGCAGCGCGGGGCTATAGCTCAGACGGTTAGAGCGCTTCCCTGATAAGGAAGAGGCCACAGGTTCAAGTCCTGTTAGCCCCACCGTCGCAATCAGCCTGGATGGAGATCTTCTTCATCCAGGCTGATGTCGTATGGGGGGCCGGGAGTTGATCCCCGGTTCCTGCCCGGTTTCACACCGGCCAATGCCGGTCATAGGTCACCGATCGGTATCGGTCGGTGTGTATCATCGGGCGCCAGAGGTCCCCTACGTCAAGAAAGAGACGAGGTAGCGCGGTGAAGAAGCTGCTCCTGGTCGCACTGGCCGCCATCGGCGGGCTCCTCGTGTACCGCCAGATCCAGGCGGATCGCGCCGAGCAGGATCTGTGGACGGAGGCGACCGACTCCGTGCCCGCAGGTTCGGGTGTGTGAGCTCCCAGCTCCTAAGACAGTCCCAGTACGGGGCCCCGACCGCTGGAGCGGTCGGGGCCCCGTCGGCTTTACTGGCGCCGTGCGGGGGAAGGTGCGGGGGCGCCGGGGGATGGGATGACGGGGGGCCTTCATGTTTCACTCTCGCAAACGAATAGCTTGCACAGGCAAAGTTGAACGGGCCGACCGGCCGGTACGACGAGGAGTGACGCGCGATGAAGGACCGCCGCAAGGTCAGGGCCGGTCTCGCCGCGGTGGCGGCACTGTGCGCGGTGGCCGCGGCGCCGGGGACGTCCCTCGCCGACGGCGCCGCAGGGGCCCGGGCGTACGACACCCGCGGCACCCGGATATCCGGCGCCGGCACTCACTCGGGCGCCCCAACCCTGGCGGCCGGCCGCACCTATGTCGACAGCCTCGGGCCGGGCGAGAGGCGGTACTACGGCGTGACGCTCGACACGAAGTCGGCCGCCTATGTCTCGGCCGTCGCGGCGCCCAGACCGGGGGCGGACGTGACCTCGTACCGCGACGGCGTGAAGGTGACGCTGGAGAGCCCTGACGGGGGCATCTGCGGCACCGCCGCCCCGAAGATCGAGACGACCGGCGTCGCCTATCCCCTCGCCGACTACGCCTCCCGCCAGATCGACTCCGGCCCGGCCTCCTGCCATCAGGCCGGGCGCTATGTGGTGACGGTGGAGCGCCAGGACGGGTCACCGGACCCGGAGCGCTGGCCTGTGGAGCTCCGGGCGATGGTGGAGCCACCGGTGAAGGGCGGGGCCACGGGAGCGGCTCCGGAGGGGAGTTGGAGCACCCCGTCACCCAAGCCGCCGGACGGCACTCCCCGGCCGAAGCGCGGCGGACGCGGCTTCACCGACGCGCCCACCCTGGGGAGCGGGGTGTGGAAGGACGAGATCACGCCGGGGGAGACGCGCTTCTACCGGGTGCCCGTCGACTGGGGGCAGCGCCTCACCGCCGCCGCCGAACTGTCCGCCGACGGCAAGGACCAGAGCACCCGTCCGCTCGGCCGCGCCCTGGCGATGCACGCGTACAACCCGGCGCGCGGGCTCGCCAAGCGGGGCATCCCCGCCGCGCAGGACGGCGAATCGCCCCGCACCCAGGTGTCCACCGCGCCGGTGGCCTACGGAAACCGGTATGCCAACACCGGCTCCACGGTCCGCGCGATGAGCTTCAGCGGCGGGTACTTCCTGGCGGTCACCCTCAACCCGCCACAGGTGGCGCCGCATCTGAACGGCCCGGTGCCGGTCGTGCTGCGGGTACGGGTCATGGGCGACGCGCGCGGCGGCCCCAGCTACGACAAGGACCCGGTCGAGGCGGGGTTCGGCCTCACGGCGGCCGACCGGAAGGTCGCCAAGCGCCATCCGGACACCGCGGACGACGACCGGATGGCGAGCCCCGGCTCCGGCGCGGGCGACTCGAAGACGACCGCGCTGCGGGTGGTGGGGTACGCGGGGATCGGTACGGGGACGGCCCTGGTGCTGGGGCTCGGCGTGTGGACGCTCACCGCCCGGCGCCGGGCGGCCGCGCAGCGGTACGGGGCGCCGCCTGGGTGGTAGTTGGGGTGTTGCTTTTGCTGGGGGCGTCAGGAGGCGTCAGGGGGCTTCAGGGGGCGCCGGGAGGGTGTGTGACGTCGGCGGGGGCGCCGTCGTGGCGCAACTCGCGGCCCGCTCGTGCTCAGCTCGCGGCTCTGTCCCTGCTCAGCTTGCGGCCCGTGGGTGCTCAGCTCGCGGGCCGTGGGTGCCCAGCTCGCGGGCCCGAGCGTGCTCAGCCCGCGGCCACCAGCGCCCATGCGCCGACGGCGAAGCACACCGCCGCGACGATCAGGATCGAGAGCACCGCTTTCCGGGACGGTCCGGGGCGCCGCCGCGTCGTCGATGGAACCCGCGGCCGCTCGGCGGTGTATGGACGAGTAGAAGGGAAATCACGCGGGGGCGGCGTTGGTGTCGGGGTCGGAGTCGGCGTGGGTGTCGGCGTTGGCGTCGGTGTCGGCGAGGGAGCCGCGGTCGGAGCGGAAGCGGGGGTGGGCGTATGCGGGTGCGCGTGGTGCACCGGCTGTACGGGGTGTGGTGGCTGCTGTGCGTGGTGCGGATGGTGCACGGGCGGCTGTGCCGGTGGCAGCGGGGCCGCCGTCGAGGGGGTCGGCGGGGTCAGTGGGTGGGGCATCGACTGAGGCGTCGACGGCTGCTGGACCGGCGGGGGCGGAGTCGCGGGCCGGGCGGTCGGCGGCGGGGGCGTCGGTGTCGGAGGGCCCGCGGGCTGGGGCGGTGGGGTCTGGCTCAGGGGCGTCTGGGCGTGCGGGGGTTCGGCGTGCGGGACGCCGGAGGACGGAGTCCCGGGAGCCCCGGTGTGCGGGGCCTGGCCGGGCGGGGGCTCGGTGTGCGGCGTCCCTGGTCGGCCGGTCCGGGGGAGCGGCGGCGGGAGCGTGAAGCTGCCGGTGTCGGACATGGACGGCTGTGGGGCGGCAGGCTGCGGAGGGTACGCCTCGGCGGCGGGGCCCGCGGGGCCCGAGTCGGCGGCAGGGGTGGCGTCGGCGGTGGGCTGGGGCCGGGAGGGCGCCGCGCCGTTCGCGCCGGTCTCTCGGGGCGGGTCCGTCTTCGCGTGGCGGCGGCGCGGCCGGGTCGGTCCGTTGTGGTCGAACCCGGCGGGCAGCGGCCCGAGATGGTCGAAGACCTCGATGGCGTCGTCGTCCAGGTCGGCCTCGGGCAGCAGGTCGACGGCCGTCGCCAGTGCCTTCCGCGCTCCCGTGGCGGTGCGGAAGCGGTCCTCGGGGTCCGGCTGAAGCAGACCCGCGATCACCTGCCACAGCGGTTCCGGCACCCCCGTGGGCGCGTTCGGCACTCCCTGCTCGAAGAGCTTGACGAGCGCCTCCGCGTCCGGCTTGTGCCCGTTGAGCAGATAGAGCGTCACCAGCCCCACGGCGAAGAGGTCCGCCGGGAAGTCCGGGTCGTCGCCCATCATCTGCTCGGGCGCGAAGTATCCGGGCGTGCCCATCACGTAGTTGGCCTCGGTGAGGCGCGGCTCGCCCTTGGTCAGCGCGATGCCGAAGTCGGACAGCCGGACATGCGGCCGCCCGGTCCCGGTGGATTCCAGCAGGATGTTCGCGGGTTTGATGTCCCGGTGCACCACGCCCTCGGCGTGCACCGCGGCCAGGCCGGCGAGCAGTTGGTCGAGCAGGGTGCACACATAGCGGGGCGGCAGCGGGCCGTAGTCCCCGATGAGATGGGCGAACGAGCCGCCGCCCACCAGATCCATGGTGAACAGCACCTTGTCGTCGTCGGCCGCCCAGCTCGCCGGTGCCAGCACATGGGGGTGATCGATCCGCAGGGCCTGTTCCCGGACGAAGCGCAGCAGCGTATGGGCATCGCGTTGCTGGAGCACCTTCGCTGCCACGTACCGTCTGCGGCGGTGGTCCCAGACGCGCCATACGGCGCCCACGCCCCCACGCCCGATCGGGTCCACCAGTTCGTACCGGCCCGCGAAGATCTCACCCATCGCGCCGTGCCCGCCCCGTCATCGACTCGTCAGCAGTTCAGCCCGTCAGCTCTGGTGCGCCTCGTAGTGGGCGACCGCATCGGCGGTCCGCCCGGCGCCGTACACACGGAGAAACTCTGCCAGCTCGGGGTGGGTCGGGGCGAGGGAGTCGGCGGCATCGATGATGTCCCCCGCGGCCGCCACGGACCGCAGCAGCGACTGGATCTCGCGCACCACTCGCCGAACGGTCGGGGCGCCCGAGCTCGTCGCCGTGGACTGGGTGGAGTTGAGGACCGAGCCGCCCGCGGACTTCTTGATCTCCTCCATGCGCTCGGCGGCCTCGGCGGCGCTGACCCTGCCGTCCGCCGCCTGGCTGGACAGCTCCTGAAGAGCCTGCACCCGCTGGACCACGGCAGGGTTGCCGATCTTGGCGCGCTGGCCGCTCATGAGCTGCGAGAGCATGGGCGCGGACAGCCCGAGGACGGCGGCGAGACGGGCTTGGTTCAGACCGAGATCATCGATGAGACGGCGAAAGAGCGCCCCCAGCGGTTCCCCGTACCAACTGCGCTGAAGCTCCCGTGCGCGCGCGGTGGCATCCTGCTGTGTTGCGTCCATCTCGCTCTCCCCTTCGCTTCGCTGCCGCGAATCTTGCGTGGCATCCTACGGAGAGCGCTACGCACGAGCGATACCCGGTCGGGAATGGTGGCCGGTAGCAGGTATCCTGATCGGCGACGGGGCCTTAGCTCAGTTGGTAGAGCGCCGTCTTTGCATGGCGGATGTCAGGAGTTCGACTCTCCTAGGCTCCACCTTCGTCGCCGGCCAGGACACCGTGATCGGTGTCCTGGCCGGTTTGTTTCGCCCCTGATATCGGTGTTGCCACTCCTGCCATTGCCCGGCGCAACACCCGAGGGATGCTCCAGGGTGTTTTCCACAACTCGGGCAGATCGCTCGGGAGTCGTCTGATCGGCGCGGGCCGCCGTACAGGGGGACACGATGGGTGAGCTGCATCCGCTGGGCGAGAACCTGCCCGAGGAGTGCCGGGCGTTCGCTGTGGAGCTGAGGAAGCTGTTCCTGGGGCTGGGGATCTCGGTGCGCAGATATGCCGTGCGCAGACACCGGGATCCGAGCACCATCTCGCGGTTTCTGAGCGGCACCCGCATCCCGCCGTGGGAGTTCGTCTTCGATCTGTTCACCGATCTCGCGGCGCGGCGGGGCGTCGCCCCCACGCCCGCCGCCATCGAGCTGGTGCGGGAGCTGCACCGGGCCGCGGTCCGCACCAGCCGCTCCCCCGGGCACGCCATGGAGATCCTTCAGACCCAGTTGGCCGACGCGGACCGGGACGCGCGGGTTTCCATGGCGCACCAGGACGTGCTGGGCGAGGCGCTGCTGGACCGCAAGCACCGCATCGCCGATCTCGAGGTGCGGCTCAACCAGGCCGAGGCGGCATGGGCCACCGAGCGCGCCCGGGCGGACGCGCTGGAGCGGGAGCTCCCGGACCGGAAGGAGCTGATCAAGGAGCGGGATCTGCTCCGCCAGGAGGTGGGGCGGCTCACCGAGGAGCTGGAAGACGTACGGCTGCGGGGCCGGCTGGCGGAGGACCGCTGCCTGGTCCTGGAGCGGCAACTGGCCATGGTGGAGTCCCAGCCTCCGGCCGCGGTGCCGCGGCCGGAGGACGAGCCCGCGGCCCCGCAGGGACCGGCGGCGCCCAGGCGGGGCACCGGGCCGCGGCCGAAGATCCTCGTGGTGGACGACCAGCAGAACAATCTGCTGGCCATGGAGGCCGTGCTGGCCACGCTCGACCAGGAGCTGGTGACCGCGACGTCCGGGCAGGAGGCCCTCAAGGCGCTGCTCGACCATGACGACTTCGCGGTGATCCTGCTGGATGTGCAGATGCCCGAGATGGATGGCTATGAGACGGCGGCCCACATCAAGCGGCGTTCCCGTAACCGCGACATCCCGATCATCTTCCTCACCGCGATGGGCGCAGACCCCGAGAACGCCTCGCGGGGCTATGCGGCCGGTGCGGTGGACTACATGGCCAAGCCGTTCGACCCCTGGGCGCTGCGGGCCAAGGTCTCGGTCTTCACCGAGATCTTCCTGGAGCGCCGGCAGCGCCGTTCCCAGGGGGAGGACCCGGCGGGCTGAGCCGGAGCCCCACGGGCCGGACGGGGCCGGGCCGGCGGCCGGGCCGAGCCGGGGCCGGAGACGGGGCGAGGGGCGGGAGATCGGGTGATCTCCCGCCCCTCGCGGAGGGCCGCGCCGAACGCCGTGTGCGGCGGCGTTCGTCGTTCGGCGTTCGTCGTTCGG
>NZ_JAHLEM010000622.1 GCF_018883605.1 Streptomyces niphimycinicus | reverse complement strand
CGGGCCGAGCCGGGGCCGGAGACGGGGCGAGGGGCGGGAGATCGGGTGATCTCCCGCCCCTCGCGGAGGGCCGCGCCGAACGCCGTGTGCGGCGGCGTTCGTCGTTCGGCGTTCGTCGTTCGGCGCTCGTCGTTCAACGCTCGTCGTTCGGCGCTCGTCGTTCAACGCTCGTCGTTCAACGCTCGTCGTTCGGCGCTCGTCGTTCGGCGCTCGCCGTTCAGCGCTCGTTGTTCGGCGCTCGCCGTTCAGCGCTCGTCGTCCTTGCGGGCCTCGGCCTCGGCCTGCTTGGCCTGCACCTCGGGGTCGAGGGCGCTCTGGTCGCTGCCGTCCACCGCCGAAAGCCGCTCACGGTCGCCCACCTCGGTCGCCGCCGGGGGCTCGACCAGCCAGTCGGGGTTGGCCTGCTTGTCCCACCACTTCCACGCGGCGAAGACGACCGCGCCGACCAGTCCGATGAAGGCCGCACGCTTGGCGACACGGGCGGCCCGGGCCCGGCGGCGGTGCTTCCTGGCCAGCTTCTCGATCTCCGCGGCCGTCACATGGGTGCGCAGCGCCGCGATGGCCGCGGCCGTACGGACGGCGGCCTCCTCGCGCGCCGGTCCGGCGGCGGCGCGCACCCCGGCCATCGCCTGCTCCATCCGCGGACCGGTGTACTCGGCGGCGTGGCGGGCTGCCTTACGGGTGCGCTTGGCGGCCCGGGTGGCGGCCCGGTCCACCTTCGGCGGCAGGGTGCCGCGGGCCTGGTTGAGCCTGGGCTCGATATGGGCGTGGTACTGGGCACCGGCCGTGCACCGGGCCTGGTGCGCCGCGGTCGACACCTTCGGTGCCAGCCGTACGCGGGCCTCGTGCGCGTAGCGCGATGCGGTGTCCTTGGCCGTGCCGGCGTAGGGCGCCACCGCCTCCGCGGCGTGCAGGACGCTGCCCTTGGCTGTGCCGGTCGCGGCTCGCACGCTGTCAATGCGGGTCACGGGATCCTCCTCCTCGGTGGCGTGGTCAAGCTCCCGGGTTCAGAGTCGTGCGTTTTCGGCGCGCGCTCTATTTGCCCAGTTTCGTGTTTCCATCCCAAGAAAGATCATGCCTGTTTGTGGAGATCATGCCCGTTCGCAGCACAGCGAGCATGTGTGACCGGGCATCTGGGTCATAGGGAAGATTCTCGTTGAAACCACGCGGATCGGCGCGCCCGGAGCCGCCTCCGCGGCTACTCGTCGGCCTTGCGTCCGTGCGAGGATCAGGAGACGGAAGTGAAAACGATGGAAGGTTGATCGTGGCCGAGCAGCTTTACGCCACCCTGAAGACGAACAATGGCGACATCGTGGTCCGGCTGCTGCCGAACCACGCCCCCAAGACGGTCAAGAACTTTGTCGAACTGGCCGAAGGCACTCGCGAGTGGACCCACCCGGCCACTGGCAAGAAGGCCAAGGAGAAGCTCTACGACGGCACCGTTTTCCACCGGGTGATCAGCGGCTTCATGATCCAGGGCGGGGACCCGCTGGGCAACGGGACCGGCGGTCCCGGCTATGAGTTCGGTGACGAGTTCCACCCGGACCTGGCCTTCAACAAGCCGTACCTGCTGGCCATGGCCAACGCCGGCCCGGGCACCAACGGCTCGCAGTTCTTCGTCACGGTCTCCCCGACCGCGTGGCTGACCGGTAAGCACACCATCTTCGGCGAGGTCGCCGACGAGGCCAGCAAGAAGGTCGTCGACGCGATCGCGGGCACCGCGACCAACCCGCGCACCGACCGTCCGCTCCAGGACGTCGTCATCGAGTCGGTCGTCGTGGAGACCCGCGAGGGCTGAGCCCGTACGGGAACTTTCATGCCCCGCTTGTCCGTGTGAACAAGTGTCCGTGTGAACAAGCGGGGCGGGGGAACGCCCGATCAGAAGTGGACAAGGGGCGAGGGGACATCATGGAGGACCAGGCGGTCTGTTGCTATCGGCACCCCCAGCGGGAGACCGGCATTAGCTGCACCCGCTGTGAGCGCCCGATCTGCCCCGAGTGCATGATCAGCGCCTCTGTGGGGTTCCACTGCCCTGAGTGCGTGAGCGGGCGGATGTCCGCCGGGACCGGAGCCTCGGCCGCCGGTCCCCCGCCGCGTGCCGTCCAACCGCGCACCATGGCCGGCGGCACGATCACCTCGGACCCCCGGCTGATCACCAAGATCCTGATCGCCATCAACATCGCGGTGTGGCTCGCGGCGCTGTCCATGGGCGACCGGCTGGTGAACGATCTCGATCTGGTCGGACGGGCCTATGACCCCGGCGCGGCGCAGATCGTCGGAGTCGCCGAGGGCCAGTGGTGGCGGCTGGTCACCTCGATCTTCCTTCACCAACAGCTCATCCACATCGCCTTCAACATGCTCTCGCTGTGGTGGATCGGCGGGCCGCTGGAGGCCGCGCTCGGCCGCGCCCGCTTCATCGTGCTCTACACGCTGTCGGGGCTGGGCGGCAGCGCGCTGTCGTATCTCCTCGCCGCGCAGAACCAGCCGTCGCTGGGCGCCTCCGGCGCGATCTTCGGTCTGCTCGGCGCCACCGCCGTGCTGATGCGCCGGCTGAACTACGACATGCGGCCGGTCATCGCGCTGCTGGCGCTGAATCTGCTCTTCACCTTCACCTGGTCCGGAATCGCCTGGCAGGCCCATGTCGGCGGCCTGGTCGCGGGCACGGTGGTGGCGTACGGGATGGTGCACGCGCCCCGTGAGAAGCGGGCGCTGGTGCAGCGCGGGACCTGCGCCCTGGTGCTGCTCGCGATCATCGCGATGGTGTGGATCCGGACGATCCAGCTCACTGGCTGAGCGGGGCGGTCGGCCGGCATTCGGCGGGCCGCCGCGGACGTCTTCCCGCAGAGCCGTCCGCAGGGCCGTGGGCGGTTCCCGGCGATCTCCGGCGCGTTGGGCCGAGCCGGGCTCGGTCAGTTGTCCACAGCAAGTGGTGGATCATACGCAACCTGTGGAGAACCTGCGTACGACCCCCGACTGACCTGCGTTTTCGCAGGAAGGCGGGGGTGTGAACGATCGAACAGGCGCGCGTCGCCGGTCACACCGGCGTCAACACGGCAGAGGTTATCCACAGATCTTCTGAGTTTTCCCCGGCTGTGGATAACTCTGTGGACAACCTGGGGACCGGCGTGCGGACAGCCGGGTCACTTCCACTGGGTGGAAACGACGAACCCCGCGGCGATGAAGCCGAAGCCGACCACGATGTTCCAGTTGCCGAGCGATTCGACCGGCATGTCGCCCGTGGTCACGTAGAAGATGACGATCCACGCGAGCCCGATCAGGAACATGGCCAGCATCAGCGGTGCCACCCACCGGCGGCCGCTGTTCAAGTTGATGCTGGCTGCCTGCTTCGCCGGCGGCGGCGTGAAGTCGTCCTTCTTGCGGATCCGTGACTTCGGCACGAGGAACTCTCCTGTCGATGCGCTGCGTGACCGCGCGGGGATGTGTACGGACGGCGCCGGGGCGGGACAGCGACGGGGACCACGTCCCTCCCCCACACGTCCGTTAGCGTAGTCCTTCCGCGGCGTCGTAAGGAGTAAGGGTACGTTGAGCAATTCCGCTGACTCCCCCACCCCGGCGTCCCGCCGCCCCCGGTTCCGGCCCGTGCGACTGCTGACCGGCGCCGTTTTCGCGCTGGCCGGAGTGATCTTCTGGACCAGTTTCAACACAGCCCAGGGCACCAATATCCGCAGCGATGAATCGATGCTGCGGCTCTCCGATCTCATCCAGGAACGCAGCCGTAAGAACGGCACCCTGGGCGACAGCACCGGCAAAATACGCTCCGAGGTCGACGCCCTCGCCCGGCGGGACAACGGCAGCACCCAGGCCGAGCGCCGCAAGCTGGCCGAGTTGGAGAAGACCGCCGGCACCAGGAAGCTCTCCGGAGCCGGCCTTACGGTCACCCTCACCGACGCCCCGCCGAACGCCACCCCGCAGATCCCCGGCGTCCCCGATCCCCAGCCCAACGATCTCGTCATCCACCAGCAGGACCTTCAGGCCGTGGTCAACGCGCTGTGGCAGGGCGGCGCCAAGGGGATCAAGGTCATGGATCAGCGGCTGATCTCCACCAGCGCGGTGCGCTGCGTCGGCAACACTTTGATCCTTCAGGGCCAGGTCTACTCACCGCCCTACAAGGTCACCGCCGTGGGTGACCGGGGCAAGCTGAGCGCCGCCCTCACCGCCTCGCCGGCGATCCAGAACTACCGCAGCTATGTGGACGCGTACGGCCTCGGCTGGAAAGTCGACCAGCACGACAAGGTGACTCTTCCCGGCTACTCCGGCACAGTGGATCTGCACCAGGCACAGCCCATCGGATAGCGGCGGCGGACACCGGTACGCGGCACGGGTCAAGGACCCGGGCCGGCGGCACGGGTCCTGCGGGGCGGACAGTGGGGGCCGATGAGAACGCGGCTGATCGTCAGGACGCTCAGTGAGATCTGCGTCACCGTCGGAGCCCTGATCATCCTTTTGGTGGTCTACGTCCTGTACTGGACCTCGGTACGGGCCGACCGCGCCATGGACGGCGAGATCGACCACCTCCAGGACCGATGGGCCACCGGCACGGTCACCGCCGGGGCCGAGCCCTCGTCCGAGCCCCGCCGCTACGCCTCCGGCGACTCCTTCGCGATCATGTACATCCCGCGCTTCGGCGCCGACTGGGCCAAGCCCGTCCTCGAGGGCACCGCGACCGGCACCCTGAAGAAGGGGCTCGGCCACTACTCCCGCACCGCCCGCCTCGGCGCCCTCGGAAACTTCGCCGTCGCCGGGCACCGCCGCACCTACGGCGACCCCTTCAAGGACTTCCCCGCGCTGCGCCCCGGTGACGCGGTGGTGCTGACCGACGGCACCACCTGGTTCACCTACCGCGTCGACCGGCGGCCCTACCGCACCCTGCCGACCGACACCGGGGTGATCGATCCGGTGCCGCGCGCGTCCGGTTTCCGGCGCCCCGGGCGCTACCTCACGCTGACGACCTGTGAGCCGGAGTGGGGCCACAGCCACCGCCTGATCACCTGGGCGCACCTCGACGCGACCCAATCGGTTGCCCAAGGCAAGCCCAAGGCTTTGTAGAGCTGACCCCCCTGCCCCACCCCTCGCCCCTTACTCTGGTGCTGCACTCCGGTGCTGCAATCGACTTCGTCATCGGTGAGTAGGGATGGCATGTACGGCTGGATCTGGCGGCATCTGCCGGGTAACGCATGGATGCGGGCGCTGATTTCGCTCGTGCTGGTGCTGGCGATCGTCTTCGTGCTCTTCCAGTACGTCTTCCCCTGGGCGGAGCCCCTGCTGCCGTTCAATGACGTGACGGTCGACGAGGGAATGGCGGGTCCGCGATGAGCGCGCGCATCCTGGTCGTCGACAACTACGACAGCTTCGTCTTCAACCTCGTCCAGTACCTCTACCAGCTCGGCGCCGAGTGCGAGGTGGTGCGCAACGACGAGGTCTCCCTGGCCCACGCCCAGGACGGCTTCGACGGAGTCCTGCTGTCGCCCGGGCCCGGCACTCCGGAGGAGGCGGGGGTCTGCGTCGACATGGTGCGGCACTGCGCGAGCACCGGCGTACCGGTGTTCGGCGTCTGCCTGGGGATGCAGTCCATGGCCGTCGCCTACGGCGGCGTCGTCGGGCGGGCCCCGGAGCTGCTGCACGGCAAGACCTCGCTGGTGACTCATGAGGGCGCCGGCGTCTTCAGCGGACTGCCCACGCCCTTCACCGCCACCCGCTACCACTCGCTGGCCGTGGAACGGGGGACGGTGCCCCCGGAGTTGGAGATCACGGCCTGGACGGAGAGCGGCATCGCCATGGGGCTGCGCCACCGTGAACTGCGGGTCGAGGGCGTCCAGTTCCACCCCGAGTCGGTCCTCACCGAATGGGGCCATCTGATGCTCGCCAACTGGCTGGTGGAGTGCGGGGACACGGATGCCGTGGGGCGGTCCGCGGGGCTCGCCCCGGTGGTCGGGGCGGTCGGCGGTAAGGCCGGCGAGTGACCGGACCGCGCCCCGAGCGCGAGGGCGCCGGCCACGGCGCCCGGGAGCCCGCCCCGTACCCGCCGTACGGGTCTCATGAGCAGCACGCCGTCCATGACGCCCATGACGCCCATGACGCCCATGGCGGGCATGGGGGCCATGACTCCCATGGCGGGCATGCGGGCCCGGACGCGTTCGCGGCGGCCGTGGAGGGCCTTCGGGACCCTCTGGCCGACCCGCTGCCGGACCCCGCCCCGGCCGGGCCCACGGGGCGGGCCATGGGCACCGCGTCGCTCTCGGTACCGCCGCCCACCGGCC
>NZ_JAHLEM010000621.1 GCF_018883605.1 Streptomyces niphimycinicus | reverse complement strand
TGCTGCCGCACAGCGCCGGGTCCTGGCCGCGCGCGCTGCTGGGCGGCGCGGTGCTGGGCGGGGCGTATCTGGTGCTGTTCCTGATCAGCCCGAGCGGAATGGGGTTCGGCGACGTCAAGCTGGCGCTGACGCTGGGAGTGGCCCTGGGCTGGTACGGCTGGGACGTGCTCCTCGTGGGCGCCTTGGCCGGACTGCTGCTGGGCTCCTGCTGCGCCGCGGCCCTGGTGCTGACCCGGCGGGCCGGGCGCCGGACGGCGATGGCGTTCGGCCCTTTCATGATCCTCGGGGCGGGCGCGGGGCTGGTTCTGGGGGCGCTCGGGGCCGGATGACACCGGCGCGCGAATTGTCGGCCCCGCCGATGCATGGACATCCCCTCACGAAGCGTTATGGTGGAAGCCCCCCCTCGGGCCGGTCCGTACTCCCCCCCACGGACCGGCCCGCTCTATTCCTGGCATCCAAGGCCCCAGGGGCGGCACGTATCCCGCACGCTCGACTACGAAGCGTGACGTGGGCCCGTCATTTGGCCGTCCCGGTTAGCCAGCCCCTCCGCCCCGCAGTAGGGTGTCGGCCTTGGGGCGGACTGCCATGGCAAGCCATGCGAGGCACTGAGGGGCTGGAAGACGTGAAGTTGCGCGACCTGGTGTACGGGCTCTACGCACGCCGGGTGGAAGGCCGCCTCGATCACGCCCAGGTGCCCAAGCACATCGGCGTCATCCTCGACGGCAACCGTCGCTGGGCCCGCGCCGCCGGCGGCACCGCCGAGCAGGGACACAAGGCGGGGGCCAGCAAGATCCAGGAGCTGCTCGGCTGGTGCAGCGAGACGGACGTCGAGGTCGTCACCCTCTGGCTGCTCTCCACCGACAACCTGGACCGCCCCGAGGACGAGCTGGGCCCGCTCCTGAGCATCATCGAGGGCGCGGTGCGCGATCTGGCCGCCGACGGCCGCTGGCGGGTGCACCACGTCGGCAACCGCGATCTGCTGCCCTCCCGGACCCAGACGGTCCTCAAGGAGGCCGAGCGGGACACCGAGCACATCGACGGAATACTGGTCAACGTGGCCGTCGGCTACGGCGGACGGCAGGAGATCGCCGACGCGGTGCGGTCGCTGCTGCTGGACCACGCCACCAAGGGCACCTCCTTCGAGGAGCTCGCCGAGGTCGTCGACATCGATCTCATCTCCGAACACCTGTACACCCGTGGGCAGCCCGATCCCGACCTGGTCATCCGCACCAGCGGTGAGCAGCGGCTCTCCGGCTTCATGCTGTGGCAGAGCGCCCATTCGGAGTACTACTTCTGTGAAGTTTTCTGGCCCGCTTTCCGCAAGGTCGACTTCCTCCGCGCACTGCGTGACTACGCCGCCCGTCATCGCAGGTACGGCTACTAGTTCCGGTCTGTAGCACCGCAGTTCACCGGCCCGGGGCCGGACGCCGCCCGGCGTCCGGCCCCGGGCCGTGTAGCACGCTGGTTTCACAACGTTCATATCCGCGCCGTCATATGCCGTTGCATGCCCCAGCACGTTCGAGGGAATATCCCTTCCAGGTCGACGCCCTGTCCCACCTGTCCAGTTGGGTGTCGAACTGCCAGCGGACGGCATTGGGCCGTCCGTCCGGGAGGCCCTTTGCACACGGACGACTGTGCGGATCGTGCGTATGACGCGGAGGGCCGGCGCTCGGCCCTCCCAGCAGGGCCTGAGCCCGGTCCGTTCCCCGTCTACGGCGGGGATACCTCACTCCCGCGACGCCGTCGCACCCCAACCTCTCCCGAGGGGGTACGTCCACCCGTGGTGACCAGCAAGAAACGCCGCGAGCAAGACCGGCGCACCTATGTCCTCGACACCAGCGTCCTGCTGGCCGACCCCAATGCCATGGCCCGCTTCGACGAGCACGAAGTCGTGCTGCCGGTCGTGGTGGTCACGGAACTGGAGGCCAAGCGCCATCACCCGGAGCTGGGGTACTTCGCACGGCAGGCGCTCCGCCTGCTGGACGAGTACCGCATCCGTTTCGGCCGCCTGGACGCACCGATCCCGATCGGCGATGTGGGCGGGACCCTGCGTGTCGAGCTCAACCATTCCGACCCGGGTGTCCTGCCCGCGGCCTTCCTGAATCACGGCCGTATGCCGGACAACGACGCGCGGATCCTCGCGGTCGCCAGGAACCTTCAGGCCGAGGGGTACGACGTCACCGTCGTATCCAAGGACCTGCCACTGCGCATCAAGGCGTCCTCGGTGGGGCTGCTCGCCGAGGAGTACCGCGCGGAGCTGGCGATAACCGACTCGGGCTGGACCGGGATGGCGGAGCTGTCCGTCTCGGCCGAGCAGGTGGACGACCTGTTCGCCGCCGAGACCGCGTATGTCCCCGAGGCGGCCGGACTGCCGGTGCACACCGGTCTCGTGCTCCAGTCCGAGCGTGGCAACGCGCTCGGCCGGGTCACCCCGGACGGGCAGGTACGGCTGGTGCGCGGCGACCGGGAGGCGTTCGGGATCCACGGGCGCAGCGCGGAGCAGCGCATCGCGCTGGACCTGCTGCTCGACCCGGAGGTCGGCATCATCTCGATGGGCGGCCGGGCCGGTACGGGCAAGTCGGCGCTGGCGCTGTGCGCCGGTCTGGAGGCCGTGCTGGAGCGGCGTCAGCACCGCAAGGTGATGATCTTCCGCCCGCTGTACGCGGTGGGTGGCCAGGAGTTGGGCTATCTGCCCGGCACCGAGGCCGAGAAGATGAGCCCTTGGGCTCAGGCGGTCTTCGACACGCTGTCCGCGGTGACCAGCGCCGAGGTGATCGAGGAGGTCGTGGGGCGCGGGATGCTGGAGGTGATGCCGCTGACGCATATCCGCGGCCGCTCGCTCCATGACGCGTTCGTCATCGTCGACGAGGCCCAGTCGCTCGAGCGGAATGTGCTGCTCACCGTGTTGTCCCGGATCGGCGCCAACTCCCGGGTGGTGCTCACCCATGACGTCGCCCAGCGGGACAACCTGCGTGTCGGGCGGTACGACGGTGTGGTGGCGGTCGTCGAGAAGCTGAAGGGGCATCCGCTGTTCGCGCATGTCACCCTGACCCGCTCCGAGCGTTCGCCGATCGCGGCGCTGGTGACCGAAATGCTGGAGGACGGCCACATCTGAGCTGGTTGAGTCGTTTGCGGCCACAGGGCTCCGCGCGGAAAGGCCAATGAGCTTAGCCGCGCGGCGTCTTGCTGCGTGTGGTTTTCCAGAAAACCTAGGGCGTAAACGGGATGTGAGCTTTCACACCTGGTGGGGAATTGCCTCGGAGGCTCCGCGTCCGGCAGTGTGTGGGTTCTGTCAGGCCCCGCATACGGCACACCAGTACCCCCAGCGGTACAGAACCACAGCAGTACCAGAATTGAAGAGAGTTCGCCGTATGCCGCCCGAGCACCTCGAGGATTTCCCGCGGGGGATCCCCACCGGGCCCGTGCCTCCCGTGACCAGCCGACCCCACCGTGTACCACCGGGGACGGAACAAGGGGAGGCCAGCGTCAGGGGCACGATTGCGCCCGCGAGGTCACCTAAGCGGGCGAGCTGGAAGGAAACCGAGTGAGCCGGATTTCGGTCCGGGGATTCGCAGTGGCCTCGGCCACCGCGGTCACCACTGTGGGCGCCGTTGTCGGCGTCGCCGCGGGCGGACAGCAGCAGGGCTCGTCCGACCCGATCGAGGCGACGGCCGCCGACTCGACGCTCCTTGCGGACATACCCGCCGGGCAGCAGGCCGTTGCCCAGACCGCATCCCTGACGCAGCAGGCGGACGTCCAGTCCACCGCGGCCGACGCGGAGGCGCGCAAGTCCGCCGAGGAGGCAGCCCGCAAGCAGGCGGCCAAGGACGCGAAGGCCAAGAAGGCCGCCGCGGACAAGGCAGCCGCCGAGAAGCTGGCCAAGGAGCGCGAGGCCAAGGAGAAGAAGAAGGACGAGGTCGCGAGCCGTTCGGCCACGCGCGACGCCGGCGACTTCCCTCAGCAGGCTTCGTACACGATCTCCGAGGTCCAGTCGATGGCCCGGCAGATCGTTCCGAGTGGCCAGTTCCAGTGCTTCAGCAACATCGTGGACCACGAGTCCACCTGGAACTACCAGGCCACCAACCCCTCGTCCGGTGCCTACGGTCTGGTACAGGCGCTGCCGGCCGGCAAGATGGCCTCGGCGGGCTCCGACTGGCAGACCAACCCGGCCACTCAGATCAAATGGGGCGTGAACTACATGAACGAGCGCTACGGCAGTCCGTGTGACGCCTGGGCGTTCTGGCAGGCCAACGGCCACTACTGAGCCGATCGGACCGGGCCATCCCGGCAGCGGCGCACGCTCGCACACTTCACGAAACCCCCGGCCCATGGGTCGGGGGTTTCGTGCATCCCCAGCAGGTAACGTCTCCTTGACGGCCGAGGGGGAACCTGGGGGTAGGAAACGAGAAATGTCCAAATTGCCGCAGTGGGTCGGCAGGCTGGGAACCGGACTTACCCGGCTCGCCCACCGGCTGGAATCCCAACAGGCCGAGATGCGGGGGCGCGAGGGCGACGGCGACGCCGCCCCGAGGCCCCCATCGGGGCCCGAACCATCCGAGGAACGCCCACGGGGCGGCGCCGAGAGCGCCAGGGGGACTGAGGGCGCCGAGAGCGCCAAGGGGGCCGAGGGCCGGGAGAGCTCCGCGAGCCCGGGGAGCCCCGAGAGTTCTGCGGGCCCGGGCCCGGGAAATCCCGAGAGTTCCGAGAGTCCCGAGGGGCCCCAGAGTTCCGAGAGTCCCCGGAGTTCCGAGGGCGCAGCGGGGAAGAGCGAGGAGGCCGCGGCGGGCGAGGCCCCCCGGCCCGAGCCGTCCAGTGTGCCCGCCCCGCCCGCCTACGCCCCCGCCGTCTCCGCCAAACCCGATCCGGTGGACGCCGTCCCCTGGGGCGTCCGCGTCGCCGCCGAGGCGGCCTGGCGGCTGCTGGTGCTCGGCGGCACGGTGTGGGTCCTCATGAGGGTCATCAGCTCCGTCCAGTTGGTGGTGCTCTCCTTCACCGTCGCGCTCCTCATCACCGCCCTGCTGGAGCCCACCGTGACCCGGCTGCGCCGGCGCGGTGTGCCGCGCGGGCTGGCCACCACGCTCACCTTCATCGCCGGCTTCGTCGTCATGGGCCTGGTCGTATGGTTCGTGGTCTGGCAGGTCATGGAGAACATCGACGAGGTCTCGGGCGAGGTCCAGGCCGGTATCGACGATCTGCGGCGCTGGCTGCTGCACAGCCCGTTCCATGTGACCGAGAAGCAGATCAACCACATCGCCAAGAGTCTGCGCGAGGCGGTCGGCGCCAACACCGAGCAGATCACCTCGGCGGGGCTCGAGGGCGTCACGGTCGTCGTGGAGGTGCTGACCGGCCTTCTGCTGACGATGTTCTCCACGCTCTTCCTGCTGTACGACGGCCCGAAGATCTGGAACTGGACCCTCAAGCTGGTCCCCGCCCCGGCCCGCGAGGGCGTGGCGGGCGCGGGTCCGCGGGCCTGGGCGACGCTGACCGCGTATGTGCGCGGCACGGTGATCGTGGCGCTGATCGACGCGATCTTCATCGGCGTGGGTCTGTTCTTCCTCCATGTGCCGATGGCGGTGCCGCTCGCCGTCTTCATCTTCCTCTTCGCCTTCATCCCGCTGGTGGGTGCGGTGGTCTCCGGCGCGCTCGCGGTGGTCGTGGCACTGGTCACCCAGGGCGTGTTCACGGGGGCGATGGTGCTGATCGTGGTGCTGGCCGTGCAGCAGATCGAGGGCCATGTGCTCCAGCCCTTCATCCTCGGCCGGGCGGTGCGGGTCCATCCGCTGGCCGTGGTGCTCTCGGTCGCGGCCGGTTCCCTGATCGGCGGCATCGGTGGCGCGGTGGTGGCCGTGCCCCTGGTGGCGGTCGCCAACACGGTCGTCGTCTATCTGCGGAGCTATAGCCAGAAGAACGCGATGCGCGCCGTCCCGGGCCCACACGGCGCCACCGCCTCCGGCGCGGCGCCCACCGACCCGCCGGGCGCGCCGACGGGGAAGGACACCGAGCCCCGGTGATCCGGTGATCCGGTGAACCGGGCGGTGATCCCGGAACCGGCCCGTGGCCGTTGAACGCCGAAGGGCGCCCCACCGATCGGTGGGGCGCCCTTCTGGTCTCCGCGACCGTTCCGGTCTCCGCGACCGAGCGGTCCGGTGACCGAGTGGGTCAGCCGTTGGCGGCCAGGACGGCCTCGGCGTCCAGGGTGGCGCCGACCGCCTGGAGCACGGAGGCGATCTTGAAGGCTTCCTGGATCGTCTCGCGGTCCACGCCCGCCTTGCGGAGCACCTGCTCATGCGAGTCGAGGCACATTCCGCAGCCGTTGATCGCGGACACGGCCAGCGACCACAGCTCGAAGTCGACCTTCTCCACACCGGGGTTGCCGAGCACGTTCATCCGCAGCCCGGCGCGCAGGTTGTTGTACTCCGGGTCGGACAGCAGGTGCCGGGTCCGGTAGTACACGTTGTTCATCGCCATGATGGCGGCCGCCGACTTGGCGGCGGTGTACGCCTCCGCCGAGAGGTTGGCCTTGGCCTCCGGCTCCAGCTCGGTCAGCACCCGCGCCGAGCGCGAGGCGATCGCGCAGGCCAGCACGGTGCCCCACAACTGCTGCTGCGGAAGCTCGGAGTTGCCGATCACCGAACCGAGGTTCAGCTTGAGGTCCTTGGCGTAGTCCGGCAGCGCGGACTTCAGCTCATCGAGTGCCATGGGGAATCAGCTCACTCACCGGAGAGGAGGGCCACCGGGTCCAGGGTGTCCTCGCCCTTGCTCCAGTTGCAGGGGCACAGCTCGTCGGTCTGGAGGGCGTCCAGCACCCGCAGGACCTCCTTGGGGTTACGGCCCACGGAACCGGCCGTCACCATGGTGAACTGGATCTCGTTGTTCTGGTCCACGATGAACACGGCGCGCTGTGCGAAGCCGTCCTCGCCCTCGACGCCGCAGTCGCGCATCAGCTCGTGCTTGGAGTCGGCCAGCATCGGGAAGGGCAGGTCACGCAGGTCGGCGTGGTCCTTGCGCCAGGCGTGGTGGACGAACTCGGAGTCGCCGGAGACACCGAGGATCTGCGCGTCACGGTCGGCGAACTCGTCGTTCAGCTTGCCGAAGGCGGCGATCTCGGTCGGGCACACGAAGGTGAAGTCCTTGGGCCAGAAGAAGACCACGCGCCACTTGCCCTCGTAGGTCTTGTGGTGGATCTGCTCGAACTCCTTGCCGCTCTCCAGCGACACGCAGGCGGTCAGGTCGTACTCGGGGAACTTGTCACCGACGGTGAGCACGCGCACTCCTTGCAAGTTTTGCGTAGGAAAGGCCCGGTCATCCGGGTTTTCCCTGGGGTTGGACGGTCCTACCTTGGCACAGAGTGCATTGATCAGTGAAATAGCTACACTCGGTGGGGTTGATTGGAGGTGGCTATCAGTGGCCGCATCAGCCACACCGCCGGGCAAACCACGGCAGCCCAGCATTTCCCAGCTCAGAGCCTTTGTCGCGGTCGCGGAGCAGCTCCACTTCCGCGATGCCGCGGCCGCTATCGGGATGAGCCAGCCCGCGCTCTCGGGCGCCGTCGCCGCGCTTGAGGAGACGCTCGGTGTCCAGTTGCTCGAGCGTACGACGCGCAAGGTGCTGCTCAGTCCGGCGGGGGAGCGGCTGGCCGCGCGAGCACGCACCGTACTCGAAGCGGTCGGGGAGCTGCTGGAGGAGGCCGAGGCGGCGCGGGCGCCGTTCACCGGCGTGCTGCGGCTCGGGGTGATCCCGACCGTGGCGCCGTATCTGCTGCCGACCGTGCTGCGGCTGGTGCATGAGCGCTATCCCCGGCTCGACCTCCAGGTGTACGAGGAGCAGACCGCCTCGCTGCTGGACGGGCTGGCCCACGGCCGCCTCGATCTGCTGCTGCTCGCGGTGCCGCTCGGCGCCCCGGGAGTGGTCGAAATGCCGCTGTTCGACGAGGACTTCGTCCTGGTCACACCGCGGGACCACTGGCTGGGCGGACGCGACGACATCCCCCGCGAGGCGCTCAAGGAGCTGGATCTGCTGCTGCTCGACGAGGGCCACTGCCTGCGCGACCAGGCCCTGGACATCTGCCGGGAGGCGGGCCGCACCGAGGGCACCCCGGTGACCACCAGCGCCGCCGGGCTCTCCACCCTGGTGCAGTTGGTCGCGGGCGGTCTCGGGGTGACGCTGCTGCCGCGCACCGCGCTGCGAGTGGAGACCGCGCGCAACGACCATCTGGCCACCGGCGGCTTCGCCAATCCGGCGCCCGCCCGCCGGATCGCCCTGGCCATGCGGGCGGGCGCGGCACGCACGGAGGAGTTCGAGACGCTCGCGGAGGCGCTGCGGGAGGCGCTGCGGCCACTGCCGGTACGGGTCGCCGGGGGCTGAGGGGCAGGGGCTGAGGGGCAGGGGCTGAGCGTCAGGGGCGTCCGGTGGCCAGGATCGCCTCCACGTCCAGGGTGACCTCGGCGCCGATCGACTCCGGGAGGGTGATGTGCTCACCCGGGGCATGGACGCGGTGGGTGTCGTAACCGCCCTCGACGGGGTCGGTCAGCACATGGATCCGACCGTGCTTGCGGTTGATGATCACATACACCGGAATCTTGGCCTCGGCGTATGCGGCGACCTTGTTCCGCAGGTCCTTGTTGAAGTCGATGGACGTCACCTCCAGCACCAGCCGGAAGGACACGGGGTCATAGCAGTTGTTCCCGATCAGGCGCTCGTGGATGTCGGCGTCGACCACCACCAGGTCCGGGATGGCGTAGTCCTCGGGACCGGTTGGCAGCCATAGGCCCACCCCTTGGAGCACTTCACCTTCCTCGCCGTCCAGGCCCGCCGCCAAGAATGGCTTCATGAGTTTGGTCAGCACCCTGGCGTGCGGAACGTCCGGCGGTGGGGCCACGGTGATTACTCCCCCGATGATCTCGACTCGATGGCCCGGGTGCTGCTCCATGAGCTTGTTGGCGTGCTCGAGCAGAGTCAGCGGTTCGGAGCGGTACGGGCGGTACGGCTCCTCGACTGCGGCAGCAGACATGGCTGGTCTCCCGGTGGTTGATGTCGAGAACATCATCGTAGGCCCGAACGTGGATGTGCGTCCGTCTGCCGGGAATCACCCATACGGGTGGCATAATCGCCGAAAACCCGGCGACGGGAACCGTTCCCGCAGGTGGGAACGGTCCCCGGCACCGGGTGGGGCGGCCGGGTCTACTCCGTCCGCAGACCCTCCGGCCGCATCATCCGCCACAGCGGCGGCAGGCTGACCAGGGTCACCAGCAGGATCACGCCGCCGCCGATACCGGTCATGGCGCCGAGCCCGGACCAGTCCACGGCCAGCGGCTGGCCGACCATCTTCAGCAGCAGCGTGCCCAATGCCAGTCCGCCCGCGATCGACAGTGCCAGGCCCAGCACCACCGGGACCGCGGTCTGCCACAGCACCGACCAGCTCAGCGTGGTGCGCCGGGTGCCGAAGGCGACCAGGACGGACAGCAGCCGCTTGCGCTCGCGCAACTGCTCCAGGGTGGTCACGATCATGCTGGCCCCGATGAGCAGCAGGGTCGCGGTGGCGCCGATGAACAGGGCCTTGCGGATGACCGTGAACTCATCCGACTGCGCGGTGCTGCTCAGCCGCATGACATCCATCGCCGGGGAGAGCGCCGCGCTGGTGTTGCGCACGTACTCGGTGGCGTCCGGCACCTTCGGATCCGTCCGGATCATGGCCACCGCGTGTGGTCTCGCCAGCTTGGCGACGTCGAAGGCGCCGGGGGTGGCGAGCACGCCGGTGCGCTCACTGCCGATCGGGTCCACCCGGGACTTCACCACCTTGATCGAGGCGGGGATCGTCCACAGCTTCTTGTGCCGCAGGTCCGGCATGCCCTCGTCGTCGAAGGCGAGATTGACCTGGGCGCCCGGCTTGGCGAACTTCTCGCCGGCCGCGTAGTAGTCGGGCGGCGCGTCGATGAAGAAGCTGTCGCCGTCCTTGCAGCTCCTGATGTGGGCCACCTCGCGCAGCGAGGGGCAGTCGGCGACGGTGAGGGACGCTTCCGGGGCCGTCGACGGGTCGTCCTTGCTGTGGTGCAGGGCGGAGACATAGCCCTCGGTGACACCGAGCATCTCGCGCACGCCCTTGGTCGCGCGGTACCGCTCGAAGGCGTCGCGGGCCTCGGCACCGGTGGACACCGGGACGTTCGCCATCATCTGGGCGCGGCGCGGGTCCTGGCCGGTCGAGTGGCTGTCGCGGGCCTGCACGCTGGCGAAGAGCATCTGGAGCGCGAGGGCCCCGGCTACGGCGACCGTGATGCCGCTGACCGCGCGCGAAGCGGTGCCGCTGCTGAGCTGGAGCCGGCGGGTGGCCAGTTGCCAGGGCACCGAGCCCTTGCCGCCGAACCGTTCCACCACGGCCTCGATGACCCAGGGCAGCAGCGCGGTGACGCCGACGAGCAGCAGCACGGCGCCGGCCGCGGCCTGGTACGCCTTGGTGTCACTGCCCCCGCTGGTCGCCTGGAAGCCGCCCGCGAGCGGCGCCAGCAGGGCTATGCCCAGGAGCGGCAGCAGCAGCCGCCACCACAGACGGCGGCGCTTGGGCCTGGCGTTCCGTACGACGCCCAGCGGCTCGATGGCGATACCGCGCAGGGCGAGGAGGGTGACCATGACGGCCGAGGCGGGCACGGCCACCGCGATCGCCAGGGCGAGCGGGGCGGCCGGCACGATGTCGGAGGCGAAGAAGCTGATGTCCCAGACCACGACCCCCTCGATGAACACGCGCACCAGCAGGAACAGTCCGGTGCCCACGGCCAGCCCGAGGAGGGCGCCGAAGAGCGACTCGCCCGCGGCGATCCGCCTGGTCATATGGGTGTCGGCGCCGACCAGCCGCAGCGCGGCCAGCCTCCGGTCGCGCCGCTCACCGCCGAAGCGGGTGGCGGTGGCGATGAAGATGAGCACCGGCAGCAGCAGCACCACACAGCCCACGATGATCAGCAGCAGCAGCGCGGGGTTGAGGGGCTCGCCCTCGCCCTTCTTCTGGATGCCCCACTGGGCGAGGTGGTAGTCGGAGTTGACGTGGTCGAACGCCTTCGGGGAGATCCCCGCGTAGTAGCTGAGATCGTTCGGGCCCGACAGGCCGCTGTCGCCGATCACCCCGGCGGTGCGGTACGGGAAGCGGTCCCGGAGCAGCTTCCCGTCACCCGAGTCGAGCAGCTTCTTCAGCGCCGGGGACACCCACATCTCACCGGCGGCCGGAAGCCGGTCGACGCCCGGCGGTGAGGGCGGCGAGCCGTCGCCGTCGGGGGCCATGACGATGCCCGCGATTTCCCGGTCGCGAAAGTCGGTGTTCGCGTCGCTGAGGTGGAGCGTATCGGGGCCCGCCTTCACCTTGCTGGCGTAGCTGAGGGTGGCGCGGGCATCGCCCCGCTCGTTGCGCTGCTGGTACGCGGTGGGGACGGAGGAGGCCACCAGCAGCAGCACCACTCCCAGGCCGACGCCCACCGCGGTCATGATCGTTCTGGCCCAGCTCTCCCGGCCGCCGGTGACCGCGAACCGGGCGCCCATGGCGAGGTCGGCGGCCCAGCGGGCGACGGAGACGCGGGCGCGGGGCTCCTGCGCCGGGGCGTCCTGGCCGCTCATCGGACCCCTGCCATGTCCCGGGCCTTGCCGTCACGGACCACGACCTCGCGGTCGGAGTAGGCGGCGACCCGGGCCTCGTGGGTGACCAGCACCACGGCGGTACGGGACTCGCGGGCGGCCTCGGTCAGCAGCTCCATGACCCGCTCGCCGTTGAGCGAGTCCAGCGCGCCGGTCGGCTCGTCGGCGAACAGCACCCGCGGGCTGGTGACCAGCGACCGGGCGACGGCGACCCGCTGCCCCTGGCCGCCGGAGACCTCGCCGGGCCGCTTGTGGGCCACGTCCGCGACCTCCAGCCGCTCCATCCAGGACTCGGCGCGGGCCTCGGCCTCCTTGCGCTTGGCGCCGTTCAGCCGCAGCGGCAGGGCGACGTTCTCCACACAGCTCAACTCGGGGACGAGCTGGCCGAATTGGAAGACGAAGCCGAATTCGCCGCGGCGCAGACCGCTGCGTTCGCTGTCCGACATGGCGGTCAGCTCGCGCCCGTTGTACTGGACGGTGCCGGAGTCCGGGCGGACGATCCCGGCCAGGCAGTGGAGAAGCGTCGACTTGCCCGAGCCGGAGGGGCCCATGACGGCGACGACCTCGCCGGGGTGGATGGAGAAGTCCGCACCGTCCAGCGCGGGGGTGTGACCGTACGTCTTGTTCAGGGACGTGGCGATCAGCAAGGAGCCTGCCGGGGTCATGAACGCACCGCCTTGGCGAGTTGGCCGAGGCGGGCGGCGGTGAGTTCCAGCCAGCGCAGATCGGCCTCGAGATGGAAGAGGGCGTGGTCGCAGATGAGTTGGTCGCTGAGGTCGCCGTCGCGCTTGCGCTGGGTCAGCTCGCGCATCAGCCGGAGGTGTTCGGCGCGTTGGACGTCCAGGAGATCGGCCGCGTCGCGCCCGGTCAGCAGGGCGATGACGACCTTGGTGTAGAGGACCGACTGGAGGTAGGGCTCGGGCTTCTCGGGCTCCGTGAGCCAGTGCTCCACATCGGTGATGCCCGCGTCGGTGATGGCGTAGCGCTTGCGCTCCGGGCCACCGCCGTGCTCGATGCCGTCGACCTCCACCAGGCCGTTCTTCAACAGCCGGGACATGGTCGAGTAGACCTGCCCGTAGTGCAGCGGGCGGTCGTGTCCAAATCGTTCGTCGAAGGCTCTCTTGAGGTCGTAGCCGTGGCGGGGGCCGCCCTCGAGGAGTCCGAGCAGGGTGTGGCCAATTGACATGCCCAGCACTCTACATCATGCGTATACCTGGAGTGTATAGCTGAGCTGAGGGGTGCGTTGCCGCAGGTCAGGGCGGTGTGAGCGGGTTCAGGGAGGTGCGGACGGGGTCAGGGAGGTACGAGAGGGATCAGGGCCGGTTCGGTGCGCGGCCGGGCCCCTCCGGGCCCTCGGAGCCCTCGGGCCCCTCGGCGGGGCTCCCGCCCTCGGCGCCCTCGGCGGGCCGTCGCG
>NZ_JAHLEM010000620.1 GCF_018883605.1 Streptomyces niphimycinicus | reverse complement strand
CGTGGGTCGAGGCGGGGAAGCTGCTGGCCCGGCTGCACGCCGTGCCGGTCGCCGAACTGCCCGGCCCGCTCCCGGCGATGCGCGGCCCGGTCAAGGCGGCCCGCGCGATCGCCCGGCTGCGGGCGGCGGAGCTCCCCGACAGCATGGCCATCCGGGCCGTGCTGCACGCATGGGCCGGACTGCCGGGCTGGGCACGGGGCGTGGACCGCACCGACCGCACAGACCGCACAGGCCGCGCGGACCTGGATCGCACGGACCGCGGGGACCGTGGGGATCACGGAGGCCGGGGGGATCACGGAGGCCGGGGGGATCACGGGGGCCGCCGGGATCGCGCCGACCGCCAGGACGCCAACAGCCTCTGCCATGGCGATCTCCACCTCGGTCAGCTCATCCGCCACCGCGCCACCGACTGGCGGCTCATCGACATCGACGACCTCGGCCTCGGCGACCCGGCCTGGGACCTCGCGCGGCCCGCCGCCTGGTACGCCGCCGGGCTGCTCGCCCCCGAGGACTGGGACCGGTTTCTGGGGGCGTACCGGGCGGCGGGCGGTTCCGCCGCGGGGCAGGGCGACCCCTGGCCGCGGCTGGACGTGCCCGCCCGCGCCCTCACCGTCCAGACCGCCGCGCTCGCGCTCGCCAAAGCGGCGGCCGCCGGACGGGCGTTGGACGAGGCCGAGGAGGCGATGGTGGAGGCGGCTGTCCGCATCGCCAGGTACATGGAGGCCGTAGGGTGAAGGCCACGCGGCCGGACGGATGTTCCGGCACGTTGTTGTCCGAAGCATGAGGAGTTGAGCGGACCATGCAGTGTCCCAAGTGCCATGCGCCGATGCACACGTATAACCGCAATGGCGTCCAGATAGAGCAGTGCAGTGGCTGCCAGGGGATCTTCCTGGACTACGGGGAGCTGGAGGCGCTGACCCGCCTTGAGGCGCAGTGGACCCAGCAGATGCCGCCCGCCGCGCCCGGCCCGCAGGGGTACCCGGCCGCGCCCGCGCCCGCGTGGGGCGCGCCGCAGCACGGCGGCCACCACGGCCACCACGGCCACCACAAGCGGGGCTTCGGGCACATGCTCTTCTCGTCCTGAGGACTGAGAGCCGAGAAACGTCAGAGGGCCGGAGCTCTTCGCTCCGGCCCTCCGCCGATCTGT
>NZ_JAHLEM010000062.1 GCF_018883605.1 Streptomyces niphimycinicus | reverse complement strand
ACCCCGGGCACTCGACGGACACGCGCTTGCCATGGCGCGCCCCTACCCGGTGGCGTATGAGAAGCGACAGGAACAGCAGCGACACCCGCAACGCACACGCGCTCTCATGCTCACGACTGTGGGCATCGACTTTCTGCCGGAGGTGCCCCGATGAGCGAGCGGGAACCGGCACGGCTACTGCCATGGCGGTCCGAACAAGGGAAAGCGTGTTTCCTTGCACCTGGCAGTGAGGGCGGACTTATCTGGCGGCTCGCTGACCAGATGGAAGCCGTTCAGCTCACTATGGGCTCCGAGGTGCTGAACCATGCGCGGAAGATCCTCAGCGACCCCAAGGCTTCCACGACCGAGTTGCGTAACGTCGGTGCACGGCTGTCCGAGTGCCTGGGTGACGTTCTGCGGGTCGCTGAGAGCAGGGGC
>NZ_JAHLEM010000619.1 GCF_018883605.1 Streptomyces niphimycinicus | reverse complement strand
CCGCCCGCCGCGCCCGGCCCGCAGGGGTACCCGGCCGCGCCCGCGCCCGCGTGGGGCGCGCCGCAGCACGGCGGCCACCACGGCCACCACGGCCACCACAAGCGGGGCTTCGGGCACATGCTCTTCTCGTCCTGAGGACTGAGAGCCGAGAAACGTCAGAGGGCCGGAGCTCTTCGCTCCGGCCCTCCGCCGATCTGTGTGGACGATACTGGGATTGAACCAGTGACCTCTTCCGTGTCAGGGAAGCGCTCTCCCGCTGAGCTAATCGTCCGCAGGACTGCGTGCGCGATACTGGGATTGAACCAGTGACCTCTTCCGTGTCAGGGAAGCGCTCTCCCGCTGAGCTAATCGCGCAGGTGGATCCGCGAGGATCCCAAGTGGACCCGTGAGGATCCGAGTGGACGATACTGGGATTGAACCAGTGACCTCTTCCGTGTCAGGGAAGCGCTCTCCCGCTGAGCTAATCGTCCGAGGTGGAGACGGGATTTGAACCCGTGTAGACGGCTTTGCAGGCCGTTGCCTCGCCTCTCGGCCACTCCACCAACCGTGAAGGTCGAAACCCCCACTCCGAGCGGACGACGAGATTCGAACTCGCGACCCTCACCTTGGCAAGGTGATGCTCTACCAACTGAGCCACGTCCGCAGGTGTCGTTTGTCCGGGGCGCTTCCGCGTCCCGGCGACGTGTTGAACTCTAGCGGATTCCACGGCCAGCTCAAATTCCGTTTCCGCAGCGTGCTGCCCTGCTCGGGCGCCAGGCGCCCTCCCGAGGCCGCCCTGACCTGGGCACCATAGACTCGCAACCGTGCACGATCTGCCCCCGCTCGCCCGCTTCGGCGGCCTGCTCGCCACCGATCTACGCGATGTGACCAGTGATCCATCGGCCCTGGACACCCAGGGTTTCTGGGCCGTTGTCGCGGACTTCGAGGGCCGTCTGGTCTGTGCACGCTTCGGGGACGTAAGGACCGAGCCCGTGCCGCCCCCCGCGCCCGGTGGCTGGCGCGGCCCCGCGGCCGAGGAGTGGACCTCCTCGCTGGACCGGGCCGCCTACACCGCCGGGGTGCGCGACATCCGGCGGCGCATCGCGGCCGGCGAGGTCTACCAGGCCAATCTCTGCCGGGTGCTGACCGCGCCGCTGCCCGATCCGGCCGGGGCCGATGTGGACGCGCTGACCGCGCTGCTGGCCCTGGGCAACCCCGCCCCGTACGCGGGCACCGTAAGGCTGCCGTCCCACGGGGTGGAGGTCGCCACGGCCTCGCCCGAGCTGTTTCTGCGGCGCTCCGGGCGCACCGTGGAGTCCGGCCCCATCAAGGGCACCGGCCGCGGCCCCGAAGACCTGCTGGAGAAGGACCACGCCGAGAACGTGATGATCGTGGACCTGGTCCGCAACGACCTGGGCCGGGTCTGCGCCACCGGCTCGGTGACCGTCCCGGCCCTGTGCGCGGTCGAACCGCATCCGGGCCTGGTCCACCTCGTCTCCACGGTGCGCGGCGAACTCGCCCCCGGCACCGGCTGGCCGGAACTGCTCGCGGCCACCTTCCCGCCCGGATCGGTCACCGGCGCGCCCAAGTCCAGCGCGCTGCGCGTCATCGAGGAGCTGGAGACCGCGCCCCGCGGCCCGTACTGCGGCGGCATCGGCTGGGTCGACGCCGACCGCGGCACCGGTGAGCTGGCGGTCGGGATACGGACCTTCTGGATCGACCGCGGCCCGGCCGGGGCCGTGCTGCGGTTCGGCACCGGGGCGGGCATCACATGGGGCTCCGACCCGGAGCGCGAATGGGACGAAACGGAACTCAAGGCCGCCCGGCTGCTCGCGGTAGCGTCGGGCGTACAGCAGCCGACGGGAAGGGCGACGCGATGAAACCGGCCATCTGGCTCGATGGATCCCTCTATGACGCGGACAGCGCCAGGGTGTCCGTCTTCGACCATGGGCTCACGGTCGGCGACGGAGTCTTCGAGACCGTCAAGGCCACCGAGGGACGGCCGTTCGCCCTCACCCGCCATCTGCGGCGGCTGGCCCGCTCCGCCGCGGGCCTGGGGCTTCCCGAGCCGGACCTGGACGAGGTGCGGCGGGGCTGCGAGGAGGTGCTGGGGGCCCACCCCGTGTCGTTCGGACGGCTCAGGATCACCTACACCGGCGGGCTCTCGCCGCTCGGCTCCGACCGCGGCACGGCCGGACCCACACTGGTGGTCGCGCTGGCCGAGGCGTCCCGCCGGCCCGACGCCACGGCCGTGATCACCGTCCCCTGGGCACGCAACGAGCGCGGGGCGCTCACCGGCCTGAAGACCACCTCGTACGGCGAGAACGTGGTCGCGCTGGCCCGCGCCCGCGAGCAGGACGCCACCGAGGCCCTCTTCGGCAACACGGTCGGCGCGCTCTGCGAGGGCACCGGCACCAATGTCTTCGTGGTCCTCGACGGCGAGCTGCACACCCCGCCGCTCGCCTCCGGCTGCCTCGCCGGGATCACCCGCGCCCTGGTGCTGGAGTGGGTGGGCGCCAAGGAGACCGATCTGCCGATGGAGGCGCTGAGCCGGGCCGAAGAGGTCTTCCTGACCTCCACGACCCGCGACGTCCAGGGCGTGCACCGGGTGGACACCCGCAACCTGCCCGGCGCCCCCGGCCCGGTCACCGCCGAGGCCCTGCGGATCTTCACCGAGCGGGCCGCCGCGGACATCGACCCCTGACCGGCCGGTAGCGGCGGATCCGCGCGGAAACCGGGTGACTCCGGCCCGGCGGACCGGTAGAACACCTTCGTGACCACCACTCTGCGGCCCATCGCGCCCGAACAGCACACCGAAGGCGGCGGGCGTGCCCGCTCGTACGAGGTATGCGTCAACAGCCGCCCCGTCGGCTCCGTCCAGCTCACCACCGACGCCCGCCTGGGCCCGGCGGCCGGGCGCATCGAGCGGCTCCATATCGACGAGGGCGAGCGGCACCGGGGCCGCGGCACGGTCGCCGCGCTCGCCGCCGAGGAGGTGCTGCGCGGCTGGGGCTGCACCCAGCTCGTGGTGAGCGTCCCCGCGCCGGCCGCGCCCGCCCTCGGGCTCGCGGCCGCGCTCGGCTACCGCGAGCGCGGCCGCAACATGGTCAAGCGGCTCACGGAGCCGCCCGAGCTGCCCGGGGGCAGCGCGATACGCCCCATGACGGAGGCCGAATACCCGGCGTGGCGCGTCCACCAGCGGGCCGGATACATCGCCGACCTGCTGGAGCGCGGAGTCACCCGGCAGCAGGCCGAGACCAAGGCGGACAACGACTACGCGACGCTGCTGCCGCAGGGCCCGGACACCCCCGCGGCCCTGCTGCGCGTCCTCGCCCACGGCGGTACGGACGTGGGCACCCTCTGGGTCGGGCTGCGCGAGGGGGAGCCCGACGCCGCCGAGAGCGGGGAGGCGTATGTCTACGCCGTCGAGATCGCCGAGGAGCACCGGGGCCGCGGACACGGCCGCACCCTGATGCTGGGCGCGGAGCGCGCGAGCCTGGCGCACCGGGCGCGCAGCCTGGGCCTGTATGTCTTCGGCGGCAACACCCCGGCGCTGCGGCTGTACGAGTCGCTGGGCTACGAGCCGACCGAGTACCAGCTCTACAAGTCGCTGCTCTGAGGGCCGGCCTCTTACGGTCCGCTCCAACGGCCTTACGGGGCTCTGCCGAGGGCCTTACGGCCGCTCGGCGATGAGGCGGGCGGCGATCTCCTCGACGCGCTCCCGCAGCCCCTCCTGGCTCTTGCCGCCGTCGAGCCGCTCGCCGCCGATCACATACGTGGGGGTGCCGGTGACCCCGATCGCCTTGCCCTCGGCCTGGTCCGCGTCCACGATCAGGATGTGCCGCCCGTCGACCAGCGCGGTGTCCATCTCCTCGGCGTCCAGCCCCAGTTCCCGGGCCACCTCCACCAGCAGCGGCTCACCGCGGGTGCCCAGCTCTTCGGTGCGCTCCAGGACGGCCTCGACATACGGCCAGCCGCGCCCCTGGGCGATGGCCTCCTCGGCCGCCTGGGCCGCCGCGTGGGCGTGCCGGTGGCGCTCCAGCGGGAAGTGGCGCAGCCGGATGTCCAGGGCGTCCTGGAAGCGGTCGCGCAGTGCGCGCAGATCGCCCAGGGCGGTACGGCAGTCGGGGCACTCCAGCTCGCACCAGACGTCGAGCACGGGGCGAGGGGAGGGGTCGGTGTGGCTCATGGGGCCAGTCTTCCAGCCCCTGGTCCCCGCTCCGTACCCGGAGATGTCCCTGATCCCGGACCTGGGCCATGGCCCCCGCCGCCTTACGGGGTGCAGGATGGACATAACGGAGTGCAAGTCGCGGGAGGAACGATGCTGACCGACACCATTTGTGCCGCGCTGTCCGCGGCCGGTCTGGGCATCGCCGGGCTGACCGCCTACCGCAAGCGGTTCCTGGCCGCGACCCGGATCGCCGCCTACGCCCTGATCCCACTGGGCCTGGCCATGACCGGCATCCTGGACTGGCTGACCGACCTGGTCTTCAAGCCGAGCATCTGGCTGGGCTTCGGCCTGCTGGGCCTCTCCTGGGCGCTGTTCATGATCACGCGGGCGGTCGAGCGCCGCTCCGGCGGCACCCGTAAGGAGCGCAGGGCGGCGGCCGCGGCCGAGCGCGCCGGGGTGTCCGCGAGGGCCTCGGAGCCCGCGCTGGGGTCCGGCCGAGGAGCCGCCGGGACGAAGTCGGCGGAGCGGCCGAAAGCCAAGGGCGGAACGAGCTCTGGCACAGATGACTTCTCCGACATCGAGGCCATACTCAAAAAGCACGGGATCTGACAAGCGACCGATCAAAAAACGATCACCGGTCGCAGGCGGGGTGAGGGCTGGGTCATGATCTCCGCGAGATGCTGCAATCACCGCCCGGGGAGCAATCCCCCATCGAAGGACCCCCTGTTCCGCCGAGCGACGAGACCCGTGGCTGTCTCTTCGCCCTCTCTCAGCCGCCGCTGATGCTGTTCCTGGCGTTCATCGGCACCCTGCTCTTCGTGACCGCCCTTCACGACCTCCACCGGTGGTGAGGCGGCACCCCGCCCATTCCCCCGCCGCCCGGCGGCTCCCTTCCGCCCGGCCGCCGACCGCCGGGCGCGGGCGGTCAGCTCGCCGCCTCGCGGCGCCGGGCCCGGTACGCGGCGACATGCAGCCGGTTCCCGCACGTACGGCTGTCGCAGTAGCGCCGCGAGCGGTTGCGGGACAGGTCCACGAAGGCGTGGCGGCAGTCCGGGGCCTCACAGCGGCGCAGCCGCTCCCGCTCGCCCGCCACCACGATGAACGCCAGCGCCATGCCGCAGTCGGCGGCCAGGTGGTCGGCGAGCGAGGCCCCGGGCGCGAAGTAGTGCACATGCCAGTCGAAGCCGTCGTGGTCGGTGAGCCGGGGCGTGGTGCCGGCCGCGGCGATCATCGCGTTGAGCAGCTCGGCGGAGCGGCGGGTGGCGGCCTCGTTACCGGCCGCCGAGAAGACCTCGGCGAACCGGTCCCGTACGGCCCGGACGGCGGCCAGGTCCCGCTCCCCGAGCGTGCCGATGTCGCTGATGTCATTGCGCTCGACGAACCGGCGCAGCGCGGCGACATCGGCGAGGTCGTCCCGGTCCGCACCCTCGGGCGCGGTGTTCACCAGATCGACGACCGCGTCGAGCGCGCACCGGGTGTCGTGGTTGATCAGCACGATTGGCTCCCTGGCCGGCTGGGTCGGCGGCTGCCCCTGGGCGGCCCTCGATCTGCCCGACTCTAGTCCTGCCGGGCGCCGGGCGGTCACCGCACGGCCCGGGCGGGCACGGGACGGAGCCGTGCGGGCATGCGACGGTGCCGTGCGGGCACGCGACGGTGCCGCCGCCGCGGGGGATGCCGCGGCGACGGCACCGTCGCTTGCCTCTGCCGTTGTCGGGTTGCCATGGTCGGGATGGTCGGTACTGAAAGGTTGCGCATGTCGTGTGGATCGCGCCCAGGCTTGCGCCGTCTCCCCGAGTCGGACGGCCGAGCGCTCAGCTCTCGCCGGGTCTCAGCTCTCCGCCAGGATGTGGGAGAGCTCTGTGTCGAGGTCGAAATGGCGGTGTTCGGTACCGGGTGGCACCGCGGCGTCGGTTCGCTTCAGGAACGACTCCAGGGCCCGCGCCGGGGCTTCGAGCAGTGCCTCCCCCTCCGGGGAGCTCAGGGCGATGCAGACGACTCCCTGGCCGTGGCTGCGGGACGGCCACACACGGACGTCGCCGGTGCCGGTGGGCCGGTGCAGGCCCTCGGCGAGAAGATCGCGGGCAAACACCCATTCGACCGTCTCTTCGGCTCCGGTGTGGAAGGTGGCGTGCACGGCGTAAGGGTCGGCCGTGTCATACCGCAGGCCCGCGGGTACAGGCAGTGAGGATTCGCTCGACACAACGAGGCGCAGGTGCAGCTCGCAGCTGACCGTGGTGTTCATAAGCGCCAGGGCCTTTCGCTCAGTGTGCGCTCGGGGATTCGCACGTCGGCGAAATCGACATGCCACCTACGGTGCCGTTGTAAACCCCTCTGACCGTTTTGCGGCGCTTCCGGTAGCTCTTGCGGCCCAGCTCCGACATGGCTACTACCGCCGTTCCGGTGACTTCAAATGATCAGGTAGGTTGGGTCACATGAATGCGGAGAGTGACGGGCGGCGGGGGGCCGCCGAAACGGCACCCCAGGCCGCGACGGGGGGCGATGAGTCGAAGCGGGAGCCGGTGTGGGGTTCCCGGGCGCCGCGGTTCATCAAGCGGTCGCGTCCGCTCCATCTGAGCTGGCAGGTCGGCGTCTTCATCGTCGGCCTCGGGGTCGTGGTGCTGGGCGTCATTCTGCTGCCCCTGCCCGGTCCGGGGTGGCTGGTGATCTTCGCCGGAATGGCGATCTGGGCGACCGAGTTCGTCTGGGCCCAGTTGGTGCTGGCCTGGACCAAGCGCAAGGTCACCGAGGCGGCGCACCGCGCGCTGGATCCGAAGGTGCGCCGGCGCAATCTCATACTGACCACGATCGCGGTGGTGATCTGTGCCGCGGTGGTGACGGTCTACGTGTGGAAGTTCGGCATCGTGATGCCGTGGAAGATCGAGCAGTGACCGGTCCGGGGTCGTAGGACTGGTCATGAGCACGGTCCGGCATACGCTAATGTTGGCCGTGCGCCAGGGCGATTAGCTCAGTGGGAGAGCGCTTCGTTCACACCGAAGAGGTCACTGGTTCGAACCCAGTATCGCCCACCCTGGACCGAGGGCCCGCAAGGCATCAGCCTTCCGGGCCCTCGGCGTTCTCGCATGTCCGAAGGTGTCCGGCGGCTGTCCGAAGGTGTCCGGTGACGGGAAGCCGTCGATGCCGTCCCGGCACAGGTTGTCGAAGCGCTTCGCCTCAATCCTGATCGATCCTGTCCGAACCGTTGACGTACGCCTCACTGGTCTCCCTAACTTGCCCCGGCAAGCGCTTGCCTAAAACGTTTCAACCACCGTGGGCGGTCGGACGGCCTGCCCGGGGAGGGGCGTGTCATGGATGCTCGGCGATGGACGGCGAGGGCGGGAGGGGTCCGCGCGGCCGCGGCCGTGGTGGCCGCACTGGGGCTGCTGGCCACCGGCTGCGGCGGGGGAGCGGCTCGGGGGCGGCAAGGTCACCATCCGCTACTCCTGGTGGGGCGCCAAGGACCGCGCCGAGCTGACCCAGAAGACGGTGAAGATGTTCGAGAAGAAACATCCGAACATCAAGGTCAAGACGGACTTCTCGGAATACACCGACTTCTGGAGCAAGTTCAACACCCAGGCCGCGGACGGAAACGCCCCCGACGTCTTCCAGAACTCCTACGCCTTCCTGCGCAAATACGGCGACAAGAACCTTCTCCTGGATCTGAATGGTCAGGCCAAGGCCGGAAATCTCAGCCTGAAGGGATTTCGTAACGGGCTGGAGAAGGCCGGGGATATCGACGGCAAGCTTCTCGGAGTGCCGGTCGGGGCCAATACCTTCGCCCTCTTCTGCAACCCGGACGCGTATCGGAAGGCCGGAGTGACCGTCGAGGCCGGATGGACCTGGGACGACTTCTTCACGGCCACCCCCGACGCCGACACCCTCGTCCGGCAGGCCGCCGCCGTACGCACCCCGCCCCAACTGGTCGCGGGCCCGGCCGACATCGCCCGCGCCAAGGTCTTCGGCGGCCTCTTCGCCCCGTCGACCGCTCCACCCCCGCCAGGGCCAGGATCGAGGACCGGCTGGACTTCCTCTTCGACTAGCACAAGGGCCAGGTCGAACAGCGCCGTTGGTACGGCTTCTGGGACTTCGGGGACATCATGCACACCTACGACGGGGGCCGGCGCCAGTGGCGGTACGACGTCGGAGGCCACGCCTGGGACAACTCCGAGCTCTCGCCCGGTCTGTGGCTGTGGCCGGCGTATCTGCGCTCCGGCCGCTCCGACATCTTCCGCTTCGCCGAATCCATGACCCGGCACACCGGCGAGGTCGACGGCTACCACCTCGGCGAATGGGCCGGGCCCGGCACCCGGCACGCGGTCCAGCACTTCGCCGACAGCGCCAAACAGCGGCGCATCTCCACCGCCCTGTACCGCCGCTACTACTACTTCCTCACCGCGGACGAGCGGACCGGCGACCCATCGGCTTCGGCGCCGACTGGAGCGGCCTCGCGGGCGCCTGGCTCACCGAATGGGAGTGGCGCGGCCCGAAGGCGAAGGAGGCCGAGGCGCGGCTGCGCTCCACCATGGAGACCATCGCGGCCCAGCCCAACGGCTTCGTCCAGGGCAGCGGGCTGTACGACCTCGACACCGGTAAGTACGCCATCGAGGACGAGCCCAAGGTCGGCGTCTCCCATCTGTCCGCGGTCTTCGGTCTGGTCGAGGTCTGCGCCGAGGTGATCGAACTCATCGACCTGCCGAGGTTCAAGGAGGCATGGCTGGACTACTGCCGCTACTTCAACGCCACCAAGGCCGAGCAGAAGGCCCGCTACGGCACCGACTTCGGCTCCCTGATCCTGGTCCAGGGCCCCTCACGGCTCGACGCCTACGCCACCACGAGCTGGAAGACGGTCGAGCTCGAAGGCCCGCGGGTGCTGGAGCCCGGCGTCGAGGCGGCCTGGGTGAGCACCAACGCCACCGCCCAGTACGGCCTCGCCGCCATCCAGAACCTCGCGCTCGTCGGCGACAAGCTGCCGGGCTGGCCACGCGGTCACGGTTCCGACGACACTTGAGGGCATGGACTGGTGCCATTACCGCTTCCACAGCCGATGGGACCTCGACGCCGCCCCCGCCGCCGTCTTCGCGGCGCTGGCGAACGGCGACGACTATCCGCGGTGGTGGCCCCAGGTCCGTGAGGTCCGGCGGATCGACGAGCGCAGCGGCGCCGCCCGCTTCCGCTCCCTGGTCCCGTACGACCTGCGGGTGACCGTCAGCGAGGCACGCCAGGACCCGGCGGACGGCGTCCTGGAGATCGGCTTCTCGGGCGATCTGGAGGGATGGGCGCGCTGGACGGTGCTGCCCCATGGGACCGGCACCCGCGCCCTCTTCGAACAGGAGGTGGTGGCCCGCAAGCCGCTGCTGCGCCGCCTCGCGCTGCCCGGCCGTCCGGTCTTCCGGGCCAACCACGCCCTGATGATGCGCTCCGGGCGGCGGGGGCTGCGGGCGCATCTCGCCGTGCGGCCCGCCGGTCCGGCCTCCCCGCCCTCCGGCGGGCATACGGTTTGAACCAAACCCGCCGCGACCTGTATTGTTCAGGTCGTTCCACCGGGGGAGACCCCGACGGGGACAACCCGGGCGATTAGCTCAGTGGGAGAGCGCTTCGTTCACACCGAAGAGGTCACTGGTTCGAACCCAGTATCGCCCACCACCCCATGAGGCCGGGCCGCCAGCAGGCGGCCCGGCCTCATGTATGTGTGCATGTCTGTCCGCACGTCCGTCCGTCGGCAAGGCCGGTCCGTGTGCTTGTACGGCCAAGAGCTGGGTATCCGGATAAAACTTCCGTGGGTGACGATATGGAGGGGAACTCATGGCCGTAGCCAGCGCAGCCGTCCTGTCCCTGGACTGTGCCGAACCCGAAGAGCTCGCCGAGTTCTACGCCCGGGTGCTCGGCGCCGAGATCCAGCCGATGACCACCGCCGACCGGATCGAGATCGTCGCACCCGGCGGGTCGCGGATGGCGTTCCTGCGGGACCACGGCTTCGCCCCGCCGAGCTGGCCGCGGCCGGACGACTCCCAGCAGGCCCATCTGGACCTGCTGGTGGAGGACATCGACGCCGCGGAGCGCCAGGTCATCGACCTGGGTGCCCGCCCGCTGGACACCAAGAACAACGGTGGCCTGCGCGACACCCGGATCTACTCCGACCCGGCGGGCCATCCCTTCTCGCTCCGCCGCGCCTGAGCCCTCTGCTCGCTCCGCCGCGTCTGAGTTCCCCTCTCGCTCCGCCGCACCCGAGCGGCATTCCGCACCCGAGCGGCATTCCGCACCCGAGCGTCAGGCCGCGGCCGCGAGGTCGGGACGCAGCGGCCAGGCCGGATCGCAGACCTCGTCCGAGCCGTTGAGCGCGAACCACGCTTGCAGCCCCCTGGCCTGCGCCGCGTACCAGACCGTCTGGCGGGCGTGCAGCTCGGCGGGTGTGAGCGTCTCCAGCCGGGAGGCGAACCGGCGGCCCACCGCCCGCACCACATGCAGGGAGGCCGCCGCGTCAGCCGCCGCGTCATGCGCGCCGGTCAGCTCCACCCCGTAATGCGCACACAGATCGAGCAGGGTGCGGCGGCCCTTGCGATAGCGGTCCAGATGCTTGTCCAGCACGCGCGGATCCAGCACGCTCATCGAGCGCAGTGAAAGATAGCCCGCCAGGCTGGAGTTGCGATGCCGCTTCAACTCCCGGTCCAGCAGGGTCAGATCGAACGGCGCGTTCATCACCACCAGCGGGGTGCCCCGCGCGGTCTGCTCGGCTATCGCCCGCGCCATCTCATCCATCACCGGCGCCGGCCATCTGCCATGACTTTGCAGATGAGCATCGGTCAGGCCGTGTATCTCGGTGGCGGCCGGCGGCACCGGCACCCCCGGACTCACCAGCCAACGCCGGATCTCCGGCAGACTTCCGCTCCCGCGCTGCACCACCAGCGCCGCCGACACGATCCGGTCATGCTCGACATCGACACCCGTGGTCTCCGTGTCAAAGGCGGCAAGCGGCCCCTCGAACCAGGACGGCATGGCCCCAACTCCTCGTGCTTTTCCCGTCGATGACTCCTGTATCCCGCCCCGACCAGGTGATACCCGGAGCGAGCACCTCGAACCGCCGCTGTTTGCCGAGGTCCTGACGCGGAGACAACACAGGTGTACGTATGCCGGCGACGACCGGAAGGCGTCACGGACATGACGCTCGCGAAACCCGACCCGGCCCCGACGGTGAGCGGCCTTGCCCTGAGCGGATCACCCCCCGTGCGTGGCCAGATCGCGACCACCGCATGCATGGAGACCCTTCAGGTGGGGTATCTGCACGCGGTCGCCGCCGCCGCGGGCTGCTCACTGGCCCAGCCCTTTCCCGACCACGGCATCGACTGGCATGTCAGCCACAGCGCGCCCGGCCACGCCGTGGACGACGAGGTCACCATCAAGGTGCAGCTCAAGGCCACGTACCAGATCGCACCGGACCCTCCGGGCCCGACCTTCGCCTTCACCCTCGACAACGACCATCTGATCAAGCTGGCCCGCAGCCCGGTCTCCGTGCACAAGATCCTCGTGGTGATGATCGTGCCGCGCAGCCAGGAGGACTGGCTGCGAGCCGGGCATGACCGACTGTCCCTGCGCCACTGCTGCTACTGGATCAATCTGGCCGGCCACCCGATCACGGGCCGCCGCCGGACCACCGTGCGGATCCCGACCTCGCGGGTCTTCGACGACCGCGCGCTCTGCGAGATCATGACCCGGGTCGGGGCGGGAGGGAGACCGTGATGGACCGACCGTGGCCCCAGGACGACCCGGCACCCCCGTCCGTCCCGCACCCCGACGAGACCGATCCGGCCGTCCTCGGCGCCCTGCTCGCCCGGCACGGCTGGCGCCGTCGCGGCGGCACCCCGGGGCGCTACGCCCGCTGGACGCCGCCGGGCCGGACCGCG
>NZ_JAHLEM010000618.1 GCF_018883605.1 Streptomyces niphimycinicus | reverse complement strand
GGTGCCGTCGCGCAGCCCCTCCACCACGGCGTCCCGGACGGCGGCGGAGCGGCGCGGGTCCTGTCCGGTGAGCACGGCGACGGTGACGCCCTCACTCCGCCCGGTGGCCGGGGTCCAGGCGGAGGCGGCCTCGGCGTCGTCGCTGCGGACGCACCAGATGCGGCGCGCCTCGGCCTCGGCGGACGCGGCGGCGTTGGCCTCCGGGTCGTCCGTGGTGATCAGGACGTACCAGGCGCCCTCGAAGTCGCCCTCCTGGTAGCGGCGGCGCTCCCAGCGCACCTCCCCCGCCTCGGCCATGGCCTCGACGGAGGCCGTGGCGGACGGCGAGATCAGCAGGATGTCCGCACCGGCCGCTATCAGCGCGGGCAGTCGGCGCTGGGCGACCTGCCCCGCCCCGAGGACGACCACACGCCGACCGGAAAGGCGCAGTCCGACGGGGTATGCGAAGTGTTCGGACATGGCGGTGCGGCTCTCCTCGTGCGAATGCGCGGCCGCTGCGGCGCTGGAGCGGCTGATCGACTGGGGCTTGCTCTACTGGAGCTTGATCGGCTGGAGCTTGACCGGCTCTGCGGCGGAGCCCCCGCCGACACCCTACGCGGCGGGGGCACGCATCAGTTCTTCTCCGTGACCCCTGCGGAGTCGAACGTGGCCACCTCGTGCATCGCCCGTGCGGCGCTCTGCACCACCGGAAGGGCGAGCAGCGCACCCGTACCCTCGCCGAGCCGCAGATCCAGGTCGACCAGGGGGCGCAGACCCAGCTTGTTCAGGGCCGCCACATGGCCCGGCTCGGCGCTGCGGTGGCCCGCGATGCAGGCCGCCAGCACCTCGGGCGCGATGGCCCGGGCGACCAGCGCCGCGGCGCCCGCGCTCACCCCGTCCAGGATCACGGGCGTACGCAGCGAGGCGCCGCCCAGCAGCAACCCGGCGATCGCGGCGTGCTCCAGACCGCCGATCGCCGTCAGGACGCCGATGGGGTCGGCCGGATCGGGCTGGTGCAGTTCGAGACCGCGCCGTACGACATCGATCTTGCGCGCGTGCATCTCGTCGTTGATGCCGGTGCCGCGCCCGGTCACCTCGGCCGGGTCGGCGCCGGTGTAGACGGAGACCAGGGCGGCCGACACGGTGGTGTTGGCGATCCCCATCTCTCCGGTGAGCAGCGCCTTGTTCCCGGCGGCCACCAGATCGCGGGCCGTCTCGATGCCCACCTCGATGGCGCGCAGCACCTCCTCGCGGGTGAGCGCGGGGCCGACGGTGAAGTCTCCGGTGCCCGCCCGCACCTTGCGCGGCAGCAGCCCGGGGGTGCTGGGCAGATCGCCGGCCACCCCGACGTCCACGACGCACACCTCGGCGCCCACCTGGGCGGCGAAGGCGTTGCAGACCGCGCCGCCGCCCAGGAAGTTGGCCACCATCTGACTGGTGACCTCCTGCGGCCAGGCGGTGACGCCCTGGGCGTGCACTCCGTGGTCGCCCGCGAAGATCGCGACGGCCGCGGGCTCCGGGATCGGCGGCGGGCACTGCCGGGACAGCCCGCTCAACTGGGCGGAGATGATCTCCAGCATGCCGAGCGCACCCGACGGCTTGGTCATCCGCTTCTGCCGCTCCCACGCCTCGCCGAGCGCCTTGGCGTCCAGCGGGCGGATGCCCCGCAGGGTCTCCTGGAGCAGATTGTGCGGATCGCCGCCGGGCAGGGTGCGGCGGCCGTACGTCTCCTCATGGACGACCCAGGACAGCGGGCGGCGCTTGGACCACCCGGCCTTCATCAGCTCCGGCTCCTGCGGGAACTCGTCGACGTACCCGACACACAGATACGCCACGATCTCCAGATGGTCGGGCAGCCCGAGCTCCCGCACCATCTCGCGCTCGTCGAAGAAGCTGACCCAGCCGACACCGAGGCCCTCGGCGCGGGCGGCGAGCCACAGGTTCTCCACCGCGAGCGCGGAGGAGTACGGCGCCATCTGCGGCTGAGTGTGCCGGCCGAGGGTGTGGCGGCCGCCGCGGGTGGGGTCGGCGGTGACGACGATGTTGACCGGGGTCTCGCGGATGGCCTCGATCTTCAGTTCCTTGAACTGCTTGGCCCGGCCCTTGGGGAGGGACTTGGCGTACGCGTCCCGCTGGCGCATGGCCAGCTCATGCATGGCGCGCCGGGTCTCCGCCGAGCGGATGACGACGAAGTCCCACGGCTGGGAGTGCCCGACGCTGGGCGCGGTGTGCGCGGCTTCGAGGACGCGCAGCAGCACCTCGTGCGGGATCGGGTCGGACCGGAAGCCGTTACGGATGTCCCGGCGCTCGCGCATCACACGGTGGACGGCGGCGCGCTCGGCCTCGTCGTACCCCTCGGCGCGGGGGCCGAGGGGGATGGGGATCGGCTCGGGCTCGAGCTCGGAGTCGGGCTCGGTGTCGACGTCGGTCTCGGCGTCGGTCTCGGCGTCGGCGTCGGTCTCGGGCTCCGGTGTGGATTCCTGGGCCGCTTCGGGGGTGGTGTCCGCTTCGGGCTCGGTGGCCGCTTCGGGCTCCGTCTGAGGCTCGGGCTCCGGCTCGGCGGCTTCCGGGGCGGTGGGCTCC
>NZ_JAHLEM010000617.1 GCF_018883605.1 Streptomyces niphimycinicus | reverse complement strand
CGTCGGCGTCGGTCTCGGGCTCCGGTGTGGATTCCTGGGCCGCTTCGGGGGTGGTGTCCGCTTCGGGCTCGGTGGCCGCTTCGGGCTCCGTCTGAGGCTCGGGCTCCGGCTCGGCGGCTTCCGGGGCGGTGGGCTCCGGTTCGGCGGTCCCGGCCTCGGGCCCGGTGGCTGCGGCCGCGCCGCCCTCGGGCTCGGTGGCTGCGGGCTCAGTGGCTGCGGGCTCGACGGCTTCCGGGCCAGCGGCCTCAGCGGTACCGGCCTGCGGCTCGCCGACTTCCTGCTCGGTGGGCTCAGGCTCCGTGGCTTCGGCTTCGGCTTCGGCTTCGGGTGCCGTTTCGGGCGTCGTGGCCTCGGGCTCGGTGAGCTGGGCCGCCGCCCCTGCGTCAGGCTCCGCCGTGGGCTCGGTGGCTTCGGCTCCGGCCTCCGGCGCTGCCTCGGCCGCCGCTTCCGCGTCCGGCTCGGCGGGTGCCGCCTCGGCCTCGGCGGTCTCGGGTGCCTCCGCCTCAGCGGCTTCACTCTCGGTGGCCTCGGCCTCCGGGGTGTCCGCCGCTTCGGCCTCGGGAGCCTGCTCCTCAGCCACGGCCTCGGCCGCGGGCTCCGGCTCGGCCGCCGCCTGCTCAGGCGTCTTGGCGGGCTCCTCCGGCACCGCAGCCTCCGCTTCCGCCTGCGGTACGACCTCCGCTTCGGGCGCGGCCTCGGCCTCCGGCTCGACGGGCGCCTCCCGCTGCGGCGTCTCGGCAGCGGCCAGTTCCTCGGCGGCCGGTTCCTCGGCCGCGGCCTCCTCGGGCTGAGGCGCCTCGTCGGCCTCGTCGGCCACATCGGCCACTATCGAGGGCGCCGGGTCCACGACGGCCTGCTCCACCGTTTCGGCGGGCTGGTCCGGCAGCTCCTGGGCGGGGGCCTCGGCGGCCGGAGCGTACGGCTCCTCGGCCGTGACCGGCTCATGGGCCAACTGCGCCGGGATCTCCGGTACGGCCTCGGGGGCGGGGGCGGGCTGGGCCTCGGGCTGTTCGGTGATGGGCTCGGCCTGGGCCTGGGCCGGGATGTCGAGGACCTGCTCCTCGGCCACGGCGGCCTCCGGGGCGGGCTCCATGACGGGCTCCCCGGCCTGGGCCGGAATGGTCGCGCCCGTCTGGTGCGGGTCCGCGACCGCCGGGTCCCCGTACGCCTGGTCCATCGCGACCGGCTGTGCCTCCGGCGCCATCGCCTCGGGCTGGGCGAACTGCTCGGGAGCGGGCTCCGCTTCGGGCCCCTCCGCGACCTGAGGCTCCTCAGCCGTACCGACCGCCTCGGCGGGAGCGGCGGCTTGCTGGGCAGGCGGCGTGGAGTCCCAGGCGTCCCCCGGCTGCGGGGCGTCGACCATCTGCGGGAGGTCCGCGAGCTGAGGCCCGGGGAGCCGACTCGGATCGTCGGGCTGCGGGGTGAAGTACTGCGGCCCGGCGGCGTACTGGGGTGCGGTGGAGTAGTCGGCCGCCAGCGGCTGCTCGAGCATGACCGGGTGCTCGGGAACGACGAAGTGCTCAGGCGCGGCAAGCTGCTCAGCCGTGGCAAACTGCTGCTCGGCCTCGGCAAGCTGCTCAGGCCCGGCGAACTGCTGCTCAGCCCCGGCGAACTGCTCGGGCTCCGCGTACTGCTGCTCGGGCCCGGCAAAGTGCTCGGGCCCGGCGAACTGCTGCTCCGCCATCCCGCCCTGATCGGGCACCGGAACGCCCTGCTGCGGCCCCGCCCCGTACTCGGGCTGGGCCCCGACCTGGTGCGGCACCTGCGGCTGCGGCTCCGGCACGGCCTGCGACTCCGGCATGGCCTGTGGCTCCGGCGCGGCCTGCGGCTCGGGCTCCGGCTGGCGTACGGGCGCGGCGTGCCGGCCCGCGGCCGGGCCCCGGTCGGCGAGTGAACGCACCACGCCGTTGGAGGTGTCGGGCACCGGCGGGCCCATATGGAGCGGTCGCCGGGCGGGGGCGGCGGGCGCCGCGTACGCGGCCTGGGCGGGGGCCGACTGCGGTACGGGCTGCTCCGCCACGGGCTGCGGCTCGGGCATCTGGGTCTCGGCGTACGCGGCGGCGCCGGGGTCGAGCACACCCGCCTCGTACGCCCCGGTCTGGTACTGGGCCTGCTGCTCGCTCCAGGCGCCCTGGGCGCCCGGCATCAGCAGCAGATCGTCCTCCTCGCCGACGTGTTCGGGCCCGTCGAGGAAGGTGTAGGCGGCGCCGGGAGGGGCACCGGGATGCGGCTGTTCGATGTAACCGGCGTCGGCAGGCGGGGCATGGACATCCGCCGGGTGCGGATGTCCGAGTCGTCCGCCTGCGTTCTCCGGCAGTCCCTCTCCCGGGACCTGGCCGGTGTCGGTCATGCGTACCCCTCGCCCATCGTTAGTGCTCCTTCCAACCGCCTACCGCCGAGAGCAAGCCCCCTGAGCAAGAACGAGCATGCGCCGTGCGCGGCACGTAGACACGCCCGAGGCTTGCCTACCGCCACCCCTCCAAGGGAGGGGCATTTTCCGGCCTTTGGCCAATAAAGCACCGAACGCCGGGCAGCGGTACAGGCAGTACAACGATCCGCCAGCCTACCTCGCGCGGTGCCCGGGGCAGGTCACCGGGGCGAAGCTCGGGGCGAACGTCACAAGGACAAAATCACTGGTGCGGGCGGTGGCCGCAGAGCATGAAGGCGACCGCGCGCTCGCGTTCCGTCCAGCCCCGCGTGTCCAGTTCGACGGACTGGAGCAGCACACATTCGACGGCGTAGCCGCCGTCCTCCAGGGCCTGGCCGATGGCCTCCGCCTCGTCTCGGGTCGCGGCGTGGGTGACGATGCGCTCGGGGCGGCGCGCGGCGCACGCGGCGACGACGGGCGCGCCCCCACCGCCGATCCGCACCACATCCGGCTCCGGCAGGTCCTCCAGCACCCCGGGGGCGACGCCCTGGACGACCTGGAGCTGTACGCCGAAGCGGCGGGCCAGGGTGTCGGTGCGCTCGCAGGCGTCCGGGTCGCGGTCGACGGTGATGACGGCGGCGCCGAACCCGGCGGTCTCGACGGCCGCGGCCCCGCTGCCCGCTCCGATGTCCCAGACCAGGTCGCCCAGGCGGGGTCCGATCCGGGCGAGTTGGAGGGCGCGCAGTTGCGGGGACTCGCTCTCGCCCAGCACGGTCCCGTACGCGGGGCCGGGCAGCGCCCAGCCGCGGACGGCGCCCGGGTAGCCGGGGTCGCGTCCGGCGATCCAGCCGCCGCTCTGAAGCGTGCCGCGGGCGGCACCGGCCGCCGGGCCGCCGCGGGCGGGAGTTATGCCGGAGCCGCCGATGACGATGACGACGTTGGGGTCGCGCCAGGCGTGGTCGGCGGCCTTGTCGGAGGTCAGCACGGTGACCTGCTCGCGTTCGGTGCCCAGCGCCTCGCAGATGACGAAGGTGCGGTGCACCGGGCCGAGCAGCAGTGCGAGTTCGGCGGGGCCGGCGCCGGGCGAGGTGAGGACGGCGACCTTGGTGTGGGCGCGGCAGACGTTGACCGCGCGGCGCAGATCGCGGCTGTGGGCGACGACGACCTGGGCGTCGTCCCAGGGCATTCCGGCCCGGGCGAAGGCGGCGGCGACGGAGGAGACGGCGGGGACGACCTCGACCTCGAGTCCGTGCTCGGGGGCGCGCAGGGCGCGGACGACGCCGAAGAAGCCGGGGTCGCCGTCGGCCAGGACCACGGCGGAGCCGCGGTGCTGGGCGATCCGGCGGGCCGCGAGGTCCACGCTGCCGAGCCGGATCCGTTCGGCGCCGGGCGGGACTTCCGGCAGCGCCAGGTGGTGGGCGGCGCCGGCCACCAGGGTGGCCGCCGCGAGGGCGGAGCGGGCCGCGTCCGTCAGCGGGGTGCCGTCCCAACCGATCACCGTGACGCGGTCGGCCATCGTCCTTGTTCTCCCCTGTGTGCGGCGGTTCGGGTCTGTCGGTGCGTCGCGGTGGGCCGCGTACGTCGCGTGGTGTGGCTGTGAGGTTCACGGGCGGGTCGCGGCCGGTGTGCCGCGGATGCGCGGGGCGCGGTCCCGGATGCGGCCGAGGCGCGGGTGCTCGGCGCGGACGAAGAGTACCCCGGCTGGTCCGGACCGCCGGAGCGGGGGCGGGCGCGGGGGTGGTGCGCCGGGGGCGCGGGCGGCGCGAATGCGCCGGATCTCCGCCCCGGCGGGGCGTGGTCGGGGCGTCAGCCCCAGTCGGAGTAGGTGGGATAGACGCCGTAGCCCTCGGGCCCGGAGATCCGGTCGGGGGTGCCGTCGAGGTCCTCGGCGAGCAGACTCCAGACGATGAGGTCGGTGCGCATATCGGTCCAGCCGCCGTCCTCCGTCTGGGTGCGGGCTATCCAGGCGTTGCGCAACACACCCTCGCTGATGCAGCCGACCTTCTGGGCGACCTGCTGGGCGGCGGTGTTGCCGGCGGCGGTGCGCAGCTCCAGGCGCTCGAACTTCTGGTCCTGGAACAGCCAGTGGGCCACCGCCAGCACCGCCTCCGAGGCATAGCCTTCACCGCGCGCCCAGGGGGCGACGATATAGCTGGCCTCGGTGGCCAGCAATCTCCAGTCGGTATGGGTCAGATGCACGATGCCGACCAGCCGCTGGGTGAGGAATTCGGCGACCGCGAAGACGATTCCCCGGCCCGTGGTCCGTTCCGCCGGGGCGAGCCGCAGCGCCTGGTCGCGGGCGTCGGCGGGGCTGTACGGATGGGGCGCCCGGGTCCAGGCGATGATGCTTTCGTCGTTCATCATGTCCGCGAGCGCGGGTACGTCCGCTTCCTCGAACGGGCGCAGCACCAGCCGTTCCGTGCTGATGGAGATGTCCGGGAAGGTGGATGTCATGCGCCGCTCCGTAACCGGGGGTCGTTTCAGGGCCGTAGAGAGGCCCAGCATGCAGCATCACGCAGGGAGAACGCAGCACGGGGGGTGAATCGCAAGGCCCCGCATCCGGTTGTGGTCCGGATGCGGAGCCCTGGGGATCCGCCGGTGGGCGGCAAGGTTGGCGCGATCGTTGCGGTGGTGTCGCGGTGCGCCGCGGCTCAGAAGGACGCCAGCACGGAGCCCTGGTACTTGTCCTTGATGTACTTCTTCACCTCGGGGGAGGTGAGGAGCTTGGCCAGCTTCTTGACCCGCGGGTCGTCCTCGTTGCCCTTCTTCACGGCCAGGAAGTTGGCGTACGGGTTGTTCTTGGGCGATTCGAGGAGGATGGCGTCCTTGGCGGGCTTGAGGTGCGCCTCGATGGCGTAGTTGCCGTTGACGACCGCGGCGTCCACGTCGTCGAGCGACCGCGGCAACTGGGCGGCCTCCAGCTCCTTGAACTTCAGGCCCTTGGGGTTGGTGACGATGTCCTTGGGGGTGGCCTCGTTGCCCACACCGCTCTTGAGCTTGATGACCCCGCCCGCATCCAGCAGCTTCAGCGCGCGGGCCTCGTTGACCGTGTCGCTCGGGACGGCCACGGTGGCGCCCTTCCCCAGCTCATCGACCTTCTTCACCTTGTGCGAGTAGAGGCCGAGCGGCTCGAGGTGCACGGTGACGACGGGCACGATGTCGGTGCCCTTCTTCTTGTTGAAGTCGTCCAGGAACGGCTGGTTCTGGAAGTAGTTGGCGCCGACCGAGCCGTCCTGGGTGGAGAGGTTCGGCGTGTTGTAGTCGGTGAACTCCCGGACCTCCAGCTTGAGCCCCGCCTTGTCGGCCAGGTGGTCCTTGACGTAGTTGAGTATCTCCGCGTGCGGGACCGGGCTCGCGGCGACGACCAGCGCGCCGTTCTTGTCGTCGGAGGACGAGGGGCTGCAAGCGGCGACGCCGAGGGCGAGCGCACCGGCGGCGAGGACAGTGGTGACGGTCTTGGTGGTGTTACGCACGAAAAGTGCCTTTCTTCGAGGGCGCACGAATCCGCCACGGGTGCGGAAGCGGAATGACGGCCGGGTGGTACTGGGGGGGTACGGGAGGCGGGTGGGGGTGGGGGCTCAGGGGACCTTGGTCGGCTCCACGGACTCGATCTCGGCGGGCGCGGTCCGCGGCTGCGGGGCCGCGGCGGGCTTCCCGGCCCGGGACGCGCCGCCGCGCAGCAGCACCAGCCGCGGGGCGACCGAGGAGCGGCCGCGGTGCGACAGGCCGCGGGCGGCGATGTCGCCCGCGAACTGGATGACGGAGATGACCACCGCGAGGATGGCGACGGTGATCCACATCAACTTGGTCTCGAACCGCAGATAGCCGTAGCGGACCGCCAGGTCACCGAGGCCACCGGCGCCGACCGTGCCGGCCATCGCCGAGTAGCCGATGAGTGCGACGATCGTGGTGGTCGCGCTGGAGATCAGCGCGGGCAGCGACTCGGGCAGCAGCACCTTGCGGACGACGGTCCAGGTGGAGCCGCCCATCGACTGCACGGCCTCGACCAGTCCGCCGTCCACCTCGCGCACCGAGGTCTCCACGAGCCGGGCGTAGAAGGGGATGGCGCCGATGGCCAGGGGCACGATCGCGGCCTCGGGGCCGATGGTGGTGCCCACGATCACCCGGGTGAAGGAGATCAGGGCGACCATCAGGATGATGAACGGCATCGAGCGGGCGACGTTGACGATCTGCCCGACGACCTTGTTGACCACGACGTTCTGGAGCACTCCGCCGCGGTCGGTGAGGACCAGCAGCACACCGAGCGGCAGTCCGCCTACGACGGCGATCACAGCCGACCAGCCGACCATGTAGAGGGTGTCCCAACATGCCTGCTCCAGCAGGGGCTCCATCTCGGACCAGGTCACTTGGCGCCCTCCTTGAGCAGCGGGGTCGGGTTCGCGCGCGGGCCGTCGGCGATGGCCGCGACATCGACCTGGAGGCCCTGCTCCCGCAGGAAGCCGATCGGGACGACGTTCTCCTCGAACCGGCCGGGCAGTTCGATCCGCATCCGGCCGACCTGGTGGCCGCCGACGGTATCCATCGCGGCGCCCAGGATCGAGATGTCGATGTTGTACGTACGGGAGAGCTGAGAGATGACCGGCTTGGTGGCCGCCTCGCCCTGGAAGGTGACGTCCACGACCGTGCGGTCCTCGCCCGAGGGCACCCCGCCGACCGGGAAGAGCTCCTGGGCCAGCTCGGAGCCGGGCGTCGCCAGCAACTCGCTGACCCGGCCGGACTCCACGATCCGGCCGTCGCGCATCAGCGCGGCCGAGTCGCAGATCGTCTTGACGACGTCCATCTCGTGGGTGATGAGCAGCACGGTCAGGCCGAGCTGCTCATTGAGGTCGCGCAGCAACTGGAGGATCGAGCGGGTGGTCTCGGGGTCGAGCGCGGAGGTCGCCTCGTCCGAGAGCAGCACCTTGGGGTCGCCGGCCAGCGCCCGGGCGATGCCGACGCGCTGCTTCTGGCCACCGGAGAGCTGGGCGGGGTACGCCTTGGCCTTGTCGCCGAGGCCCACCAGCTCCAGCAGCTCCAGGGCCTTGCGGGTGCGCTCCTTGCCGGAGACGCCGAGGATCTCCAGGGGCAGCTCGACGTTGTCCCGCACGGTGCGCGAGGAGAGCAGGTTGAAGTGCTGGAACACCATGCCGATACGGCTGCGGGCCTGGCGCAGCGCGGAGCCGGCGCTCTGGCGGCGCCCGGCCAGTGCGGTCAGGTCCTGGCCGGCCACGGTGACCGTGCCGGAGGTGGGGCGCTCCAGGAGGTTGACGCAGCGGATGAGGGTGGATTTCCCGGCGCCGCTCTGGCCGACGACGCCGTACACCTCACCCTCGCGGACATGCAGATCGACACCGTCGAGGGCGGTGACCTCGCGGCCTCGTGAGCGGTAGACCTTGGTCAGGTCCGTGGTGGTGATCACAGGGTTTCCGTCACTGTTGAGTGCGCGGCGGTTGGTACCGCCGGGCACGGCTCGTTCATTTCGGAACGCGGCAGGGCGGACCCGAGGAGATGCGCGATGTATGGGCGCGGTTCGGGTTCCGGTGACGCGGGGCGGCGCGGCCCGGCGAACTGGGCGCACGGGTCCGGCTCAGCCGGTCTCGCTTCGGGGCGCGAGGCTCGGGCGGGGGCCCTCAGCAGTCACACATTCGACACCGACAACGAGCACCGGGCGTGGGGTTCGCCTCGGTCGCAGGGGTGCGGCAGCTCGTCGTGGTCATGGCTGTAAGTAAAGCAGACACGTGTACGGACCCATCAAGCATGTCCGTATAGCGGACATGCTTGATCAGTCCGTGGACAGGGAAGGGGGTCGCCGGACCCGGTTCAGACCCGGCAGGTGATCTCCACGCCCCCGTCGAGAAGCCGTGCGGACACGGCCGACAGGTCCTCGACCACGATGTCGGCGACCAGCTCCTCGCGGGCGGTCGTTGTGGTCAACGCCACGGTCCGCATCCCGGCCGCACGGCCCGCCGCGAGCCCGGCCGGGGCGTCCTCGAAGACCACACAGCGTGCCGGGTCGACTCCCAGCCGCTCGGCCGCCAGCAGGAACGGCTCGGGGTCGGGCTTGCCGCGGGTGATCTCGTCGGAGGTGATCAGCGTTCCGGGGCGTATCGCCACCTCGGCCAGGCGGGCCTCGGCCAGCGGGCGGTTGGCGGAGGTCACCACGGCCCAGCGCGCGGCGGGCAGCCCCGCGAGCAGCTCGGCGGTGCCGGGGAGCAGCTTCACCCCGCCCGGTACGTCCGCCAGCTCCAGCTCGTCGATCCGCGCCCGGGCCCGCGGGGCACGGTCGGCGGGGAGCAGATCGGCGATGATGTCGTCGGCCGGGCGGCCATGGAGCTCGACCCGGGCGAAGTCCTCCGCAGGAATGCCCTGCTCCTCGGCCCAGCGGGTCCAGCAGCGATGCACCGAGTCCAGGGAGGAGACGAGGGTTCCGTCGTTGTCGAACAACAGCGCGTCAGCGGAGATCTTCATGAGCCGCAGCGTACGTGTGGCTCGCGGACGCCCTCGGGCGCGGGGCCGAGCGCAGCGCGGCCGGGCGGGCCGATTACCCTCGTCCCATGCTTGTCACTCCCTGTGTGCGCCGCCGTCGGGTGCGCCGCCGCACCGCGCGGAGGTCCCGTTGATCGACGCGCTGACGGTCGCGCTCGGTGTGACCGCGCTCCTTCTCGCCGCGTGGTGCGGCTTCGCCGCCTACCGGGACCAGCCGACCAAGGACTGGCACTTCATCGGCATGGCCGTGGTGGCACTGCTGGCGATCGTGCAGTTGGGCATAGGAGTGGTGCGGCTGGCGGGCGGCGCCGATCCGCAGCAGGGGGTGGCCATCTTCGTGGCCTACCTCATCGGCTCGGCGCTCGCGGTGCCGGTCGCGGCGTTCATGTCGCTCACGGAACGGACCCGCTGGGGGTCGGCGACGGTCTCCGCGGCGGCCGTGGTGCTGGCCGTGCTCGAGGTGCGGCTGTACGACATCTGGGGAGGCGTCGGTGGCTGAATCACCGGAGGTGGGGCCGGTGGCCGGGAAGACGGAAGCGGAAGCGGAAGCGGACGCGCGCACCGGGCTGGGGCAGGGCCCCGGGCGGCTGCTGGTGCTGCTCTACGGGGTCTTCACCGTGGCCGCCGCGTCCCGCTCGATCTACCAGCTCATCGCCCAGTACCAGGAGGCCCCGCTCGCCTACATCCTCTCGGCGGTCTCCGCCGTGGTGTACGCGTTCATCACGGTCTCGCTGGTGCGCGGCGGCGAGGGCGCGCGCAGGGCGGCGATGGTCTGCTGTGCGGCGGAGCTGGTGGGGGTGCTGACCGTGGGCACCTGGACCCTTGCCGACCCCTCGGCCTTCCCCGACCAGACGGTGTGGTCCGACTACGGGATGGGCTATCTGTTCATCCCGATCTTCCTGCCGGTCACGGGCCTGCTGTGGCTACGCAAAGCCCGCCGGGGCTGAACCCCGGCGGGCCTTGACCCACGCGTCCGGGTATCAGGCGCTGGCGGCGTACACGGTGGCCGTGGCGTCCTTCTCCATGGTCACCAGGCTCAGCCGGCGGTTGACCTCCTCGGTGCCCACCTGGGCGTAGCCGTAACGGCGGTACAGCCGCAGATTGCCGTCGCTGCGGTGGCCGGTGAACAGCCGGTACCGCTTGGCGGCCCGGTCCTCGGTCAGCCGCTCCTCGATGGCCGCGAGCAGCCGTCCGCCCAGGCCGTGCCGCTGCATCCGCGGGTGGACGATCAGCTTGCCGATGGCGGCGGTCCCCTTGTCGTCGACGACTCCGCGGACCGAGCCGACGACCTCCGCGCCGAGCCGGGCGACGAGCACACAGCCCCCGCTCAGTTCGGCGCGCAGGTCGTCGAGCGACTGCGTCAGCGGTTCGATCGAGTAGTCGCCGTAGAGCTCAGCCTCGCCCTGGTAGCACAGATATTGCAGCTTCAGGATCTGCTCGGCGTCGTCCGCGGTCGCCGCGGAGATGGTCACGCTCATGCCCATGTGCGCATGCCTCCCCTATTCTCGGTCCCCCGGCCGCGGTGAGGGTAGGTGTGCGACCGAGGGTTCATGGCCTGGGTGGAGGCGCCGCATGGTGGGCGTCCGCCTCCGAGGCGCCGGTTGTCTATCGCTCCTTTCCCCATGGTTCAGGAGCCGCAACCTCCGCCATGAGCATTCTGCGCAGGCAAGCCAGACATCGGGAACGTACCGGGCCCAGACTGCCCTGTGACATTCCCAACTGGTGCGCGATCTCGCGGTACGTGAGGTCGGAGCGGGAGAGCATCGCCGCGAGCAGCGCGGGGCAGCGGCCGGGCAGCCGCCGCACCGCCGCGCGCAGCGTCCGGCGGGTCTCCGCGGTCAGTACGGCGTGTTCGGCGGGGCGGGGCTCGGGGCCGCTGAGCG
>NZ_JAHLEM010000616.1 GCF_018883605.1 Streptomyces niphimycinicus | reverse complement strand
CGCGAGTGGCCGCGGGCAGCGCGTCAGGGTCGGTGAGGTAGGCCATGTCACCGTGCGCAACGAAGAACTCCGGGTCAGCGCTCTCGAAGACGATGACGCGGACGTCGGCGTCGTCCCGCACACGCGCGACGAATGCCCGGAGTGACGGCAGGAGGACCGCGTGCGGTGATCGCGTCGTCGGAGTCCGGCCCCGGCCGCGAGCGCGGGAGTGGGGTGTCGATCCGGCCGAAGCGGACGGTGTCCACGTGCAGCCGTGCGGGGCCGCCGAGGCCCCCACAGCACCTATCCGCGCGACCTCTAAGGACATGCTCTTTCCCTGGCGAGGCGGCTCAGCCCTTCGTGGCGCCACCGGCCCGGCTGCTGGACGAAGCACTTCTGGAACGCCGGGTAGAAGGCCAGGACGGGCAGTGTGGCCAGCAGCATGAAGCGAACATTGCCCCGAAGTCCTGCTTGGTAGGGGCCGATGGTGTGCAGCACGCGGCGTACGCCCTTTGGCGTACGCCGCGTGCAGGTCTCATTCAGCGTGACGGTGATCCACCGCGCGCGTCCGGCTCAACCGGGCTAATTGGCGACGTCGATCTCGTAGCCGTGCCGCGCCGGCGGTTGGCCGGAACTCTGGTATGCCGTGATCCTGAAACGTGCTGTTCCCGCCTTGGCGGGCGTACCCACGATCCCTCCGGTGTCGGCGTTGAGCACGAGACCCGCGGGCAGAACTCCAGAGGTCACCGCGTAGCGCGTGGTTGCCGGCGTGTTGGTCTTCACGGTCGCCTCGTACAGGTGTCCCTTGGCCGCCGCGGGCAGCGGTCCGGCGTCGACCTCCGGGGTCGGAGCGACGACGGGCTGGGGGGCGCCGACCGGCTTGCCGTCGGCGTCCAACTCCTGCAAAGACCATCGCTTGCCCAGCTCGACCGCGGTCAGGTGCCAGTTCGTCGTCAGGTCGCGGAACCGCGCCCGCTGCTCCGCGGTGAACGCGCCCAGGTTGCGTGCCGTCTCCCATTGCCGGATGGCCTCTAGCAGCCGCGTCGTGTTCTCACCGCCCGACACGAGGCTGGAGACCGAGCTCTGGAAACCTGCCCCGGCGTTCAGACCGGCGCCTCGAGCCAGCTTCCACTCCATGGCGAGCAGACTGTCCGAGCCTTTGAGGCTGATCCAGCCGAGCATTCCGGGGAGAAAGTTCGCCTGGAGGTACTTGTTGTTCTTGAACACCTGCTCCATCGAGGTGCTGCCGACTTCACCCCAGCTGGCCCGGGTCAGCGCGTCCCAGGTGTTGGAGGACATCCGGCTGGTCTCGGAGAGGAAACGGTCCTTGGCGTCGATTCGCCTGAACGTCGTGTTCACGAGGTGAGCCATGCCGTAAGCGCCCCAGCCGGACTCCGACGCCGACTCCAGGCCGTCCCACGACATACCGGTGATGCCGGTTTTGTTCCACGCGGTGGTCAGCCTGTCGCTGATCTCGTCGAGGACGGCATGGTTACCGATCGCGCCGCCGTAGCTGTTGGCCACGACTCGGGCGGCGCGGTCGCCCGCAGCGTGTGAGACCGCGACCGATCCCCATCGCGCGCGCTGTAGGCCGGTCAACTTCCACTCGTTTCCGACCTGTTCGGCCGCTCCGTAGCTGACGAATTCGTCCCCGATACGCAAGTAGCTGTGGTGCACTCCCTCAGCAAGCAGCACGCCGGAGTCGAGGTACACGGTGGTGTCGCCGACCGTCAACGGACGGGTGAGCGAGGCGCTGCCCCCCGTTGCGAGCCGGTCGTCGGCGGGTGGCGTGAGGTAGTCGTCTCGCGGGAACCAGGCCCAGTCGTAGGGCTCGTCGCCGGTGCTGATGAAGTCCGACAGGGTGTGTACGCCAAGCTGTACACCGTTGGCCTTGCCGATGTCCACGGCTGCTGCGGCCCCGGCGTCGCTCCCGCCCAGGCTCGAGTCGAACGTGTAGTGGCCGCTCGACTTCCATGGGCCGTAGCTGCTGGTAAGTGAGTAGACGCGGTTCATGCCGGCAGCCTTGGCGAATCGGGCCGCCGCCGGAATGTTGTCGGTCCGCAGGTCGCCGAGCACCAGCCACGACTGGCTGCTTGCCTGGGATGCCTTCTGCCACTGACCGTTCAGCCTCGGGTAGGGCAGCTTCTCGCCCGCCGCGATGTTGGACAGGATCGTCGGCGTCGCCTCAGGCGAGGCTCCGAAGAGTGCAATCTTGGAACCGGCGATCTTGCCGTCGCTGCCGGGCAGCGGCCCGACCGGGATCGGATAGCCCCCTACCTTGCGGTGGCGTTGCTTGGTGTAGTCGAAGGTGAAGGCGCGCAGTACGGAACCCCAGGGAGTCACACCTGCCGCGCTCCACTCCTCCAGAGAACCCACGCTCACGTGGTCCGGGTCGTGGTCGACCTCGCTCTCCCAGCCCATGTCCTGGTCCTCCTGCGGCCAGGCGCCTTCGGTACGGTCGGTCAGCGGACGGAGCCCGATGGCGAAATCGTCGTCGCGTACTGCCCCCACCGATGTGCCGACTGTCTTGGAGATCGACGTGGCCAGTGGGCCCCAGAGCAGGGTCTGCACATCGACGTCCTTCGGCGCGTCGACGGCGACCGCCTCGAAGGTGGCGTAGCCGCGCTTACCGACCAACTTCACCTGGATCGTCCAGTGCGCCGCCCTGTTCCGGAACGTGAGCGTCTGGCCGCCGGGTCCGGAACGGTCAACCGTGGTCGGCCGTTGCTGCTTGCCGTCGACGACCAGGCTGACCAGGGGTGCTGTATGACCGGGCGCGATATAGTCGACCCCGGTCCTGACGTCGTCCAGAGCTACGACCGTACCTGCCCTGTCGAGCTGGAGGTCCAGATAACCCGCCTGGATCTCGATCGACGGAGTCGTTCCGTCGGGCCGTGCTTTCGCCGGCTGTGCGCCGACTGCGGGCAGGATGCCGGCGGTCAGCATCGCGACTGCCACCGCGCCGGCCGTCCGCCGACGCCGTTCGGGTCTCCTCCGGGTGGGCTGGGATCTGACGATGAGGTTCGAGAACCGCATGATGGTGCTCCTGTCATCTCTCGACGGAAATTGCGCTGCACCGGCCGCTCATGCCGGTCATCCCCGAGGGGAATGCCCACCTGCTGCGGAGGCTCAACCTCGCAGCCACGGTGCGGGCGTTCCTCGATTCGACGTCGCTGACGGTCAGCGACGTGGGTTCGACCGTCGGAGTCTCCCGTCCGAGTGCCGAGGAACTGGTGGCGACGCTGCTGAACCAGCGCTTCGTCCGTGAGTCGCTCGGCCGCCCGAACGGCGAGCGGTCCGCGGGACGGCCGGCCCGGCGCTACGAGGTCGTGGCCGAGAACTTCGCCGTCGTCGGAGTCGGCATCGGCGCCCACAAGGTGGCCGTGGTCGTCTGCGACCTGCGCGGGGACGTCGTGGCGATGCGCAGACGCGGCGTCGACTCCGGCCTCGGACCCGCCGGGCGCATCGGGGCAGCGGCGCGTCTGGTGGAGGCGACCGTCCGGCAGACCGGGACGAGCCGGGAACACATCCGTTCGGTGGCCTGCGGCATCACCGGCGTGGCGGCCAACGGCTCGGAAGCCAATGACATGCGCACCGCTCCTGCGGGCCGGGACCTGGACGTCTATTCTCTCCTGGGCTTCGACAAGATCGACGTGGTGTCGGAGGTATCGAGGCGCTTCAAGCGCGACGTGCTGGTCTCCAACGACATCCACCTCGCGGCGGCGGCCGAGCAGTGGCGGGGCGCCGCCGCCGAGGCACGCGACCTCGTCTACGTGCACGCCGGCCGCCGCCTCGGGGCCGCGATCGTCATCAACGGGCAGATCCATAATGGACGCCGCGGTCTGGCGGCGTCCGTCGGTTCCATGAAGATCCTGGGGTGGGCCGACGCGATGGCGCAGCTCATGCACCACCGCCGTCTCGCCCGCGACTACGAACCCCACCCTCACCGCTCCGAAGGTGTGAACCCGAAAGTCTGTCGCCGTGCCTCGCGACGTCGGATCCGTGGGTTCGTGGTGAAGTCGCGAGGCCAGCGCGACGGCAGCGGGTGGACAAAGCCCGGTTGGGCCCGCAGTCACGACTGGTCGGAGTGGCTGAGACGCACCGTCTCTCCGCCGAATGGTAGGTGCGTGACTCGGCTGGCGAGGAGCCAGGTGTCGTCCTCGACCTTCCGGAATGTGTCCTCGTAGTGGCCCACGTTGGCAGGGAGCCTCGGGGGCACCATGGCATCGGTATAGCCGTCGACCCGGTAAGTGGCGAAGTAAGAGGTGGCGGTGGCCGCCGACGCAGAATTCACCGTGACCAAGATGTTCGTAGACATGCGGCGTGACAGCCGGTCCTTGGGCCGCGAACCGAAGTAGCTGCGGAGCGCCCCACGCCCCTCCACTCTGCGGTCGCCGTGAGGCCACTCCCACACCCCGTCAGGGGTGAAGAGGTCCGCGACACTGCTCGGATCTCCCAGGTCAAGGCGGCGCACGAACTCGACGATCAGACGCTCGCAGGCTCGCTCGGCGAAGAGACGTTCCATCGGGTCAAGGGCTTCAGTTGACATCTTCAATTGCTACCAGCCCTCCATGGGGCACCGCGATAGCATTTTGGCTCTCGATTCCCGGCCCGTGAATGCGAGACCATCTTCGACATGGCACGGCAGTCAGAGCCGCTCGGCGGCTCGCTCGTGCGGAGTCCGCGTAGCGCATCGCGGTCTTCTCATCGAGTCCGAACACCTCGGCGAGGTGGAGCGGATCGGGCCCGTGGGTCAGGGCCTCTTCGAGTTGCCGGTCGACGCGGAGCCGCTCCGGCGTCGCGTCCTGCCCGCGCATCGAGGCACTGATCCAGTGGTTGCTGACCCGGCTGGTCTTGGTGGCGGTCTGGTTGTTGATCAACAGGTGGAGATGCGCGGTATTCGGCCACCGGCTTCGCCGGTGCTCCAGCCAGTCCAGCAGGAGTGGCGGTCCGCGGGGAACGACACGAGCGCAATGTCGGCTCGGGCCTGTGCCCCATGGGGCCCTGGTAGGGCTCGCCCAGCGTGCCAGGTCTCCGGAACTTCTTCCTCCGGAGGTCCGACTACGACCCTGGTACGGCTCCGGCCGACCAGCATCGTCCCCAAGTCAGGAGTTCTCATGTCCGCCGAACCCGTCGCCGCCGACACCGATGACGGACCACAGTCGCCTGACGCGCCGCAGCCCGGCGCCGCGCCCCGGACATCGGACTCGGGTGCCGGTCCTCGTGGCTGGCCGGCCCTGCGCCCGCTGGTCCTGCGACTGCACTTCTCTACGCGGGCGTCCTCGTCGCGCCCTTCCCGCTCGTCGCCGCCGTGACCGGACTCCTCTACGCGGGCTCCCTCCAGGCCGAGAAGATCGTCTACGACCACGAGCTGCGGATCTCGGTCGGCAAGAGCGAACTGCCGCTCTCCCAGGAGATCGCCGCCGCCCGCAGGGCCCACCCCGAGGGGGAGATTGGCGCGATCCGCCCCTCCCCGGAGGCGGGCGCCACGACGCGCGTACTGCTCTCCGGCATCAAGGGTGCCGACCCCGAGCGCAAGCTGGCCGTCTTCGCCGACCCCTACACGGGGAAGGTACGGGGGCGCGCTGGAGCAGTACGGCACCAGTGGCGCGCTGCCGCTGCGCACGTGGATCGACGACCCGCACCGCAATCTGCATCTCGGCGACACCGGCCGGCTCTACAGCGAACTCGCCGCCAGTTGGCTGTGGGTGATCACCGGCGGCGGTCTGGTGCTGTGGATCGCGCGCCGCCGCGAGGGCTCGGCGAAGCGGAAGCTCCGCGCGACGGTGTTGCCGGACCGGTCCGCCACCGGCCGCAGGCGGACGATGTCCTTTCACGGCTCGGTCGGGGTCTGGGCGGCGCTGGGGCTGTTCTTCCTGTCCGCGACCGGTCTGACGTGGTCCACGTACGCGGGCGCGAACGTCACCGACTTCCGCGCCTCCCTCGGCCAGGCCACTCCCGCCGTCAGCTCCGCCGTCGGCGGCGAACACGCCGGACACGGCTCCATGCAGGGCATGGACATGGGCGGGTCGAGCGGAAAAGGTCGCGAATCCGCCGATGTAGGCGTCGACGCCGTGCTGAAGGCCGCGCGCGCTGAGGGACTGGGCAACCCGGTGGAGATCGTCCCGCCCGCCGGGCCCGGAACCGCGTATGCCGTCAGCCAGATCCAGCGTAGCCGGCTCGAGAAGCAGGACGCGGCCCGTTGCTGACCGTCGTCGCGGTCCTCGGCGATTTCACCAGTGGCCCGCAACGGCTGTAGGTCGCGGCACACACAGGCCTGGTCGGCGATGACGAACGCGTCCTTCGCGTCGGTGTTCCCGCTGCCCCGTAGGGCCCGGAGGCGTGATGGACGCTGCGGCCGGGGATGTAGAGCAGCTTCTGCCTGTGGCTGACCAGCAGCGCAATCCACAGTGCGGCGCCGCCGGCGTTGAGGTCCACTGCCCATGTGACGGGCTCGTCGTCAGCGAGGTCCAGGACGTCGCCGAGGAGCTGGAGCAGCTCGGTCTCTCGTCGGGCACCCGGCGCCCCACGCCGATGGCGGCAACTGCCGTGAGTCTCCTACCAGTTCACTCAGGCGGGGATCAACGATCCAGAACACCTACCGTTTCGGATCAATAGGTCAGGTGACGGCGAACATTCGGCGGTATTCACTTGGGGTGATCCCGGTGGCGCGGCGGAAGTGCTGACGGAAGTTTGCCGGGGTTCCGAGCCCGCAGAGCTGTGCGATGTGGTCGACGCCGGCGTCGGTGGTTTCGAGGAGCTCGCGTGCCCGGTCGACGCGTGCCACGTTGAGCCATTTGATCGGGGTGGTGCCGGTCTCGGCCGCGAAGGCGCGTGCGAAGGTTCGGGTGGCGAGTCGGGCGTGTGCGGCCAGGTCGGCTACCGTCAGTGGCTGGTCCAGGCGGGTCAGCGCCCATTCCAGGGTCGCGCCGAAGCCCGTCCTGTTCGGTGGGACCGGCGGTCGTGCGATGAACTGCGCCTGCCCGCCGTCCCGATGTGGTGCGGCGACGATCTCCCGCGCTACGGCGTTCGCGACGGCCGCCCCGTGGTCGCGGCGCAGGAGGTGCAGACAGAGGTCGATGCCGCTGGCGACGCCTGCGGAGGTGATGACGTCTCCGGCGTCGACGTAGAGCGCGTCGGGGTCGACCTCGACCTTGGGATGGAGACGGGCGAGGTCATCCGTGTGGCGCCAGTGCGTCGTCGCGCGCCTCCCGTCGAGCAGCCCCGCGGAGGCGAGTGCGAACGCTCCGGTGCAGATCGAGGCGATGCGGGCGCCGTGTCGGCGTGCCTGGGCCAGTGCGGCCACCACGTCGTCCGGTGCACCGTCGAGGTAGTCGCGGAAGGCCGGGACGATCACCGTGTCCACCGTGCTGACCGCGTCGAGACCATGCGTGGCGATGAGGGGCCAGCCGTTGTATGTCTCGACGGGGCCCGCTGTGCGGCCGCAGAGCATCAGGTCGTAGGGCAATCCCGGCTGGTCGAAGATGTGGAACGGTATGCCGACTTCCATCGGCAGCACCCGGTCGAGCGCGAGCACGGCGATGCGATGCCGCCGGACGAACTGCTCGGATGCCATCGGCACAGTCATGGCAGAAATCTATCGTGACCGGGCTCTTCTGCCGCTTCCCGGCGTTGTGGGGGCCCTGAATAGTGAAGACGTCCACATTCCTGTGGAACGAGGTCGATTGCTCTGCCGGGAGGGACACCGAGGATGATGAACGACGCGATTCCGTATCGGATCACGGTGCTGTTGTTCGAGGGTGTCGAGGAGTTGGATGCGGTCGGGCCGTGGGAAACGCTCCGGTTCTGGCAGGAGCTGACCGAACGCGACGTGGTCGTCCACACCGCGAGCATCGACGGACGATCTGTGCGCTGTGGCCTGGGGCTGACGGTCACGCCCGATGGCGCCATTGACGATGAGCCGAGGCCGGACCTGCTCATTCATCCTGGTGGCGCCGGCGTCGAGATTCTCCGGGAGGACCAAACGCACCTGTCACGGCTGCGGTCGCTCGCGGCCGATGGCACGCTTTTGGCGTCCGTGTGCAACGGCTCTCTGGTGTTCGCGGCGGCCGGGCTCCTGGCGGGGCTCCCCGCGACCTCCCATTGGAGCGAGATCGACGGCTTCGTGTCTCGGCATCCTGACGTCGATGTCCGGACCGGCCCCCGGTGGGTTGACACCGGGCAGATCGTGACCAGCGCGGGCGTGGCCGCCGGGATCGACATGGCGCTTCACCTCATCGACCGCCTCGAAGGCGCCGACATCGCCCAGAAGGTGTCCCACGTACTCGAGTACCCATGGTCGCCCGAGGCTTCCACGACCGTCCCGACGGAGAAATAAGGAACCAGAAGGCCATGATCAGGGCTTTAGCCCCGGCGTCACCGGCGTCACCGGCGTCACCGGCGTCACCGGCGTCACCGGCGTCACCGGCGTCACCGGCGTCACCGGCGTCACCGGCGTCACCGGCGTCACGATCCGCGCACTTGGCCCGTCTCCCACCGGGGTACCGTCCAGGACGAGCGCAAGCTGTACGACGGGATGCGGGCCGCGTGACCCCGTCCCGCCACCGCCCCTGCGACGCGACCGACCGCGTCGGCCTCTGGCGCCATCAACTCCCGGACATCCTCATCCCCCGTTTCACATCGAACTTCCGGCGTTGTATCAACCTCCGCGATGTCGCGGCGAGCTGGAGGACCGCTCGGGGACAGGCCGCACCCCCGGCGGCGGCAGCCCCTTCCACGCCGACCGTCGGTCCGACACCGCAGCGTTGGTCCGTGAGGGCCGCACCCTGACCTGCGTGGCCCCGCACCGGGGCAGCGACGCCTCGCGCACGCCACGTGGGCCGCGGGACTCGTCCAGGGCGACCACGTGCGCGCCGGCCTGGGGGACAGCAGCATCACGTGCCCCCGGTCGACCGCGAGCTGCTCTGCCGCTGCCCGGACCACTGTGTGCCGAGGGCGTGCTTCCCTCCCTCGCCCTGCCAGCCCGCTTGCCCAGCCAGCCCGGTCCCGGCCCAGGCCTTCGCGGAATAGTCCACGACTCCCCGGGAACTCACGACCACTTCGCCGCGACTACTGCATCAGAACTCTTCAGCCCATGAGCACAGCCTGTACACAAGGAGCCCACATGCCGATGAAACGGTCGGCCGCTGTCACCCTGACCGCAGCCCTCTGCCTGCTCACGGCGGCATGTGGCTCCTCGTCCGAGGACAAGGCGAGCGACAGCACCACCGAGGCCGCCGCCTCGAAATCCGGCTACCCGGTCACCCTCGACAACTGCGGTGAGAAGGAGACGTTCAAGAAGGCCCCCAGCCGGGTCGTCGTCATGAACGGCGCCTCGGTCGCCGAGGTCTCCACGCTTCTCGCCCTCGGCCTCCAGGACAAGATCGCCGCCAACGAGCAGACCTACGGAATGTCCGAGGTGGCGGACCGGGCCACGGCCATCAAGGACCTGCCCACCGGTGACATCAAGCTCAACGACGCCTACGACATCCCCCGCGAGGCCATGCTCGGCCTGCGCCCCGATCTCGTTCTGTCCGTCACCACATACGGCTTCGACCAGAAGAACGGCTTCGCCACCCGTGAGCAGCTTAAGCAGGTAGGAGCCAACAGCTACGTCTCCCCGCAGGGCTGCGACGATGACCCCTCCAAGATGACCGTCGCCGACAGCTACACGCTGCTCCGCGACATGGGAAAGATCTTCAACGTCGGTGACAGGGCCGAGAAGCTGATCGCCGAGTCCGAAAAGAACATCGCGGCGGTCTCCGAAAAGGTCAAGGGGCAAAAGAAGCCGAAGGTCATGGTGCTCTTCTCCAACATGGCGATGGGCAGCAACGACTTCAGCTCGGTCTTCAGCAAGGGAATCGCCAACGACATCCTCGCCAAGGCCGGCGGCTCCAACGCCTTCGAGAGCGCTTCCAAGGCCCTCTTCGCCGATCTGAGCAAGGAGAAGGTGGCCGCCACCGACGTCGACGCCCTCGTCGTCATCAGCTACAACGACCCCAATCCGGCTGCCTACGCCAAGAAGCTGCTCAAGGAGTTCCCCCAGTGGTCAGCCGCCAAGAACAACGCGTACGTCGTCCTGTCCGACTCGATGTACCTGGGCCCCAGCAACGACCTGGCGGTGGAGAAGATCGCCAAGCTGCTGCACCCCGAAGCGTTCTGACCAGGCTCAGGACTCCGCTGGCGTTCACGCTCCTGCCCGTCGCGCTGATCGTCACGATGATCGTGGGCATCAGTATCGGCGCTGTCAACGTCCCGCTGGACGACGTGTGGGGGATCGTCCTCCACCATGTCACCGGCGCGGGGGCGGCGCACTCCGACCCGGCGCTGGACCAGATCGTCTGGAACTTCCGCACCCCGCGGGTTGTCCTTGCGGCCCTGGTCGGCGCGGGCCTGGCCGTGTCCGGCGCCGTGCTGCAAACCGTGGTGTCCAACCCGCTGGCCGACCCCATCGTGCTGGGTTTCTCCTACGGTGCCACGCTCGGCGCGGTGCTGGTCATCACCCTGGGCGGCGGCGCGGCGCTGGCCGGGCTCGGGGTGTCGGCGGCAGCCTTCCTCGGCGCGGTCGCCGCCGGCGCGCTGGTCTTCGCCCTCGGACAACGGCGGGGACGCCTGGCGCCGACCCGGCTGGTGCTGGCCGGCGTCGCCGTCGGCTACGTCTTCCTCTCGGCCACGAGCTATGTGCAACTCCAGGCGACACCGACCGAGTTGCGGACGGTCATGTTCTGGATGCTGGGCAGCGTATCCGGCGCACACTGGGGCCAACTCCCCACGGTCACCGTGGTGGTGCTCGCCACCACTACGCTCCTCAGTCTCTTCGGCCGGCGACTCAATGCCCTGCTGGCCGGTGACGAGTCCGCCACCGCACTCGGCGTCGACGTCAACCGGCTGCGCGCCGTGCTCCTGGTGCTCGCCGCACTGCTGACCGGAACCGTCATCGCCGTCGCCGGCAGCATCGGCTTCGTCGGCCTGATGATCCCGCATCTGGTGCGCCTGACCACCGGCGCCGACCACCGCCGCCTGCTCCCCCTGACCGCCCTGCTGGGAGCCGTCTACCTGGTCCTCGTCGACCTGCTCTCCCGCACCCTCAACCGCCCCAACGAAATCCCCCTGGGCATCCTCACCGCTCTGCTCGGAGCTCCCTTCTTCCTGTGGCTGCTGCGCCGCAACAAGGGCCTGGACTGACACCATGAAACTCACCGTCGATCGGCTCCATGTCACCCTGGACCACAACCCGATTCTCCGGGATGTGAGCCTTGAGGCCCGTGAGGGCGACATCGTCGGCCTCGTCGGCCCCAACGGCAGCGGCAAGTCAACCCTGCTGCGTGCCGTCTACCGTTCGCTCCGTCCGGCGGACGGAGCGGTCAGGGTGGGCGAGGACAACGTGTGGGAGCTGTCCCCCCGCGCCGCTGCACGTCGTACGGCCGCCGTTCTCCAGGACGCCGGCGGCAACACCACCGGCCTGACCGTCACCGAGATCGTGGCCCTCGGCCGCGTCCCGCACCACGGGCTGCTCGGCCGCGACGGAGCCGAGGACCGCGAGGCCGTCTCCGACGCCATCGACCGCTGCGGAGTACGGCCCTTCGCGGACCGCGACTACGCCTCCCTGTCCGGCGGCGAACGACAACGCGTTCTACTGGCACGGGCGCTGGCGCAGAGTCCACAACTCCTGGTTCTGGACGAGCTCACCAACCACCTCGACATCCGGGCCCGGTTCGAACTCCTGGACCTCATCCGCGCCACCGGCATCACCACCCTCGCCGTCCTGCACGACCTCGACCTCGCCGCCCGTCTCTGCGACCATCTCGTCGTCCTGCACGACGGAGCCGTGGCGGCGGCGGGACCGGTCCTGGAGGTGCTCACTCCGGACCTCCTCGCCGACGTCTTCGGCGTCCGCGCCGGCACCGAACGGCATGCCGACGGCGTCATCCGCATCACCTACGCGGCCCAGCCCCTCCCGAACGGCGGCGAGAGCCCGGAGCACAACCACGCCCGTCTCGCCGAGACCGCCGAGCGCTGAAGCGGAGGTGAGTTCGCGTCAGGCTCCCGAGGTGCGTACGGGTTCCGGGCCTCGCCAGCGCCCCCTGGGCAGAGGTGTGCACGACGTGCGACACCGTCCGGTACCCCACGGTGACGGAGGCGCTGCGGGACCAGTGCAAGCACATGCGGCCCGAGCAGCCACCCCCCACCCCGCCGGGAGATGCGCGATCATTCGGGGGCGTCGGATCAGGCACCGTCGACAGTCACCCGCCGTGCGGGCCGGGCTGCTCGCCTCCGCCCCGCCCGCATGGGCCTGCTGCTGAGCGCGATCCCCGCGTCGCTGGTGCTCGCGGTCTACCTCTGCGTCGCGGGGGATCCCGCCCCATGGACCGGTGGGCCGCTGGAGCTCTGACGATGGACACAGGACACGCACCAGCAGCCCACCCTCCAAGACCGGGCGGTCGTCGCCCGACTCGGGCACTTCCTCAACGCGGTGTCGGCCCGCTTTCGCCGGGGGCCGGTCGACGGCGCACGGCAACGACGGTGGCGCGATCGCGGCGTCACTTGCTGATGAACGAGAGGACCTCACGCACTACGGCCTCGGGGTCCTCTTCCGCGAGCCAGTGGCACTGGCCGGGCCAGAAGTCCGCGTGGATGTGCGGCGTGCCGGTGTCCACCGGGGCGGGGTACTTGCCGTGGGTGGCGTACCAGTCGCAGGGGACCGGAGGAATGTCCAGGGTGGAGTCGTTGGCACGGTGGATGTCGGAATTGGTGGGGATCCACCAGCCGTTGCCTTCAGCGAGCTTCGAGTCCCACATGCCGCCGAGCTTGGCGGTCATCCAGCCGAAGCCGCCCCAGGTGCGGTACGCCGCCATCGGCCAGCCTGGCCAGGAGTCGGTGCCGGGGCTGTTGCCGTACCCGCCGCGGTGCCCGCCGCCGCCCGTCGCCAACTGGCTCTGCCGGGACGTCCGGTGCTCGACCCGGCCCACTTTCCCGACCATCCGAAGGAGAGTGGCGGCTCTCCCGGGCCGCCGCGGCCGAAGTCGGCCGACGGCGCCGAGGCCGCCTTCCTCGTGCGAGGCGATCAGGCCGGGGTGTGCCCGGCTGGCCCGTCTGCCGGGACCCCGTCGGGCGCGACGGGTGTGCCGCGGGAGGCGGCGATGGCCAGACAGACCCGGTCACGTGTCATCGGCATGGTGTCGAGCCGAACCCCGGTGGCGTCCCGTACCGCGTTGGCCAAGGCGGCAGCGACCGGGAGGAAGGGGCTCTCGCTCATCGACTTGGCGCCCAGGGGTCCGAGGGCGTCGGCGGTGTCGGCGAAGTACACCTCCGTGCGCGGCACATCGGCGAACTCCGGGATGTGGTACTCGCGGAAGGTCGCCGTGGTGACGTG
>NZ_JAHLEM010000615.1 GCF_018883605.1 Streptomyces niphimycinicus | reverse complement strand
GGCGCCGGCCGGGTCGGGGCGGCGGTCGCGGCGGCGCTGTCGGGCTCGGGGGTGGGCCGGGTCGATGTGGTGGACGGAGGCCGCGTCGAGCCCTGGGATGTGGCTCCCGGCGGGCTGTCGGCCGAGCAGATCGGGGAGCGCCGGGATATGGCCGCGCGCCGTGTGGTGCGACAGACCGCGCCCGGTCCGCTCCCGCGCCGGGCGGCGCGGGAGCGGACCTGTACAGAGGAGCGGACCCCCTCGGGAGAGCCCGGTCTGGCGCTTGTGGTGATCGCCCCGCGTGACGGCCTCGCCGCGTACGCACCGGATCCGGAGCCCGCCCAGCCGCTGCTCGCCTCCGGGACACCCCATCTCTATGCGGGAGTCCTCGAGGCGACGGGGGTGGTGGGGCCGCTGGTGGTGCCGGGTATGACGCCCTGTGCGGGCTGTGCCGCGGCGGGCCGTGCCGAGCGGGAGCCCGTCTGGCCGCGGATGCTCGCGCAGTGGCGGTCCGGGCGGCGGCGGACCGCCCCGGCCTGCGACGCGGCGCTGGCGATGGTGGTGGCGGGGCTCACCGCGGTGCAGGCGCTGGCCTTCCTCGACGGCCGGCCTTCCGGGGGCGCGGGGGTCCGGTGGGAGTTGGCGCTTCCCTCCCTCGTCTGGGAGGCGCGTCCGGTCGTAGCACATCCCGGCTGCGGCTGCGGAGCGGCCGGGGAGGAGGATGCCGTATATGCCTCGGCCGCAGAGGCACCGCACGCGACAATGTCCGGGTGACCCACGTCCGTGGAGTGGGCGACGGGGGCCCGGGGGCCACCCTCCGGGATGGCACGGCTGTAGTTGGAGGGGCGCATGACCGATCTGCCGCGCAAGGCGATCACCCGTACCGCCAAACTGGCGGCGCTGCCCTTGGGATTCGCGGGGCGCGCCACGTGGGGGCTCGGGAAGCGGATAGGGGGACGGCCGGCGGAGATGGTCGCGCGCGAGGTACAGCAGCGCACCGCCGAGCAGATGTTCAAGGTCCTCGGTGAGCTCAAGGGCGGGGCCATGAAGCTCGGGCAGGCCATGTCGGTCTTCGAGTCGGCGCTGCCCGAGGAGATAGCCAGGCCCTACCGGGCGGCCCTGACCAAGCTCCAGGAGGCGGCCCCTCCCATGCCCAGCCGCACGGTCCACGCGGCGCTGGAGGAGCGGCTGGGCCCGGACTGGCCGGAGCTGTTCCAGGAGTTCGAGGACAAGCCGGCGGCGGCCGCCTCGATCGGGCAGGTGCACCGGGCGGTCTGGCACGACGGGCGTGTGGTGGCGGTCAAGGTGCAGTACCCGGGGGCGGGCGAGGCGCTGCTGTCCGACCTCAACCAACTGAGCCGGTTCGCCCGGGTGCTGGGGCCGCTGGTGCCGGGGCTGGACATCAAGCCGCTGATCGCGGAGTTGCGCGAGCGGGTCGCCGAGGAGCTGGACTACGAACTGGAGGCGGCGTCCCAGCGGGCCCACGCTGAGGAGTACGCCCAGGACGCGGAGATCGTGGTGCCCGAGGTGGTGCACCAGAGCGATCAGATACTGATCACCGAATGGCTGGAGGGGATACCGCTCTCCGAGGTGATAGCCGACGGCACCCAGGAGGAGCGGGACCGCGCCGGGCAACTGCTGGCCCGCTTTCTGTTCTCGGGGGCGTCCCGCACCGGGCTGCTGCACGCCGATCCGCATCCGGGAAACTTCCGGCTGCTGACCGGCGACGCCCCGGACGGCCCGCCGGAGCGGTGGAAGCTGGGGGTGCTGGACTTCGGCTCGGTGAACCGGCTCCCGGAAGGGCTTCCGGAGCCCATCGGCATCGCACTGCGCATGGCGCTCCAGGGCGATGCCATGGGGGTCTACGAGCTGATGCGCGGGGAGGGCTTCGTCAAGCCGACGATCGAGATGGACCCGGACGACCTGCTGGACTTTCTGCTGCCGATGCTCGAACCGGCCCAGGTCGACGCGTTCGTCTTCGACCGGCAGTGGCTGCGCAGCCAGGCGGCGCGGATGGCCGACCGTCACTCCCCCGTCTATGAGCTGGGCAATCAGCTCAATCTGCCGCCCGCCTATCTGCTGATCCACCGGGTGACCCTGAGCACCATCGGGGTGCTGTGCCAGTTGGGCGCCACGGTGCGGCTGCGGGATGAACTCGAGGCATGGGTCCCCGGCTTCGCCGATGCCCCGGAGTCCGAGGACCGCGCCGAAGAAAGCGCCGAATCCGGAGAAGCCGCCGGAGCCGGAGAAGCCGCCAAAGCCGGAGCGGGTGCCGCACAAGGCGCCGGGGAGAAGTCCGAGGCCGCGGAGACCTCGGCCTGAGCCCGCGCGCCGCCCGGCGGCCGGGCCTCTGCCGCCGGGCGGCGCCGCCCCGGAGCGTGGGCGCTTCGGGGTAGCCAAAGGGCCGGTCCGATCGGACCGGCCCTCTGTGGTCACGCGACGGGTCGGCGTATGACCCGTCAGTGAGTGTTGATGTCAGCCCCGGCTCCGGCCGGTGCCGCACCCGGTGGTCACTGCATGAGCGCCATGGCCAGGGCGCGACGGGCGCGGAGCGAGGCACGCTCCGCGCGGCGCTGCATCCGGCGGGCGGCCGCGAGTCGAGCGGCGGGCCGTTCGGACTCTGCCTCCTGAAGCCGGTCGTGCATATGCGCACGCGCCAGGGCTTCTTGGATGAGTTGCATCTCTCGGTTCCTGTTCTGGCGCGACTCGGGCGCGCCGGAGGTTTCGGGTGCTGGGGTGTCGGAGACCGGTGGGGTCATCGTCGGGACCTGCTTCATGGGGTCGTGCGTCGCTGGGCGATCGATGGTGCCGGTGGTGCTCATGCCGCAACCGGGTTCTTACGCGGGCGGCCACGCGGCCGCTTGCGGGCCACCACCACGCCCTGGACGAAGAGCTCCCCGCCCCAGACGCCCCAGGGCTCGCGACGGTCCTTGGCACCGGCGAGGCATGCCTCACGCAGCGGGCAGGTCTGGCACAGCGACTTCGCGTACTCGACGTCGGCCGGGGACTCGGCGAAGAAGACCTCCGGGTCGTACGAACGGCACGGAACAGCTACACCCAGGTTCTCGATGGCCTCATCGAGTTCGGTGAGGGCGGTGAGCGGGGTCAAGGAGTCCTCCGAGGAGTCAGGCGGTCGGTTCAGGTCGGTCGATGCGGACGGGGCGTGTGCGTTGAGTTGCACGGTGTGTGGTCCTCGTCTCTTTGGTCCGGCTGGTGGCCGGGCTCTGGCAAATCAAAAGGGCCGCGGATCCCGGTGTGGGTTCCGCGGCCCTGGAAGGTGCCGACCTGATCCTGGATCAGGCTGGATAACTCCAGGGTTCGAGCCTGCGGAAGGCCCACGTCTTGTGGTGCTGCTGCGTCGTCCGGGATTCGGCACCATTGGCCGCAAAGGCATAGGCCATTGCCTGTGCCACTGCCGTTACCGCAGGTGCCTGGATCGGTCGCTCACTGAGGCGCGCCTCATCGACGCCGGGCATACCGGTGCCAGGAAGCGCGGAGCCGAGCAGGCAGGTGGCGACGACCGATCGATCGGCCTTTTTGATGGTGTTGATGAAGCTGATCACTGGTCTTCGCCTCCTCTCGGCGTCTCAGGGACCGATCGAAACCAGTCCGGGTGTTCAGTACAACACGGAATCCTCGGCTCCTGGAAGGGCCGTTGTCTCCGTGCTCGGAAGGCTATGGGTACGGCCTCCACGCGCGCAAACTATTTTTCCGTCGAGTTTTGCCGAGGGTCACCCGAATGGCTTCCCCCGGCACCGTCGTCCCCCTCGCCGTCGACCGCCGAGGGCAGTTCCCGCCCCTCGCACAGCGCGAGAACATCGCCCCCGAACCGGTCGAGCTTGCGGCGTCCGACACCGGCGATGCGGGCGAGCTCCGATTCGGTTTCCGGAACGGCCTCGGCGATCGCGAGCAGCGTCTTGTCGGTGAACACGCAGTACGCCGGCTGCCCCAGCAGCCCCGCCTGCTCCGCCCGCCAGTCGCGCAGCCGCTCATAGAGCGCCTCGTCCAGCTCGGACGGGCAGCCCTCGCAGCGCATCAGCTTCATCTCGCCCGCGTCGGTCAGCGCCCGGCCGCACACCCGGCAGTGGACCGGACCGCGCCGTCTGCGCACCCCGCCGCCCCCGCCCGGGGCCGCCGCCCCGCGCTCGATCCCGCCGGCCCCGCCGAGGGTGCGGGCGCCGACCGCCTGGGAGCCGGGCCGCAGCCCGTTGAGAAAGCGGGTGGGGCGACGGGAGGCCCGGCCGCCCGGAGCCCGCGAGAGCGCCCAGGACAGCGTCAGATGGTGGCGGGCGCGGGTGACCCCCACATAGAGCAGCCGGCGCTCCTCCTCGATCTGCTGGTCCGTCTTGGCGTAGGTGATCGGCACCATCCCCTCGGTGAGACCGACCAGGAAGACGGCGTCCCATTCAAGGCCCTTGGCCGCATGGAGTGAGGCGAGGGTCACACCCTCGACGGTCGGGGCGTGCTGGGCCGCCGCCCGCTCGTCGAGCTCCGCCACCAGATCGGAGAGCGTGGCCCCGGGACGGCTGCCCGCGAAGTCCTCGGCGAGCCGCACCAGGGCGGCCAGGGACTCCCAGCGGTCGCGCACCGCGCCCGACCCCGCCGGGGGCTCGGGCGTCCAGCCACGGGTGCCCAGCACGGCCCGCACCTGGGACGGGATGTCCGCGTCCATCAGCGCCGGGTCGGCGCTTCTCCCGCGGGCCGCGCCGCGCAGCAGCAGCCCCGCCTCGCGCACCTCGGGCCGCTCGAAGAACCGCTCGGCGCCGCGGAGCTGATAGGGCACCTGGGCATCGGCCAGCGCCTGCTCATAGAGCTCCGACTGGGCGTTGACCCGGTAGAGGACCGCGACCTGGCTCGGCGGGACGCCCCCGCCCCCCTGCTCGACCGGGGTGATCAGCTCACGGATCCGGCGGGCGGTGCCCTCGGCCTCGGCCGGCTCGTCGGCATAGGCGGCGTAGACCGGGTCGGGGCCCGCCTCCCGCTGGGAGACCAGCTCCAGCCGGTGCTCGGCGGCCCGGCCGCGGGCCTGGGAGAGCAGCCCGTTGGCCAGGTGGACCACCTGGGGGGTGGAGCGGTAGTCCCGGATCAGCTTGACCACCGTGGCCCCGGGGTGGCGGGTGCGGAAGTTCAGCAGATGGTCGGGGGTGGCGCCGGTGAAGGAGTAGATGGTCTGGCTGGCGTCGCCGACCACGCACAGGCTGTCCCGGTCGCCCAGCCACAGCTCCAGCAGCCGCTGCTGAAGCGGGCTGACGTCCTGGTACTCGTCGACCACGAAGTGCTGGTACTGGCGGCGCACCTGATCGGCGATGTCGTGCCGCTCCTGGAGCACACCGACCGTGAGGAGCAGCACATCCTCGAAGTCGATGACGCCGCGGTCGCGCTTCAACTGCTCATAGGTGGCGTAGATCCGGCCGATCTCGGCGGCGTCGCGGGGGGCCTCCCGGCCGGATTTGGCGGCCACGGCCGGATAGTCCTCGGGCACGGTCTGGGTGACCTTCGACCATTCGATCTCGCCGGTCACGTCCCGCAGCTCATTGCGGTCCAGCCGGACCCGGCAGCGGGCGGCGGCCTCGGCCACGAGCTGGACCTTGCGCTCGACCAGCCGCGGCACCTCGCCGCCGACCGCCTTGGGCCAGAAATACTGCAACTGGCGCAGGGCCGCCGAGTGGAAGGTGCGGGCCTGCACCCCGCCCGCGCCGAGCTGCCGCAGCCGGCCGCGCATCTCCCCCGCCGCCCGGTTGGTGAAGGTGACGGCCAGCACACTGGCGGGCTGGAGCATGCCCGCGCGCACCCCATAGGCGATCCGGTGGGTGATGGCGCGAGTCTTGCCGGTGCCGGCCCCGGCCAGCACGCACACCGCGCCGTGCAGGGACGTCGCCACCTCGCGCTGCTCGGGGTCGAGCCCGTCGAGCACCGCGTCGGCGTCGCGCGGTGTGGCCGCGTAGCCACCCGGCGTGGAGCCCTGCGGGAACAGAGTGGAGGACGTTGCTGCTGTCACCCCGCCATGCTGCCAGGTCCCCTGGGACCCCCGTGCCGGTTGTCCACAGCCCTGGCCTTCCGGTCATATGAATCCGGGAATGACCGGCGGAGGGTAAGCGTTCTCCTTCTGCCCGCCCACCACGACCCCGAGGAGAGCGAAGACCGATGTCCGGCACTGTGACGATGTACAGCACCACCTGGTGCGGCTACTGCCGCCGCCTGAAGGGGCAGATGGACCGCGAGGGCATCGCCTACACCGAGATCAACATCGAGCAGGACCCGGAGTCCGCGGCCTTCGTCGAGAAGGCGAACGGTGGCAACCAGACGGTGCCGACCGTTCTCTTCCCCGATGGGTCGACCCTCACCAACCCGTCCCTGGCGCAGGTCAAGGCCAAGGTCGGCGGCTGAGTCAGCCTCGCGGCAGCGGCTCGCCGTACCAGAGCTCGATCAGCCGGGCCGCGATCGAGATACCGGACGGAGGCAGGACCTCCCCGGACTCGATCGCGGCCCGCAGGTCGTCCCGGGAGAACCAGCGCGCCTCGTGGATCTCCTCCCCGTCCACCTGGATCAGGGAGGACGTGGCCTGCGCCATGAAGCCGAGCATCAGGCTGGACGGGAACGGCCACGGCTGGCTGGCCACGTACTCGACCTCGCCGACCGTGACGCCCGCCTCCTCCGCCACCTCGCGGACCACGGCCTGCTCGATCGACTCGCCCGGCTCCACGAAGCCCGCCAGCGTCGAGAAGCGCCCCTCCGGCCAGTGCACCTGGCGCCCCAGCAGCGCACGGTCCTGCTCGTCCCGCACCAGCATGATCACGGCGGGGTCGGTCCGCGGGTAGTGCTCGGCCCCGCACGCCGGGCAGCGGCGGATATGGCCCGCCGCCGCGATCATCGTGCGCTCGCCGCAGCGTGAGCAGAAGCGGTGCAGCCGCTGCCAGTTCTCCAGTGCGACCGCGTGCACCAGCAGCCCCGCGTCGCGCTCGGACAGCAGCGCGCCCGCCTCGCGCAGCCCGGCCGGGCGTGCCGACTGGTCCATCCGTCCCGGCAGGGAGTCCTTCTGGAGCGCGAAGTAGCGCACGCCCTCCTGGTCGGTGCCCAGGAAGTAGCGGTGGTTCTCGGTGGGCGGGGCCTCGAAGGACGGGGTCATGACGAGCTCGGTGCGGCCGTCCGGGGTGTCGTCGACCAGGGCCTGGCCGCCGGAGACCACGAAGACACGCGTCGTCGGGTGACTCCACGCCGCCGCCAGCCACGCCTCGTCCAGGCGGTGATGCGCGGAGCGGTCGATGCCGCTCGGGGCAGCGAGCGTGATCGGCCGGTCGGTGGCGTGGTCGGTCCAGGTGGTCACGGTTGCTTCCAACTCCCCCAGCGAAATGGGCGGTCTACGTACATGAGCGAGCTATCCCCGTCCGTTCTCGGCGAGATCGTCCCAGAGATGGGCGGCCGTCTCGGCACCCTTCATGAGCAGGCCGAGCTCGACCTTCTCGTTGGGCGCGTGCCAGCCGTCGGACGGCACCGAGATGCCCAGGAAGAGCACCGGGGTGCCGAGGATGTCCTGGAGATCGGCGGCGGGGCCCGATCCGCCCTCGCGGGTGAAGCGGATCTCCTGGCCGAAGGCGCGCCCCATGGCCCGGACGACCGACTGGAGCGCGGGGTGGTCCAGCGGGGTCAGACAGGGGCGGGTGGCGCCCCAATAGGTGATCTCATGGCGGATACCGGCCGGGAGCCGGGCGGCGACCCAGTCCCGTACGGCCGACTGGACCTTCTCCACGTCCTGGCCCGCCACCAGCCGGAAGGACACCTTCAGTTGGGCGGCCGAGGGCACGATGGTCTTTCCGCCAGGACCCTGATAGCCCCCGCCGATGCCGTTGACCTCGGCGGTCGGGCGGGCCCAGATCCGCTCCAGGGTGGAGTACCCCGCCTCGCCGAGCGCGGCCCGCGAATGCGCGGTCCGCAGCCAGCCCGCCTCGTCGAAGGGCAGCTCGGCGAAGAGCTCGCGCTCACGGTCGGTCAGCTCCACGACACCGTCGTAGAAGCCGGGGATCGCCACCTTACGGTCGGCGTCGTGCAGCGCGGCGGCCAGCCGGGCGGCCTCGGTGGCCGGGTTGGGGACCGCGCCGCCGAAGGAGCCGGAGTGGATGTCCTGGGCGGGTCCATGGAGATCGATCTGGCATTCGACGAGACCCCGCATGCCGGTGCAGACGGTCGGGGTGTCCTCGGACCACATCCCGGTGTCGGAGACGATCACGGTGTCGCAGGCCAGCCGGTCGGCGTGCGCGCGGACCAGCTCGGGGAAGTGCGGGGAGCCGGACTCCTCCTCGCCCTCGATCAGCAGCTTGAGGTTCACCGCGGGCGCGCCGCGGCCGGTCACGGCCAGATGCGCGCGTATCCCCAGGGTGTGGAAGAGAACCTGCCCCTTGTCGTCGGCGGCGCCGCGGGCGTAGAGCCTGCCGTCCTCGATGACCGGCTCGAAGGGGTCGGTGCGCCAGCCGTCCGCGCGGTCGGCGGGCTGGACGTCGTGGTGGCCGTAGACGAGCACCGTAAGGGCGTCGGGATCGCCGGACGGCCATTCGGCGAACACGGCCGGGGCGCCCGGTGTGTCCCATATCTCAGCCACCGGGAAGCCCGTGGCGGCCAGATGGTCCCTCAGCCACTGGGCGCTGCGCCGGACGTCGTCGGCGCGGGCCGGGTCGGCGGATACGGACGGGATGCGCAGCCACTCGGAGAGTTCGGCGAGGAAGGCGGCGCGATGGTCGTCCACATAGGCGCGGACGGCGTTGTCCGTGTCCGGGGCGTTGCTCATGCAGGTGAGCCTATCCGGCCCGCGACGGGACGAGGGCGGGGGTCTCCGGGGCGCTCATGAGCGCTCGCTCTCGGTGACAGTTTCGGCGTCGATACGATCACTTTCGGTCGCGCCCCCGGCCCCGGCCCCGTCTACCTCCGTGACCCCCTCCACGTCCTCCGTCTCGCCGCCCGGCTCCCCGAGCAGGACGCGTTCGAGCCCGGCCCGTCCGGGCAGCCCGGCGGGGCGCACGACCTCGCCGCTGCGCACGTACACGAACGCCGCCGTCACGGCCGACAGGGGCAGTTCGTGCTGCTCGGCCCAGGCGAGGCGGTAGATGGCGAGCTGGAGCGGGTCGGCGTCCTGGGAACGGCCGGTCTTCCAGTCGACGATCTCGTAGCGCGGGCCACCGTCGGGGCCGCTTCCGGACGCGCGGTACACCGCGTCGATCCGGCCGCGGATGATGCGGCCCGCCAGGGTCAACTGGACCGGCACCTCCACGCGGTAAGGCGTGCGACGGGCGTACGGCGTGCGCGCGAACGCCTCCTTGAGCGCGGTCAGATCCCGCTCGTCGGCGATCTCCGCCTCGTCCTCCTCGCCGCCCGGCAGCTCGTCGGGGCCCAGGAACGGCAGCGACAGCGCCTCGAAGCGCGCTTCGACCCAGGCGTGGAAGCGGGTGCCGCGCCGCGCGGCGGGGCGCGGCGGCCGGGGCATGGGGCGGGCCAGCTCCCGTGCGAAGCCGTCCGGGTCGGCGGCCAGGCGCAGCATCTGGGAGGCGGTGAGCGTCCCCGGCAGGGGCACCTCGTGCACGGTCTCGCGGGCACGGCGCAGCTCCCCGGCGAGCGCGTCCAGATCGCGGTCCCAGGAACCGGCCAGCCGGGCCTCCTCGGGCGCCAGCTCGTCCTCGGCCGGTTCTCGCGGGATATCCGGCACATCGGGTTCCGGCGCGCCGTAAGGATCGACGTGTGGCCCATCGCCGTACGGCTCGTCCTCATATGGCTCATATGGCTCATACGGCTCGTGCGGCTCGTCGGCCGCGTCGCCGTACGCGTCCGCGTAAGGGTCCTCCGGAGGCTCGGGCCACTCCGGGGCCTCCGAAGGCTCAGGCTCCTCCAGCGGCTCCAGATCGTCCATGGGCCCCGGGAACGGCTCCCCGTCGGCCGAGGGGTGCCCCCCGTCATGCGCGGTCGGCTCCTCCCCCGCCGTCTCGATGCGCGCCAGATGGGCGAGCACCACATCGGCGGCGCGGCGCCGGTGGCGCAGCGCGGCCGGGTCCAGCGGAAGCGGCCAGGCCCGGTCGGCCGCCGACTCCCGCAGGGCCGGGTTCTCCGCGTCCTCCTCCGGGGGCTCGGCCCATGCCTCGACCTCGCCGTGCCCCGCCTCACAGTGCTCGCGCAGCGCGTCCAGGAAGGCCGACGGGCCGCGCGGCCGCTTCTGGGTGGGGCCCCACCAGTGACCGGAGCCCAGCAGCAGCGACCGCGGCCGGGTGAACGTCACATAGCCCAGCCGGAGCTCCTCGGTCCGCTGATGCCCCTTCATGGCGTCCTTGAAGGCCGCGATCCCCTTGCTGTCCCAGGCGGGGACGTCCGGGAGGGTCCGCGCGTCCCCGCGCAGCTCATGCGGCAGGACCTTGGCGTTGGCCGTCCAGGACTCGCGGGACTGCTCGCTCGGGAACTGCTTGGCGACCAGCCCCGGCACCGCCACCACGTCCCACTCCAGCCCCTTGGACTTGTGGGCGGTGAGCACCTTGACCGTGTTCTCGCCGCCGGGGAGGGCGTTGTCGAGCCCCTTCTCGTACTGCGCGGCGGTGCGCAGAAAGCCGAGGAAGCCCTGGAGCGTGGCCTCGCCCTCCACGGCCGCGCCGCCCTCCCGGCCCGCGAAGGCGGCCGCGACGTCCAGGAAGTTGCCGAGCGTCTCGCGGCGGCGGGCGGCCAGGGCGTGCGGTGAGGCGGACAGCTCGACCTCGAGGCCCGTGGTGGCCAGGACCCGGTGGAGCACGTCCATCAGCGGATCGGCCAGCGAGCGGCGCAGTTCGCGGAGTTCGGCGGCGAGCCGGGCGAACCGGACCCGTGCCTCGGCCGAGAAGGGCAGCCCGTCGTCCGGGCCGCCGCCCGCCTCCAGGAAGGTGTCGAGGGCGTCGGCGAGGGAGATCACCTCGGAGGGATCGGTGCCCTCGACGGCCCCGGCGAGCCGTAGGTCCGGATCGTCCTTGGCCCCGTCCGGCCCGCCGTGGAAGACCAGCGCGCGGGCGCGGCGGCCGAGCAGCGCGAGGTCGCGGGGGCCGATCCGCCAGCGCGGCCCGGTGAGCAGACGGACCAGCGCCGCGTTGGCCCCCGGGTCCTGGAGAACCTCGCAGACGGCCACCAGATCGGCCACCTCCGGCAGATGCAGCAGCCCCGACAGGCCCACCACCTCCACCGGAATATCCCGCTCCACCAGGGCGCCCTGGATCAGCGCGAAGTCACCCGCCGTCCGGCACAGGACCGCGATCTCACCGGGCGGGGTGCCGGTGCGCACCAGATGGGCGATGGAGTCGGCGAGCCAGGCCAGCTCCTCGGCGTGGGTGGGCAGCAGCGCACAGCGCACCGCTCCGTCCCGCTCCGCGCCGGGCGCCGGGCGCAGCGCCTCGACACCCTCGTGCATCGCGCGCAGCGGGGCGGCCAGCCCGTTGGCGAGGTCCAGCAGGCGGCCCCCGCTGCGCCGGTTCTCGCTGAGCGCGAAGCGCGCCGCCGGGCGGCGGTCGGCGTGCGGGAAGTGCTCGGGGAAGTCGTCCAGGTTGGCCACGGAGGCGCCGCGCCAGCCGTAGATGGCCTGACAGGGGTCGCCGACGGCGGTCACGGGGTGTCCGGTGCCGCCGCCGAAGAGCCCGGAGAGCAGCAGCCGCTGGGCGACCGAGGTGTCCTGGTACTCGTCGAGCAGGACGACCGCGAACTGCTCGCGCAGGATCCGGCCGACCTCCGGGTGGTCGAGGGCCAGGGCGGCCGAATGGGCGATCTGGTCGCCGAAGTCGAGCAGATCGCGGCGCCGCTTCTCCTCGCGGTACGCCTCGACCAGGCCCAGCAGCTCCTGGCGGGCGCGGGCGGCCTCGGGCACCTTGCGCAGCGCCTCGTTGGTGAGCCGCGCCCCCTCCAGGGTCCGCAGCAGCTCGGTGTCGTACGCCCGCAGCCGCCCGGCGGGGACGAGGTGCTCGGCGAGCTCGGCGTCGAGCGCGAGCAGATCGGTGACCAGGTCGGAGAAGGGGCGGGTGAGCGCCGGATACGGGCCGGGGGCCGAGCGCAGGACCCGCGCGGCGAGCTGGAATCGGGTGGCGTCGGCGAGCAGCCGGGCGCTCGGCTCGAGGCCGATGCGCAACCCGTGGTCCTTGAGCAGTTGTCCGGCGAAGGCGTGGTACGTGGAGATGACGGGCTCGCCCGCGGCCTCCTCGGTGGCGCCCGGATCCGGGTCCTGGTCCACGATGCCCGCCGTGACGAGGGCCTTACGGACCCGCTCGGCCAGCTCTCCGGCGGCCTTGTTGGTGAACGTGAGGCCGAGCACCCGGTCGGGCGCGACCTGTCCGGTGCCGACCAGCCAGACGACACGGGCGGCCATCACCGTGGTCTTGCCGGAGCCCGCCCCGGCGACGATCACCTGCGGGGCGGGCGGTGCGGTGATGCACGCCACCTGCTCCGGGGTGAACGGGATCCCGAGGAGTTCCTTGAGCTCCTCGGGATCGGTGATGCGGGCTGACACTCCAGTGAGGCTATCGGTGCCCACCGACATGCCCCGCCGCCCTCGCCGCTCCGGCGGGCGGCCGCCCCGGAGTGCGGGCCCGATACGCGAGCCCAGTCCGGGCCCGATGCGCGAGCGCCGGAGTCCGGGCCCGATACGCGAATGCGTCAGTCGACCACATGGCGCCCCTCAGCCCGGGCACTGCACGCGCCGCGGAAGGCGCAGCGCTCGCAGTGGTCGCCCGTGGTCGGGGTGAACCGCTCGTCCAGGACGCGCCCGGCCGCGGTGGCGAGCAGTTGCCCCACCCACTCCCCGTCCGGCGGCTCCTGGGCCTGGACCTTGGGGACGTCATCGCCGCCGTCCTTCTTGGCGGCGCCCTGCCGCAACTGGACCAGCTCCGCGCCGCCCGCCTGCGGGCGCCCGCCCTGGAAGAGGTCGTCGACGGCGCCCTCGCGCACCGCGAGCTGATAGGCCGCCAACTGGGGATGGTGCTCGACATCGCCGCGGGTCACGGTCTGCTTGCCGGTCTTGAAGTCGACGACGTAGGCACGCCCCTCGCCATCCGTCTCGACGCGGTCCATGCTGCCGCGGATGCGCACCTTATAGACGTCGGCTTCGAGCGTGACGTCGAAGGAGTGCTCGGTGGCGACCGGGGTGCGGCCGCCGCGCTCCATCACATGCCAGTGCAGAAAGCGCTCCAGGGCCGCCCGTGCCTGCTCCTTCTCCTGCCGTGACTTCCAGGGGGCGTCGAAGGCGAGCGCGTCCCATACGGAGTCCAGGCGCTCCATGAGGACCGCGAGATCGGCCGGGGTGCGGCCGGAGGCGACCTCGTCGGCCAGGACGTGCACGACGTTGCCGAAGCCCTGGGCGGCCGTCGAGGGCGCGTCGGCCTTCACCTCGCGCCCCAGGAACCACTGGAGCGAGCAGGTGTTGACGAGCTGGTCGAGGGCGCTGCCGGAGAGCGCCACGGGGCGGTCCCGGTCGCGCAGCGGGACCTCGCTGTGCGTCGGCTCGTGCAGCCCCCACCAGCGGTGCGGATGGGCGGCCGGGACCAGCGGCCGGCCCTCCTCGTCGCGCAGCGCCGCGAGCCGCGCCAGCCGG
>NZ_JAHLEM010000614.1 GCF_018883605.1 Streptomyces niphimycinicus | reverse complement strand
CCCGGTGGACAGCGGAACCGGGCGGCGCGGCAGCACCGGCCCGCTTCCCGCCGAGACCATGGCGGACCTCGGCTTCGCGCTCTACGCGGGCGCGAAACTGCCGGGCGTGGTCATGGCCGACGGAGCACCCGACGGCAGATATCAGATCTGGCTCCACGATCGAAACGGGTCGGCGGCCACGGTCACCCACGAGGAGGTGTGGCAGTACGGCTCACGCCAGTTGTGGGACGAGGCCACCGCCGTGCACACCGCGTACGTGAACGACGGCAGCCCCGACCCCGGCGACTTCGGGCTGACCGTGTCCCCCGGCGGACAGCG
>NZ_JAHLEM010000613.1 GCF_018883605.1 Streptomyces niphimycinicus | reverse complement strand
CACGCCAGTTGTGGGACGAGGCCACCGCCGTGCACACCGCGTACGTGAACGACGGCAGCCCCGACCCCGGCGACTTCGGGCTGACCGTGTCCCCCGGCGGACAGCGACTCTGGCTCCGCTCACCCGACACACCCCTCGGTTGACGGACGAAGCCCCCGGCCCCGCCCGTGCGGCACCGCCGTAGCGCACGGGCGGGGTCCGTGCACCCGGTGGTGGGGAAGGAGGGGCGGGCGGCCCGGCCCCGCTCTTGATCCGGGAGCCTCGCCCGCCGGGTCTCATACCGGGACGTACCGGGCGCAATCGCGGCCGTTTTGCCCGCCCGAAACGTTGCGTAGACCTGGCGGACACAAGAGGTTCGCGACGATCCGATAACGGCTTCCTAAGGGGCCTTTATCTGGCATCTACGCGCGTTACGATGCGGCGGAACCAGCGCCGCAAGGGGCGCTTCGAGAACATCAGAGGGGACCCTCGTGCGCCGGGTATCCACGATAGCTGTCGCGGGCATCGCCACCGCGGCTCTCGCATTCTCCGTCACCGCCTGTGGCAGCAGTTCCGAAGAGGGAAGCAAGGACGCCGGCATCGGCCTGGCCTACGACGTCGGCGGCCGTGGCGACCACTCCTTCAACGACTCCGCCGCCAAGGGCTATGACAAGGCCCTGAAGGACTTCGACGTCAAGGGCAAGGAGTTGACGGCGAAGGACGGCGACACCGACGCCGACCGCTACGACAAGCTGGCGAGCCTCGCCGAGGCGGGCTACAACCCCGTCGTCGGCGTCGGCTACGCGTGGACCCCCTCGCTCACCAAGGCCGCCAAGAAGTACAAGGACACCGACTTCGCCATCGTCGACTCGGTCGTCGAGGCCAAGAACGTGGCCAGCCTGGTCTCCGCCGAGCACGAGGGCTCCTACCTCGCCGGTGTGGCCGCGGGGCTGAAGACCAAGTCCAACAAGGTCGGCTTCATCGGCGGCACCGACAGCGCGCTGATCAAGAAGTTCGCGGGCGGCTTCCAGCAGGGCCTGAAGGACACCAACCCCAAGGCGTCCCTGGACGTCCAGTGGGTGCAGGTCGGCTCGGCCAAGGGCTTCGGCATGCCGGACCGCGGCAAGGACATCGCCGAGGGCATGCTCTCCAACAAGGTCGACGTGATCTTCTCCGCGGCCGGCGGCTCCGGCGCGGGCGCCATCGAGGCGACCGCGGGCAAGAAGGGCACCTGGTCGATCGGCGTCGACGGCGACCAGTACTACGACAAGGGCCTGGCCCAGTACAAGAACACGATCCTGACCTCCATGGTCAAGACCGTGGACGGCTCGGTCTACGACTTCATCAAGAGCGTCATCAAGGACAAGAAGCCCGAGAGCGGCGTCCAGTCCTACGACCTCAAGCGCGGCGGCGTCTCCCTCTCGTACTCCGGCGGCTTCATCAACGACATCAAGCCGAAGATCGAAGCGGCCAAGAAGAAGATCGTCGACGGCCAGATCAAGGTCAACGACACCTACAAGGACTGACCCCCGCGTCACGGACCCGTACGGCACCTCCCGGGTGCCCGCCCGGGTCCGTGGCATACCCAGGCCGGTCCGGCCCCCGGCCAGCCCCACCCCCCTCCGCCCCTCAGGAGTGCGCCATCGAAGCCGCCAGCCCACCCAAGGGCGCTCCCGCCGGTGCCGTCACCGACGTCGCCGTAGAACTCCACGGAATCACCAAGCGGTTCCCCGGAGTCGTCGCCAACCACGACATCGACATCACTGTGCGCCGCGGCACCGTGCACGCCCTCGTGGGCGAGAACGGCGCGGGCAAGTCGACCCTGATGAAGATCCTCTACGGGATGCAGCGCCCGGACGAGGGCACCATCGCGATCGACGGCGAGACGGTGGAACTGCACTCCCCGGCGGACGCCATATCCCGCGGAGTGGGCATGGTGCACCAGCACTTCATGCTCGCCGACAACCTCACCGTGCTGGAGAACGTGGTCCTCGGCGCGGAGAAGCTGCACGGCATCAGCGGCCGGGCGCGCGCCCGGATCAAGGAGATATCCGACGCCTACGGGCTGGGGGTGCGCCCCGATGTCCTCGTCGAGGAGCTGGGGGTGGCGGACCGTCAGCGCGTGGAGATCCTCAAGGTCCTCTACCGGGGCGCCCGGACGCTCATCCTCGACGAGCCGACCGCCGTTCTCGTCCCGCAGGAGGTCGACGCGCTCTTCGACAACCTCCGCGAGCTCAAGTCCGAGGGCCTGACGGTGCTGTTCATCTCGCACAAGCTGGGCGAGGTGCTCTCGGTGGCCGATGACATCACCGTCATCCGCCGCGGCACCACGGTCGCCTCCGTCGCCCCGTCCGAGACCGACCCCCGGCAGTTGGCCGAGCTGATGGTCGGCAGCGAGCTGCCCTCGCCCGAGACCCGCGAATCCACCGTCACCGACACCGACATGCTCGTCGTGGACGCGCTGCGGCTGACCGCCACCGATGTGGACGGCGTGGAGCGGGCCGTGCTCGACGACATCGCCTTCACCATCCGCAAGGGCGAAGTCCTCGGCATCGCCGGTGTGGAGGGCAACGGCCAGGCCGAACTGGTCGAGGCCATCATGGGCATGCGCGACCCCGACGCCGGCACCATCACCCTCGACGGCGCCGACATCTCCCACGCGCCCACCCGCAAGCGGCGCGAGGACGGCATCGGCTACATCCCCGAGGACCGCCACCGGCATGGACTGCTGCTGGAGGCGCCGCTGTGGGAGAACCGCATCCTCGGCCATGTCACCGAGGTGCCCAACAGCAAGGGCGGACTGCTCAATCCGGCCGCCGCCCGGCGGGACACCGAGCGGATCGTCGCCGAGTACGACGTCCGCACCCCCGGGATCGAGGTCACCGCGGCCTCGCTGTCCGGCGGCAACCAGCAGAAGCTGATCGTCGGCCGGGAGATGAGCCACCACCCCAAGCTGCTGATCGCCGCGCACCCCACCCGGGGTGTGGACGTGGGCGCCCAGGCGCAGATCTGGGACCAGATCCGCACCGCGCGCCGTGAGGGCCTGGCGGTGCTGCTGATCTCGGCCGACCTGGACGAGCTGATCGGCCTGTCCGACACCCTGCGGGTGATGTTCCGCGGCCGGCTGGTCGCCGACGCCGACCCCGCCACCATCACCCCGGAGGAGCTGGGCTCGGCCATGACCGGCGCCGCCTCCGGCCGTCTGGACCACCCGGCCGACGACGGGACCGAGGCCGCGACCGGGGGAGAGGCCCGATGAAGAAGCTGGACAAGGAGCGGGTGCTGCTCGCGGTCGCCGCCCCGGTGCTGGCGCTCGCCGCCGCGTTCGTGCTGACCGCGCTGGTGCTGCTGGCGACCGGCAAGGAGCCGTTCAACGCCTTCGGCATCATGTTCGACTACGGGGTGAAGGCCGACAGCCAGGTCTACATCCTCAACAAGGCGACGACGTACTACCTGGCGGGGCTCTCGGTGGCCATCGGCTTCCGGATGAACCTCTTCAACATCGGCGTCGACGGCCAGTACCGGCTCGCCGCCTTCTTCGCCGCCGTGGTCGGCGGGGCGCTGAAGCTGCCGGGGCTGGTGCAGATCCCGCTGATCATCCTGGTCGCCATGCTCGTCGGCGCCATGTGGGCGTCCATCGCCGGTCTGCTGAAGGTCTACCGGGGCGTCAGCGAGGTGATCAGCACCATCATGCTGAACTCCCTCTCCGGCATCCTCATCAGCTATCTGCTGGTGGACGGGCGGCTGGCCGACCTCGACAAGCAGACCAACATAGTGGCCACCGACCCGCTGCCGTCCTCCAGCCACTTCTTCACCTTCCCGGCGGGCGGCGGCCTCGACCCCATCTGGGGCTTCATCGTCGTCGCGGCGCTCGCGGGCGTCGGCTTCTGGTTCCTGCTCGGGCGCACCCGGTTCGGCTTCGATCTGCGCGCGGTGGGCCGCTCCGAGTCCGCCGCCCAGGCCAGCGGCGTCAACGTCAAGCGCATGGTGCTCACCAGCATGCTGCTCTCGGGCGCGATGGCCGGTCTGATCGGCATGCCGACCCTGCTCAACGACACCCACCAGTTCACCTCCGACTTCCCCACCGGCATCGGCTTCACCGGTATCGCCATCGCGCTGCTCGGCCGCAACAACCCGGTCGGCATCGCGCTGGCCGCCGTGCTGTGGGGCTTCCTGGAGCGCGGCGCCAACCGCCTGGAGTTCGAGGGCTACGACAAGGAAATCGTCGGCGTGATGCAGGGCGTGATCGTCCTGTGTGTCGTCATCGCGTACGAACTGGTGCGCCGCTACGGGCTCAAGCGTCAGCAACAGCGGGTCGGCGCGGAGCTCGCCGCCCAGGCCAGGGCCGACAAGGGCATCGACAAGACGGAGACGGAGGTGCCGGCATGAGTGCCACGGTGACCACCACCAAGAGCACGAGCACGCCGGGCAAGGGGAACGGGCCCGCCTCCCGGATGTCCCTGGGCAAGGTGCTGCTGATCGTCGCCGGGGCGCTGGTCGCGCTGTCGGTGCTGCGGGCGTTCGTCGACGCCGCCCAGCAGGCGGACTTCGACCGCGTCACCTCCTCCGGGCAGATCGCCGCCGCGCTCTCCATGGCCGTGCCCATCGGCCTCGCGGGCCTCGGCGGACTGTGGTCCGAGCGGGCCGGCGTGGTCAACATCGGCCTCGAGGGCATGATGATCCTCGGCACCTTCTTCGGCGCCTGGGCGGGCTACCAGACCAACCCCTGGGTGGGCGTGCTCGCGGGCGTCCTCGGCGGCGCGGTCGGCGGTCTGATCCACGCGGTGGCCACCGTCACCTTCGGGGTGGACCACATCATCTCCGGTGTGGCGATGAACATCCTCGCCCTCGGCGCCACCACCTATCTGGCCAAGCGCTGGTTCGAGCCGCTGTCCGACATCGGCGGCTCCCCGAAGAACTCCCCGCAGGTCGACCCCATCCAGACGTTCACCGTCCCCGGGCTGTCCGACTGGCTCGCCGACCTGGAGAACCACCACTGGTTCCTGGTCTCGGACGTCGCGGGCATCCTCGGCGGTCTGGTCACCGACATCTCCGCGCTGACCATCGTCTCCGTCCTGCTGGTCGTGGGCAGCTTCTTCGCCCTGTGGCGGACCTCGTTCGGACTGCGGCTGCGGTCCTGCGGTGAGAACCCGACGGCGGCCGAGTCCCTCGGCGTCAACGTCTACCTCTACAAGTACGCGGCCGTGGTGATCTCCGGCGCCCTCGCCGGGCTCGGCGGCGTCTTCCTCGCCCTCGTCCGCTCGCACATCTACAACGAGGGCCAGACCGGCGGCCGCGGCTACATCGGTCTCGCCGCCATGCTCTTCGGCAACTGGCGGCCGGGCGGGCTCGCGATGGGCGCCGGGCTCTTCGGCTACTCCGACGCCCTGCAACTGCGCAACGGCGGGGCGACCGTCCACGCCCTGCTGCTCCTGGTCGCACTCGGCCTAGCCGCGCTGGCGGCCTGGCGGATTGTCCGCAAGAGTTATCTCGCGGGCGCGGTGTCCGGCGCCGCGGCCGTCGCGCTGCTGCTGTGGTACGCCCTGACCGACACGGTCCCGGGCGGCCTGGTCAGCGCCACGCCGTACATCGTGACCCTGCTGGTCATGGGGCTCGCCGCACAGCGGCTGCGCATGCCCAAGGCGAACAACAGGCCCTATCGAAAGGGACAGGGCACATGACCACTTCCGCCGCGGCGGCCCCCGACTGGGACGGCTTGCGCGCACAGGCCCGGGACGCCATGTCCCGGGCCTACGCCCCCTACTCGGACTTCCCCGTCGGCGCCGCCGCGCTCGTCGACGACGGCCGCACGGTCAGCGGCTGCAATGTGGAGAACGCGGCGTACGGCGTCGCGCTGTGCGCCGAATGCGGTCTGATCTCCTCCCTCGTCGCCTCCGGCGGCGGCCGTCTCACCGCCTTCACCTGCTGCGACCGCGAGGGCGCCGTGCTGATGCCCTGCGGCCGCTGCCGTCAGTTGCTGTGGGAGCACGGTGGCCCCGAGCTCCAGATGGACACCCTCACGGGCATCCGCCCGCTCGCCGAACTCCTCCCGGACGCCTTCGGCCCCGCCGATCTGCGCCGCGCCGCCGCCCACGGCTGACGTCCGCGCGCCGCCCCGGCCCACCCGGTCGGCCCCGGCCCACCCGGCCGGCCCCCTGCACACGAAAGGCCCCGTACCGCCCCATGGACGCCATCTCCGTCATCCGCGCCAAGCGCGACGGCAACCGCCTGACCGACGCCCAGATCGACTGGATCATCGACGCCTACACGCGCGGTGAGGTGGCGGACGAGCAGATGTCCGCGCTCGCGATGGCGATCTTCCTCAACGGCATGGACCGGGCCGAGATCGCCCGCTGGACCGCCGCGATGATCGCGTCCGGTGAGCGGATGGACTTCTCCTCCCTGCCGCGCCCGACCGCCGACAAGCACTCCACCGGCGGCGTCGGCGACAAGATCACCCTGCCGCTCGCCCCCCTCGTGGCCGCCTGCGGAGCCGCCGTACCGCAGCTCTCCGGCCGGGGCCTCGGCCACACCGGCGGCACCCTCGACAAGCTGGAGTCCATCCCCGGCTGGCGGGCCCAGTTGTCCAACGAGGACATGCTGGCCGTCCTGCGCGACGTGGGCCCGGTCATCTGCGCGGCGGGCGAGGGCCTGGCGCCGGCCGACAAGAAGCTGTACGCGCTGCGCGATGTCACCGGGACGGTCGAGTCGATCCCGCTCATCGCCTCCTCGATCATGTCCAAGAAGATCGCCGAGGGCACCGGCTCCCTGGTCCTGGACGTCAAGGTCGGCTCCGGCGCCTTCATGAAGGACATCGGCTCCGCGCGCGAACTGGCCACCACGATGGTCGGCCTCGGCAATGACCACGGCGTCCGGACGACCGCCCTCCTCACCGACATGTCCACCCCGCTCGGCCGCACCGCGGGCAACGCCCTCGAGGTCCGCGAGTCCGTGGAGGTCCTGGCGGGCGGCGGCCCGGCCGATGTCGTCGAGCTGACCCTGGCCCTGGCCCGCGAGATGCTGGACGCGGCGGGCCTGCCGGACGCCGACCCCGCCAAGGCCCTGGCCGACGGCACCGCGATGGACCACTGGCGCCGCATGATCGCCGCCCAGGGCGGCGACCCGGACGCCCCGCTGCCCACCGCCCGCGAACACCACGTCGTCACGGCCACCGCCGACGGCGTCCTCACCCGACTCGACGCCTACGCGGTCGGCCTCGCCGCCTGGCGCCTGGGCGCGGGCCGCGCCCGCAAGGAGGACCCGGTCCAGGCGGGCGCGGGTGTGGAACTCCACGCCAAACCGGGCGACCGCGTCACCACGGGCCAGCCCCTCCTCACCCTCCACACCGACACCCCGTCGACCTTCGCCTACGCCCTGGAGGCCCTGAAGGACGCGGTCACCTACGCCCCCCACAACACGGAGTTCACGGCCACCCCGATCGTGCTGGAGCGCATCGCCCAGGGGTGAGCAACTTCGGCCATTCGGCCGCATCATTCAGCGGGCAACAGATGTCGGACCTCAACGTGGACGCGCATGAGCTTTGGGCATCCGGGTGGGTGCCTGCCCCATACATATACGCGTGGTGTGTACGTCGGCAGGCGCACGGAAGCCCCGCCCAGCGCTGCGGGAGGCAGCTCATGGGCGGGGCCGGTCTGGTGGGTTACAGCTTCCCGCTGTAGGTGATCACCACGACGGCAGCGCAGGTCCCGTAGATGACGAGCAGCGGTGTGACGTCAAACAGCCAGCGTCCCATCGCCTTGGCCGTTCGCTTCATGATCCCCCTTCGTGCCGCCGGCGCGCAGGGCGAGTCGCTCACGGCCGGGCACGGCATGACCGAGGCCAGCGCCTCCTACTGCTGCGCGCCGCCGCCGAACTGCTGCAACTGCGGCTGTTCCTGAACGGCGCGTGGTTCAAGGGGTTGAACGCCTGAGAAGCAAGAGCCCGGCCTGCTCGCGGGAGCAGGCCGGGCTCGTTTCAGACCTTGGCGACGTTCGACGCCGGGGGAACCCCCGGGCGCTGGGACTGCGGTACCAGCGCCCCGGCCGGACTCACCCGCGTGCCGCGTCGCTCTTTACTTCAGGAAATCCTCGAGGGCGTCGAAGACAGCGGCGGGCTGCTCGATGTGGGGGAAGTGCGCGGCCTCCGGAATGGTCGTGAAGGTGGAGTTCGGGAAGCCGCCGGCCATGGCTCGCTGGAACTCCGGCGGCGCGATGCCGTCCTGCTCGCCGGCGATTACCAGCACCGGGACGGTGACGCGGTGCTGGCGGGCGGCCAGCTTCGTGTCGTAGAAGTCCTCACCGCCGTAGACGACCGCGGTCGAGGCGTTGCCGAAGAACGTGGCCTGCTGCTCCTCGGTGAAGGTGGAGGGGTCGTCCCGGAACTTGGGGTCGTGGAAGGCCAGCTCCCCGGTACGCACCGGGCCGGCCTTCCGGGGGTCGGCGACCTCCAGCGGCGGGGTGGGCTTGATTCCGGTGGCGCCGATCAGCGTGACGGCCTTGACGCGCCCGTGGTTGTCGCGAAGCGCGACCTCGGTGGCGATCCAGGCGCCCAGCGAGTTGCCCACGACCAGCACCTGCTCGAGCCCCAGCGTGTCGATCAGGTCGAGGTAGGCCTCCGCCAGGTCGGCGACGGAGTCGGTGCCCTCCTCGCGCGGCGTTCCCTCGAAGCCGGGGTGAGTCGGGACGATCACGTAGGACTGCTTGGAAGCCGCCTCGGCGAACTCCATCACGGTGTGTGGGCCGGCGCCGGCGTGAAGCACCAGCATGGCGGAATCCGTGTTCTGCCCGAATTCGGCGAAGGTGAGATCTTGGCCCGTCGGTAGGGTGAGAGTGCGGGACGCGCCAGTCGCTTCGGCAGCCATGCTGTTGTCTCCTTGTAATGCGCAACGTGCTTGATGCGGGCTACGTTACGGCTGGGGTGCCCGCGTGAGCGTGAACCTCAGTGCCGTGACGATGGAACCTGCGTGCCACGATGGGGAGACAGCATCGATGACCAGCGGTCTGGCAGCGGGCCGGGGGAGGACCGTTTCCATCGACGTCACCGCCTCGGCAACCCCTCAGGACGGCTTCGACGACTTCCGGCGGGAATGGGAGGCGCAGGTAGGCGAGCCATGGCCGCTGAACCGGCTCGATGTCACCGCTTCCAGCGACTTCAAAGTGAGATTCCAGGCCGTGGCGGCCGTCGACGTGGTGATCGCGGACGCCTACAGCGCTTCCTACGTCGGCCGCACCGTGCCCGACCATCATGAAACCGGCCGCTGGGTAGCCGTGCACCGGCTGCGGCACGGCTCCTGGCGCTTCGGCCGGCTCGACGGGCGAGGCGAGGACCTCACTTTCGAGGCGGGTACCCTCATCGTGCGCCACGATGTGCCGGAGTTCTTCGAGATCCCTTACGGCTCAGCCGCTGACCTGCTGTTCCTGCCCGCCCGGGCCGTGGCGCCGCTGCCGGACGGCAAGCCGATCGTAGGCTCGGCCGACACCGCGGAGGTGCGCGTGCTCATGGCGCACGCGCAGATGATCCGCGAGACCGTGTGCGACCTCACGCCGACCGGCCTGTGGGCCGCCCGTGGCGCTCTCGTCGAGCTGGTCAGGGGAGCCATGAGGCGCGAACTCGACGACGTCGAGCCGCTTCTGGCACCCGCGCTGCTCCGCGCGGCGATGGAGATCGCGGACCAGCACCTCACCGATCCCGAACTCACGCCGACGATGCTCGCCCGAAAGCTCAACGTCTCAGTGCGGACGCTGCACCGGGCGTTCGCCGCTGCCACGGCAGGGGAGCCCGTCGCGGCCTACATCCGCCGCCGGCGGCTGGAACAGGCGCGCATGGAATTGGCCGCGCCCCGGCATCGGCCCGGGGTGTCGGAAGTCGCCACCCGGTACCAGTTCGCCGACGGCAGCCACTTCATCCGCGCGTTCAAAGCCCAGTACGGGCAGACGCCGGCCGAGTTCGCCAGGGCGTCGTCTTCCCTGGACCGCTGGCTGCACCCCCTTCGCTGATCGGCGGCGATGTCACTGGATGTCACCGATGTCACTGTCACTGCGTGGTCGGGCGCCGTTCCCGCGCGCGGCCAGGCCGTTCTCGTACGCGAAGATCACGGCTTGGACGCCGTCGCGCAGGTTGAGCTTCATCAGCACCCGCCCGACGTGGGTCTTGACGGTCCCCTCCGCGAGCACCCGGGTGGCGGGCGATCTCCGCGTTGGTGTAGCCGGCGGTCATCTCGTCGAACACCTCCCGCTCGCGGTCGGTGAGCGCCGCGAGCGCGGTGGCGCGCGCCTGGTGGTCGGCGATGGAGAAGGAGCCGGCGTAGGCGTCCAGCAGGCGCCGGCTGGTGCTGGGGGCGATCACCGCCTCCCCGCCGGCGACGGTCCGGATCGCCAAGGCCACCACACTGGCGGTCGAAGCCCTCAGATGACGCCGGGCGGGCCTGGGCCAGGGCCGGAGGCCACCGGTGGGTACCCGCGAGACGGGTCGCACCCACCCCCGCTCGTCCACCACCGGGCGACCTGGAACCGGGCCGGGTCCGGTGCCACCGGATCGGCGGGCAGCCGCGAGACGGCAGGAGGGGCGGGGTCGCAGGGGTGGGGTCCTGGACGCTTACGTGTATGTGTGGCGCCGATCCCCGCCCCCCACGCCCCCGGCCAATGGCGCCGTACATAC
>NZ_JAHLEM010000612.1 GCF_018883605.1 Streptomyces niphimycinicus | reverse complement strand
GCGACCTGGAACCGGGCCGGGTCCGGTGCCACCGGATCGGCGGGCAGCCGCGAGACGGCAGGAGGGGCGGGGTCGCAGGGGTGGGGTCCTGGACGCTTACGTGTATGTGTGGCGCCGATCCCCGCCCCCCACGCCCCCGGCCAATGGCGCCGTACATACACGGTCCAGGGCGCCGCCCCGGAGGCCCCGCCCCCGGCACCCACCACACAACCGACCGCGCACCCCAGCACCCACCCCGCACCCAGCGGAACCCGCACCCACTACGTCAGCAACTGACCCCGCCGGCTCAGCAGAAACCTCTTGAAGGCCGCCACCGGCGGGGTGTCCGGGTGCCCGTCCAGCCAGGCCACCCCGATCTCGCGGACGGCACGCGGCGCGGTGACGGTCAGCTCCGCCACCCCGGGGCGGGGAACGGCCGGAGGCGGGAGGAGGGCCACCCCAAGGCCCGCCGCGACCAGGCCGCGCAGCGTCTCCGCCTCCTCGCCCTCGAAGGCGATCCGCGGTGTGAACCCCGCCTCGGCGCACAGCGCATCGGTGATGCGCCGCAGCCCGTAGCCCGGTTCCAGCGTGACGAACAGTTCCGAGGCGGCCTCGGCGAGCCGGACCCGGCGGCGCCCGGCCAGCCGGTGGTCGTCGGGGACCACCAGCCGCAGCCGCTGTTCGTCCAGGCGGCGGGCGACCAGATCGGGGGCGTCCGGCACCGGGGAGGTCAGGCAGAGGTCGAGGCCGCCCGCGCGCATCCGTTCGAGCATCGCCTCGCCGTAGTTCTGGACCAGTTGGAACCGTACCCGCGGATGGTCCACCCGGAAGCTCCGGATCAGACCGGGCACGGTCTCGGTCCCCAGCGTGTGCAGGAAGCCGAACGAGACCAGGCCCGCCGCCGGATCCGCGTCGGCCCGTACGGACTCGGCGGCGCGGTCGACCTCGGCGAGGGCCCGTTCGACCGAGTGCAGGAACGTCCGTCCCGCCGGGGTGAGCGCCACCGTACGGCCCCGGCGGGCGAAGAGCGCCACGCCCAGGTCCTCCTCCAGCCGGACCATCGCCCGGCTGAGCGTCGACTGGGGCACCCCCATCTCCTGTGCGGCGCGCGTCACATGCTCATGGCGGGCGACGGCGGCGAACTGGGCGAGGCGCGGAGTGAGGGCGGCGGCCCAGGACTCCGCCTCGACATCTGCTGTCACCGGAATGTCGTTTTCGTAACTGATGCGTGACACGTGCGCCCCTGACCTTTACTCATGCTGCACTGGATTGATTATCGCCATTCCGTGCATTGGACGCATCAACCGTGCTTACGTACGGTCGAAACATGCCTCCTGCTGATACCGGGGCGTCCACCGGAACCCACCGTGTGGACGCCTCCGCTTCGATGCCGACGACCCCGAACTCCTCCCAGCCCGCCACCGCGAGCAAGGCGAGCCCCGCGAGCCCCGCGAGCCCCGCGTCCCAGCAGATGAGCCCGGGCCATCCCGGCTACGTCCGGATGCGGCTCGCCCTCTTCACCTCCGGACTCGCCACCTTCGCCCTGCTCTACTCGACCCAGGCGCTGCTCCCCGCGATCTCCGACGATCTGCGGGTCCAGGCGGACCAGGCAAGCTGGAGCGTCTCCGCGGCCACCTTCGGCCTGGCGCTCGCGGTCGTGCCGCTGAGCGCGCTGTCCGAGCGGTTCGGCCGACGCGCCATGATGACCGGCTCGCTCACCGTCGCGGTCCTCCTCGCCCTGCTGGTGCCGTTCGCACCGGACCTGGGCTGGCTGATCGGACTGCGCGCGGTCCAGGGCGTGGCGCTGGCCGGGATCCCGGCCTCCGCGATGGCGTATCTCTCGGAGGAAGTTCACCCGAAGGCGTTGATCGGCGCGATCGGGCTGTTCGTGGCCGGTAACAGCGTCGGCGGTATGAGTGGCCGGATCCTCACCGGCTGGGTGGCGGACGCCTGGGGCTGGCGGGCCGCGCTGGCCGCGGTCGGCGCGATGGCGCTGCTGTGCGCGGTGGCCTTCCGGCTGCTGCTCCCCAAGGCCCGGAACTTCACCCCTGCCGCGGTGAGCCCGCGGGCGCTGGCCCGCACCCTCGCCGGGCATCTCTCCGATCCGCTGCTGTGCCGGCTGTACGCGATCGGCGCGCTGTTCATGACGGTCTTCGGCGGGGTCTACACGGTCATCGGCTACCGGCTGGTGGCCGAGCCCTTCGGCCTCTCGCAGAGCCTGATCGGCTCGATCTTCCTGATCTACCTGGTCGGTACGGTCTCCTCGGCGGCGACCGGCAAGCTGGTCGGCCGGCTCGGGCGGCGCGGCGCGCTGTATGTGGCGGTGTCCACGACGGCGGCCGGACTGCTGCTGTCCCTGCTGAACTCGATCCCGGCGGTGCTGGCCGGTCTGGTGCTGATCACCGCGGGCTTCTTCGCGGGCCACGCGGCGGCGTCCTCGGCGGTCAGCCGTACGGCCAAGACCGGCCGCGCCCAGGCCGCGGCGCTCTACCAGGCGTCGTACTACATCGGCAGCAGCGTGGGCGGTGCGCTGGGCGCGCTCGCCTTCCACGCGGCCGGATGGGGCGGCACGGTCGCCATGGGCCTGGTGGCGGTCGGCGGCGTGGCGGCGATCACGGTGTACGCGACGCGCAAGGCGCAGGCCGAACGGCGCGCGGCGGCCGCGCGCCGCGATCTGGTCGGCGCACCGGCCTAGCCCCGGCCCCGGGCGCTCTTATGGCCCAGCCCTCCGAAGCCCGAAGGGGCCGTCCCGCCACTGTCCCGGCGGGACGGCCCCTTCGCCCGTGCGGGCCCGGTCCGTGGGGCCCGTGCGGGCCTGCTCGGTGGGGTGAGACGAGCACAGACCCCGCCGCGCCCGGCCGCCCCC
>NZ_JAHLEM010000611.1 GCF_018883605.1 Streptomyces niphimycinicus | reverse complement strand
ACACGCCGACCCCGGCCGCGGTGCGCAGCAGCCGGCGGCGGGCCGCGGCGCGGCGGATCGCCTCGTAGCGGCCGGGGGGCGGGCCGAGGTAGTCGGAGGTGGGCCGCAGGATCACCGCGAGGGGGTCGTCGGGTTCCAGCTCCGGGCCGTCGTCAAACTGTGGGGTCAAGGCTTCTCCTCAGGTGGACGCGGAGCAGTTCTCTGGCCGCGTGGAGGTCGGCCTTGACGGTTCCTTCCTTGCGCCCGGTCAGTACGGACACCTCCCGGATCGGCATATCAGCGTAGTAGTGCAGCAGGATCGGAACGCGCAGCCGTTCCGGCAGCGACTGTACGAGCAGCCGTACCGACGGGTCGGACTGTTCGGCGTGGGGGCGGAGGGCGGCTTCGGAGGTGGCCCGGCGCATGGCCTTGCGCTCGCGCTCCATCTTGCGCCAGTGGTCCCGGACGAGATTGGCCGCGGTGACGTAGAGGAAGCCACGGGGCTCCTCCACGGACGTCCAGCGGGCCCAGAGCCGGGTGAACGCCTCGGAGGCGATCTCATGGGCCGTCTCGTCGTCGTCGACGAGCCGGCGGCACCAGCCGGCGAGGCGTGGGTAGAGGGCGGCGAACAGCTCGGACGCCGCCCTGTCACGGGACCGTTTCAACGCACTCCATGGTCGTGATGGCACTCGCGGGGGAAGACCCCGGGCCGCCGGTGTGGGTTCCATCGGCCCGGGATCCAGGGGTGGTCAGGAGCCGGCGGAGGTCAGCGCGGCGAAGACGATCACGTTGTCGCGGTAGCCGTCGCCGGAGCGGGGGCCGCCACAGGTGATCAGCCGCAGCTCCGGACGGCTCACGTCCCCGTAGACGTCGTCCGCCGGGAAGTCCGCCTTGGCCACCGTCCGTACGGCGGTGATGGCGAACGCCGCCGCCGTGCCGTTCTCCAGGCGCGCCACAATCCGGTCGCCTCGGTGCAGCCGGGCGAGGTGGCGGAAGACCCCGTCACCGTATTCGCCGACCGTGACATGGCCGAGGATGACCGATGGGCCGGTCTGCCCCGGTGTCGGCGAGTGCTGGTACCAGCCTGCCTGGTCGTGCTCCGTGACCGGTGGCACCCGCACACTTCCGTCCGGCGCCAGCCCCAGCCGCATGACCGGGGTGTCGACGTCGATGGCCGGGATCCGCAGCCGGACCGGGACCGAACGCCCCAGGGGACGCGCCGCCTTCACGGGGGTCGGGTAGGGCGGTGACGTCGTCCCGGAGCCTGACGCGGCCGTGGTCTGCCGGGCCGGGTGGCCGCCGCAGCCCACGAGCAGCGAGGCCATCGCCGCGGTGGCGAACGCGCGCCTGGAGAACGGGGTCATGCCCCGGTCGCCCGCCGGCGACGGACGACGAAGACCGCCGCGCCGCCCGCGACGAGCGCCGCGGCGGCGCCCCCGCCGATCAGTTGGCCCTCGGCGTCGGAGCCGGAGGACTTGGCCGTCACGCCGGTGTTCGGCGCGCCCCTCGGGATGACACCGACCTGGCCGCGGTCCCGCGTCTTGGTCGGCTCCTGCTTCGGGACCGGGGTGGCGGCGCCCGGCCGGGTCCGCTGCTGGCTGGGGACCGGGCTGGCGGCCGGGCCGCGGCTGGGTTCCGCGCTCTGGGCCGGGGTCGCGGCGGACGAGGGGTCGCGGGGTGCCGGAGTCTTCCCGTCGGCGAACGCGGGCGCGGTGCTCACCAGGACGGCGGTACACGCGAGTGTCATCGCGCTGAGGACAGTTCGGCGCATGGATCGCTCTCTTTCGTCGGTCCGCCCGCCGTGCGGCGGGCGGGTTACGGATCGAGCGGAGAGACGAGGCAGCGGCGCGGTGCGTTGTAAAGAGTCGGCAAAGTGTGTCGGTCGGCCCTGTTCGGGCCGGAGTTCGGGCTGACCGGCGGAGTGCCCGCCGTGCGGAAAAACGTCCAGGCCGGCCCGTGCGGGCCGGCCTGGACGTCGTGCTCGGATATGTCAGACGAGGTCGAACCGGTCGAGGTTGGAGACCTTGACCCAGGCGGCGACGAAGTCCTTCACGAACTTCTCCTTCGCGTCATCGCTCGCGTAGACCTCGGCGAGCGCCCGCAGCTCGGAGTTGGAGCCGAAGACCAGGTCGGCCCGGGTGCCGGTCCACTTGACCGCACCGGTGGCGCCGTCGCGGCCCTCGAAGGTGCTCTGGTCCTCCGAGGTGGCCTTCCACGTCGTGCCCATGTCGAGCAGGTTGACGAAGAAGTCGTTGGTGAGCACTCCGGGCGTCTCGGTGAGGACACCGGCCGCCGACTGCTGGTAGTTGGCGCCCAGCACCCGCAGGCCACCGACGAGGGCGGTCATCTCCGGAGCGCTCAGGGTCAGCAGGTTGGCCCGGTCGAGCAGCAGGTACTCGGCCGGGAGGCGGTTGCCCTTGCCGACGTAGTTGCGGAACCCGTCGGAGGTCGGCTCCAGCGCGACGAAGGACTCCGCGTCGGTCTGCTCCTCGGTCGCGTCGACACGGCCCGGGGTGAAGGGCACCTCGATGTCGTATCCGGCGTCCTTGGCGGCCTTCTCCACGGCGGCCGCGCCGCCGAGCACGATCAGGTCGGCCAGCGACACCTTCTTGGCACCGGAACCGGCGTTGAACGCCTGCTGAACGCCCTCGAGGGCGCGCAGCACGGTGGCCAGCTCACCGGGCTCGTTGACCTCCCAGTCGCGCTGCGGCTCGAGGCGGATGCGTGCGCCGTTGGCGCCGCCGCGCTTGTCGCTGCCGCGGTAGGTGGAGGCCGACGCCCACGCCGTGGAGACGAGCTGGGCAACGCTCAGGCCCGCGTCCAGGAGCCCCGCCTTGAGGGCCGTGATGTCCGCGGCGTCGATGACCTCGCCCTCGGCCTCCGGCAGCGGGTCTTGCCACAGCAGGGTCTCGGCCGGGACCTCCGGGCCCAGGTAGAGCGACTTGGGGCCCATGTCGCGGTGGGTCAGCTTGAACCAGGCGCGGGCGAAGGCGTCCGCGAACTGGTCGGGGTGCTCGTGGAACCGGCGGGAGATCGGCTCGTAGACCGGGTCGAAGCGCAGCGCCAGGTCGGTGGTGAGCATGTTCGGGGCGATCTTCTTCGAGGAGTCGTGGGCGTGCGGCACCGTGCCCTCGCCCGCGCCCTCCTTCGGCCGCCACTGGTGGGCGCCGGCCGGACTCTTGGTCAGCTCCCACTCGTAGCCGAAGAGGTTCTCGAAGAAGTTGTTGCTCCACTGGGTGGGCGTGGTGGTCCAGGTGACCTCCAGGCCCGAGGTGATGGCGTCCGCGCCCTTGCCGGTGCCGTAGGTGCTCCGCCAGCCCAGGCCCTGCTCCTCGATGGAGGCGGCCTCGGGGTCCGCGCCGACGTTGTCGGCCGGGCCCGCGCCGTGGGTCTTGCCGAAGGTGTGGCCGCCCGCGATCAGCGCGACCGTCTCCTCGTCGTTCATCGCCATCCGGCGGAACGTCTCACGGATGTCGCGGGCCGCCGCGATCGGGTCCGGGTTTCCGTTCGGGCCCTCCGGGTTGACGTAGATCAGACCCATCTGGACGGCGCCGAGCGGGTTCTCCAGCTCGCGGTCACCGGTGTAGCGCTCGTCCCCGAGCCAGGTGCTCTCCGGGCCCCAGTAGACGTCCTCCTCGGACTCCCAGACGTCCTCGCGGCCGCCGCCGAAGCCGAAGGTGGTGAAGCCCATGGACTCCAGGGCGACATTGCCGGTGAGGATCATGAGGTCGGCCCAGGACAGCGCCTGGCCGTACTTCTTCTTCACGGGCCACAGCAGACGGCGCGCCTTGTCCAGGTTGCCGTTGTCCGGCCAACTGTTGAGCGGGGCGAAGCGCTGCTGACCGGCGCCCGCGCCACCGCGGCCGTCGCTGATCCGGTAGGTGCCGGCGCTGTGCCACGCCATACGGATCATGAACGGGCCGTAGTGGCCGAAGTCGGCCGGCCACCAGTCCTGCGAGGTGGTCAGCACCTCGGCGATGTCCTGCTTCACCGCCGCGAGGTCGAGCCCCTGGAACGCCTCCGCGTAGTCGAACCCCTCATCGAGGGGGTTCGCCACGGCGGGGTTCTTGGCCAGGATCTTCAGATTGAGCCGCTCCGGCCACCACTGACGGTTGCCGCCCCCCTGAGTCGGATGCGGAGCGCGCTCGTGCGCGACCGGGCAGCCCCCCGCCTCCTCCGTCTTCGCGTCTGTGACGTTTGCCTCATGGTTCTCGGACATGTGAATCCTTCCAAGCTGGGCGGATCATGGTGCTCAGGAACTCGTGGCGGTGGAACACTCGGAGCACAGGCCCCAGTAGATGACCTCGGCCTCGTCGATCGAGAAGCCGTGGTCGTCGGACGCGGTCAGGCAGGGCGCCTCACCGGCGGCACAGTCGACATCGGCGACGGCACCACACGACCGGCACACGACGTGGTGGTGGTTGTCCCCGACGCGTCCTTCGAACCGGACGGGGTTGCCGGCCGGTTCGATGCGGCGTACGAGGCCCGCCGCGGTCATCGCGTGAAGGGCCTCGTACACGGCCTGAAGGGAGATGTGGCCGACGCGGTCGCGTACCCCGGAGGCGATCGCCTCGACACCGAGGTGGTCACCGTCCCGGACGGTTTCGAGCAGCGCGACACGGGCGGCCGTCACCCGCAGGCCGGCACCGCGCAGCTCCTCGGCAGTGGTCGGAGTCTGGGATGCGGTCATGACGCCAGAACCTACCCGCATAAACGCGAACGCTACAAGGAAACGAGGCGCTAAAGTCTGCCGCGACGCGGAAAAGTTTTGCCCGTTTTTCGGGTGTTTTATTCTCGCGGGCCCTCAGAGCCGCTTGGCGCTGCGGAAGAGCCCGGCGTAGAAGCCGTTGCCGTCGATACGGGAGACACCGCCGTTGTCGCCGATGGTGGGGCCGTTCTGCTCCTTGCGGCTGGAGACGAAGACCCGGTGGCCGTCGGTGTCCAGCCCCAGGTACAACGCGACATGGTCCATATGGTTGCCGGTGCGGTGATCCATCTTGAAGAACAGCAGGTCACCGGGTTGCAGAACGTCGATGTTGGTGGGCCGGGTGTACCAGGGGGCGGGGCCCCGCATCGTGATGATGTCGACGCCGGTCTTGGAGCGGGCCATGCCGTCGGCGGTGCGCGGCAGCCCGTCGCCGAGGGCGTTGGTCGCCATCAGGGGGAAGCGGGCGCGGTAGCCCATCACCATGCGGATGAAGCCGGAGCAGTCCAGCGCCCGGTAGCGGTCCTGGCGCGGGGCCAGCGTGGTGCCGTCGCGGAAGGTGTAGGAGATGCCGAGGTAGTCGTAGAAGTCGTTCTGCTCCAGACGGTCCACGCCGTCCGGCTTGAACGGTCCGAAGACCGCGTCGCCCGCGTACGGGATGCCCTGGGCGTCCTTCTTGACCGGCGCGCCCTGCACATACTGGAAGGCGATCGCGAAGAGGTCCTCCTTCTCGCTGCCGTAGTTCTCCTTGAACCAGCTCTTGAACCACTGCTCCTTCTCGGCGCCCGCGGTCCATGCCTCCGGCATCAGCCGCACCCAGTCCTCGGTGATCACCTTGGACTTGGTGTTGGCGGGCTCGCTGAAGGTCCGGGAGGGGCCACGCAGGGTGGCGGTGCGGGCGCGGTCGGTGAAGGTGGCGAGGATCTGGCCGTTCTCCCCGCGCAGGATGGTGCGCGCGGGGTTCTTCAGCCGCTCCCAGGTCTGCTTGCCGCCCGGCCGCCCGGTGCCACCCTCCTGGTTCAGCTCGTCGATGACCGACTGGGTGGCGGGCGTCTTGGCCTGCTCGTCCTTTCTCAGCTCCACGGTCAGATAGCCGCTGGCGCCGAGCAGCGCGAGCACGGTGGCGGCGTGCAGGACGGGGCGTTTCTTCTTGGGTGGCATGGGATCGGCTCCGGTCGTGGGTCAGGCGGACGGCATGACGCCGAGGAGGATTCCGGCGGTGAGGACGACATAGGCCATCAGCGTCACCGACCCGGTGGACAGCAGGGTGGCCCCCCGGGGCTGGCGGACCAACTGGTAGGCGATCAGTCCGGGGACGATGAAGCCGAGCGTCTGGTTCGCGTACATCAGCGGGAACTCCAGCGACAGGATGATCATCACGGTCGCCTGGAGCGTCACCCCGAGCAGCACGACCGCGGCGAACAGCCGCTTGCCGTAGAGGATCACGAACTTCTGCATCAGCAGCGTGCCCACATAGGTGAGCACGGTCACGCCGACCACCATCGCGGCCCGCTGGAGATCCTCGACGAGGGTCAGCGCCAGCCAGCCCGGGGTGATCATGCCGCCGGGCGAGAGGTTGGTGGTCAGATAGCAGACCAGCGAGAAGAGCAGCCCGATCGCGATGCCGATGGCGGCGATCTCAGGGGTGAGGACGGCGGGGATCAACGGTGCTGCTCTCCTGGGTTCTGCCCCTGCTGGGAGTCGTCGGCGGGCGGGGCGGGCGGGACGCGCGGCTCGAACAGGCCGCGGGGCTGCGGGGCCGCGGGGGTGGGGACCACCGGTGCGGATTCGGGGGTGGGGGTCACCCCGGGCCAGGGCTCCCGGGAGCCCTGGTCGTACGGCTGCTCGGAGGTGCGCTGGTGCGGCACCTGCGCCTGGGGCGCGTACCGGCTCTCGTACGCCTCCGGGTACCGCTGGTAGGGGTCCAGGCGGGGCGCGTAGAGCTGCATCGTGTCCACGTGCTCGACATGGCGCTCGTCGGCCGCCGGTGCCGACGGGGCCGCCGCTGCCGCCGGTACCTCGTCGGCGCTGTCGTCGGCCGGCAGCTCGGCGAGGTGCTCCAGGAGCAGCTCGCCCTGGCCGTGGATGTTGCCGATGGCCACCAGGGAGGAGTCGGGGCCGAGCCGGCCGAGCAGCTCGGCCATGAACTCCTCGGGGTCCCGGCGGTCGCCGCCGAGGTCCACCGCGCGGCCCCGGTACTCGGCCGGGATGGCGTCGATGGCGGACTTGGCCGGATGCCCGATGACGAAGACCTGCTCGGGGTCGAGGTCGGGGATGATCTCGCCCATCTGGCCATTGCGCTCGACACGGTCGGGGCGGCAGTTGATGACGACGTTGAGCGGGCGGTGGATGGCGCCGAGGTCGAGCAACTGGTTGATGTTCATCAGCGTCGACTCGGGGTCGTTGGCCGCGAAGACGTTGGCGAACCGCAGCTTCTTGCCGTCCTCGGTGGCGTACCGCTCGACGGAGAGGACACCGGGGTCCGGCGGGGCGTCGTACATGCCCTTGAGGGCGGTCTCGCGGTCGACGCCCACCAGCTCGGCGACGGTGAGCGCGATGGCCACGTTCTCCTTGAAGGTGAACCAACTGAAGCCGCGCAGTTCCTCGTCGCTGACCGTCTTGGGGTCGGCGTAGATCAACTGGCAGTTCCGGGCGTCCGCCTCCTCCTGGAGGATGTCGAAACGGTCCTGCTCGGCGGTGACGCAGATGCCGTTCTCGGGCATGGACCGGCACAGGGAGCGCGCCACGTCGTCCAGCGTGGGGCCCATCTCGGCCAGGTGGTCCTCGCGGACGTTGCACAGCACGCCGATCGTGGAGCGGATCAGCTTGGACTGGTTGATCTCCTGGAGGGCCGGCATGACCGCCATGCACTCGATGACGAGCGCCTGCGGGTTGTAGGCGGCGGCGCGGCGCACGATGCCGATCTGCTCGACGACGTTGGCGATGCCGAACTTGCGGTAGACGGGTTCCTCGGTGGCGTCCGGGTGGATGAAACGGGCCGCCGTACCGGTGGTCTTGGCGACGGTGGTCAGCCCGCCGCCGCGCAGCGCGCCCGCGCACAGCCGGGTGATGGAGGACTTGCCGCGGATGCCGTTGACCAGGACCCGGGTGGGGATCATGTCGAGGTTGGTCTGGTGCCGCCGCTGTTCGACGATGCCGGCGATCAGCAGGACGGCCTCGCACACCACGAGCACGGTGTAGAGGAAGAGCACGGTGAGAGCCTCAGTTCCTTCCGACTCCGGCGGGGGTCCGGCTGCCGCCGTCCCGTTTGCGGGGCTGCTCCTGGAGCTGCTGCCGGATCAGCTCCAGGCTGCGGACGACGGCGCCGACCTCGTCGTGGTGGCGCGGGAACAGCACGGTCTTGCGGTCGCCCGCGGCCAGCGCCTCGGCCTGCCCGGCCAGGGCGCGCAGCGGCCGTACGACGACGATGTGCAGCCAGCCCAGGCAGGCGGCCGCGGCGGTCAGCCCCAGCAGCCCGGCCAGTACGGTCCGGTTCTGGAGGCTGTACTCGGGGATCGCCAGGCTGGAGGCGGGCTGCCAGCTCGCCAGGGACCACTGGAGCGACTTGGCCGCGCCGCCGCCGCTGAACGGCGCGACGGCCGCGACCCGCACCGTGCCGCCGCGCTGGACGGTGGCGCGCGCCTGCTTGGTGGCGAGCAGCGAGTTCAGATGCGAGGGCGCCTTCTCGAAGGCGATATAGCCGGAGTCGCCGCCGATGACCCGGCCCTTGGTGTCCACGACACGGACCTCGCCCATGCCCTGGCGGCCCAGCAGCGCGTTGACGAACTCGATGCGGAACTCGCCGACGACGGCGGCGCCGCCCCGGCCGGGTGCCTGGGCGGTGGCGGTGACGACGGGCTTCTTGCCGCCCTCGCCGGTCACCTCGAGGGCCTGCTTCGAGGGGCCCTTGCCGTCCGCGTGGTGCGGGGAGCGACCGGCCCGCGCGAGGATCTCGCCGTCGGCGCCGAGGACGTACACCGACTCATAGCGCTCGTGGTCCTCCATGGTGCGCTCCAGCACCTCCTTCATGTCCTCGGGCGTGGTGCGGTCCCCGATCAGGGCCGCGACCGCGGACAGATCCGCGTGGCCCTCGTTGAGCGCGCGGCGGACCCGGTCGCTGAGGGTGATGGTGCGGGAGTTCTGGTCGTGGACGATCTGGGCCGGCACCTTGACGGCGGAGTCGGCGCGGTTGAGCAGCAGCATCAGCGGAACCGACCAGAGAAGCAGCAGGACGGCGCAGAGGGCGAGCAGGGCGCGGGCTCCCAGGCCCTTGCGCACGGCCGGGCCCTCGATGTCCGCGGGCTCGCCCTGGAGTTGCCGGCGCAGCCGCTCCAGGGCGGCGCCCACCCGGGCGGCCTCCCCGGCCCTCGGCACGCTCACCGGGCGGGCCAGATCGCCGCGGGTGAGGCGGCGGCTCTCCAGGAACAGCCGGATCAGCGGGCGCTGCACGGTGCCCAGCAGCACGATCACCGCGAGCCCGCCGATGGCCAGCAGGGCACCGGCGGCGGCCACGCCGAAGGCGGGGCGGGTGATCTGGGAGACCTTGGCGGAGACGTCGACCTCGGTGACGACGGTCAGGCCGAGGCTGCTGGCGGTGGTGGCGCCACCGGCCTGGGGGGCGGCGAGCGTGGCGTAGCCGCCGACGGTGCGGACCTCCTTGGCGGCGCCACCGGTGAGATGGCCGCTGACGCCGGTGTAGCCGCCCGCGCCGGGCTCCTTGGCCTTGACGGGGTGCTGCCGGCCCTTGCGCGCGGCGGTCTTGGCGAACGAGGTGAGCTGCTTCCGCGCCCGCTCGCTGTCCAGGGCCCCGTGGCTGGAGAGCAGATGGCCGGTGGAGTCGACGACGCCGATGGCGCGGCCGGGGCCGAGGTCGACACCGGGGAAGCTGAGGGTGCTGGAGGCGACCAGCAGTTGCTGCGGCTGGCCCTTCCAGGACAGCAGGGCGACGATGATCAGCCGGGTCTGGCCGTTCTCCAGGCGCACCATGCGCGGGTCCAGCCCGTCACTGCGGGAGAGCTTGGTGAGATCGATCGCGGTCAGCGGGACGTTCTCACCGCGGGCGGCGAGCATCTTGCCCGATTTGATCTCGATGACGGCGGTGCCGCGCCACTTCTGGTAGACGTTGCCGACCTTGTCCAGGACGGTGTCGGCGGAGACCGGCCGGCCCTCGTTGAAGAGGGTCGCGGTGCTGGTGAGATCGGTGACGGACTCGTCCAGTGACGCCCGCAGCGCGATGGCGCCGTCTTCGGCGACGTACTGCTGTGAGGTCAGGACCGCCTTGGGGACCAGGGCGTTGTCCGGTTTGCCCAGGGTGAGGGCGGTGATTCCCGCGAGGGAGAGGAGCAGAACCGACAGCACCGCTATGGGGGGCCGGATACCTCCCAGAAGCGACATGTCGGCCCTTCGGCGGACCTTGTGCCGCCGCTTCGTACGCGAAGCGGCCACGGATGGGCTCCTCTCCTGCAACTCACACCACACAGAGCGCACTCGAGTGCGATCCGGACCGTCAGACAGCCAGACGGATCAAAGGGTTGCACATCTTAAAGAAAAAACGAGAAAAGGTGTTTGTCATTGAGCAAGGCCGGGCAAACGACGGCCTTCCGCCCTTTGCCAGGCGTTCATCTGGACGTCATTCTTCGCCAGCATCCTCCCGATATGCCCCCGTAAGAGGGGTCGTTACGATGAGACGGTCATGGCGGAGATACGAGCGAAGTCGATCATCGCGGCGGCTGTCACGGTCGTGTTCGGTCTGCTTCTGGCGGGGTTGAGCGCGTATACGATCGGGCGGTCGGCTGGTGGCGCCGCCTCGGACGGTGCGGACGCCCCGGAGGTCGCGCTGGAGCGCAGGATCACCGACTTCACCGCCGGATTCGGCCCCGACTCCGGCTACCGGGAGCCGCGCCGCGCCGAACGCCGGGCCGTCGCCGACGCGGTGGGCCTGATCCTCGACGGCCACCCGGACCGCGCCCGCCCACGGCTCGCCGACGCCGGATTCCGGCTCCGTACCCTCACCGACAGCGGCACCGGCCGCCGCTACGCCGAACTGTCCGACCGCACCGAGGACGGACCCGCCCCGCGCGGCTGGGGCCGGGTCTATGTGGATCTGTCCGCACCCGCGCGCTGGTCGGTCCAGGTGCCGCACCCGGTCTCCGACGCGGACACCGAACGGCTCGGCGCACGCGTACTCCTGGACTCCCCCGGCGGCGTCCTGGTGCTCGCGGGCGCCCACCGCAGAGCCGGGCACGGCGACGCGGCCGACGCCGCCCACCGTACGGACTCCGTCTTCGACGCGGTCTGCGACGAGCTGGCCCGGCGCGGTCTGCCCGGCGTCCAGGTCCACGGCTTCGCCGACGACTCGGTGCCGGGCCGGGACGCCGTCGCCTCCACCGGCACGGGCTCGGCGGGCCGCGCGGACGCCCGCCGCCTCGCGGCCGCGCTCGCCGCACGGCACTTCTCCGTCTGCCGTGCCTGGGTCCGCGCCTGCCCCCTGGAGGGCCGCGACAACGTCCAGGGGCGCAGGGCCGCCGCCGACGATGTGCCCTTCCTGCATGTCGAGTTCGCGCGGTCGGTGCGCGCGAGCGACACGGGGATCCGGCATGCGGCGGCGGCCATCGGCACGGTCACCTCGCGGTGGGCGAAGGACGACGCGGACTGACCACCCGGTGGACCTTTCCCCGCCCCGCCCCTTCCCACCACCAGGGGCTCCGCCCCTGGACCCCGAAGTCCGGTGCGGAGCCCCGCCACGCGGCGAAGCCGCATGGCCGCGGCAGGAAGGGTCGGAGCCCGGGCCCGGGGTGGAGGACAGAACCCCCGGGCCGGGGGCTGGGGCGGAGCCCTGGGCCGAGGTGAGGGGCGCAGCCCTGGGCCGGGGGCTGGGGCGC
>NZ_JAHLEM010000610.1 GCF_018883605.1 Streptomyces niphimycinicus | reverse complement strand
CAAAGCCCCGATCCGGGGCCTGGGGCAAAGCCCCGATCCGGGGCCTGGGGCAAAGCCCCGATCCGGGGCCTGGGGCAAAGCCCCGATCCGGGGCCTGGGGCAAAGCCCCGATCCGGGGCCTGGGGCGCAGCCCCAGTTTCGGGAAGGGGCGGGGAGGGGAACGGCGCGCCGCAGGCGTCACGACCCGCCGGACACGGGCTAACCGCGGGCCGCGGCCACCGTGAACGCGCTCTTCACCGTCTGCGTCACCGTGTTGCCCCCCGAGTCGGTCCCGGTGACGCGCAGGGAGGCATCCCGGCCCGCCGCCTCGTCCGGAGTGGTCCAGTCCGCGCGGAACCGGCCCTTGCCGAGCGCGGTGGTGGCCGCCGCCGTCCACCGTTCGCCGCCGTCGAAGGACACCTCGACCCTCGCCTTGGTGACCGCCGGCGGGGCCACCACGCCCGGCACATGCCCGAAGCCGACGACGAGATGGCCGTCACCGGCCGGGCTCGTGCCGTCCAGCCCGGCGTCGAGCCGGTAGTGCGGGACGACGACCGGCAGCGCCGAGCAATCCCCGGGGCCGTCGTACTCGCCCGCCTCCGACACACACGTCCAGTTGTCCGGCACGGTCTGGCCACCCGAGTGCCCCGAGGCGAAGCTCCACTCGGTGTGCGTGGTCAGCGACTGGCGGAAGTCGCCGTTCGTCCTGGTCTGGTCGTACACCACCGTGTACGGGGCCTGCTTGGGCGGGACGGTCAGGATGCCGCCGGGGACGCCGTCGCCCTCGTACAGGGTCGTGTCACCGGAGACCACCGCGAAGTGCGAGGAGGTGATGTCGGACGGGACCGCGAGGACGTGGTGTCCGGCGGAGTCCATGACCGTGGCCGAGGCCAGGGAGAAGGTGAGGGCGTCGCCCTTGCGGCAGGCCGCGCAGTACCACGTCTCGTCCGCGGCGGCGCCCCGCGCGGGCTCGGTGAAACCTGGCACCAGCGGGCCGCGCAGCCAGTCGACGGTGGTGGTCCGGCCGGGCACGAGGGGCTGCTGCCGGGACACGAAGCGCCGCTCCCCGGCCTTGAGCCAGTCCGCGTAGGAGGCACCGGCGGAGCCGCCGACGTATTCGGTCCGCCGCGCCGGAGCCTTGAAGGGCTCGGACAGCGCCTCGCCGCTCGTCTCGTACGGCAGGTACATCAGCCGCGCCACCTCTTCGGCCCGGCCCGGCGTATCGCTGTGGTAATTGGTGCGCACCGTGGCCAGTTGCCGTCCGGTGACCTTGTAGTGCTGGTTCTTGGCGATCGTGCCGGCGGGGTTGGCCAGCTTGAGGTCGTAGGAGTAGGGCGTGGCCGCGTCCGCGGGCGCCTTGCGGTGGGTGTACACATCGAAGCGCAGGTCGCCGGTGGTGACGGGGCGGCCGGAGGGCTGCACCTGGACGGGCGGACCGCCGGAAACGCCGACGCCGCCGCCCACCGCCACCGCGCCCTTCGCGTCCTGGCGCAGGTAGCGGAGGATGAGCTGGTGTTCCTCCGCGGGCCTCGGGGTCGAGAAGGTGACCCGCTCGGTCGCCTTGCGCAGGTCGAGCACGGCCTCGGTGCCGGTGCCGCCGTCGGGGACGGTGAACTCGGCGGTGGCCATGCGCACACCGGCCGGCTCACCGGCGCTGTCGAAGGCCGGGGCGGACACCATGGCGGTGTAGTGGCCCGCGGGGACCTCGACCCGCGCCGCGCCGTCCACGGCATCGAGGAACGGCTCCTGGTAGCGGGCGGCGTCGTCGGCGTTGGCCAGGGCGAACGATGTGGTGCCCGGGAGCGGCTTGCCGTCCGTACCGAGCACGGTGACCTTCACCGGGTGGTCCGCGTGGCCCGCCCGCGCGGACGGGCGCGGGGTGTCCCGTACGCCGTCGGTGGCGACCGCCGGTGCGACCGAGGTGACGCCGCCGAACAGCGGGCCCTCCCCCACGGACCCCTTCGCCGCCTCGGCGCCGATCTGCTTGGCCAGTGCCGCGCCGAAGGCGGGGCCCGAGGGCGGTGCCGTGGCGCCCGCGGTGGCCCGGGCCCGTACCGGGGTGGTGGTGACACCGGCCTCGGCGAGGGCGGAGACGTTGAACAGCGCGGGGTCCAGGGTGCGGCCCAGGTATGGCAGGGCGGTCAGCGGAATGACGAAGACATCGTTGTCCAACCGCCGGGTGACATAGTCCGCTTCGGCACCCGGCCGCGGCGCCACGACGACGCTCCCGTCCGCGCGGAGCGTGACGCGCTCGCCGGTGACCAGGGTGACGGTGTGGGCTGTCGTCTCGGCTGAGACCGGCACGGTGGACGCGGCCGTGGCGGAGACCGGCGCCGGGGCGGCCGTGGCGGCGCCTCGCACCGGGGCGGG
>NZ_JAHLEM010000061.1 GCF_018883605.1 Streptomyces niphimycinicus | reverse complement strand
CCATCCGGCACGTGCCAGACGGCGGAGTCACATACGAAGCGTTCTGCGCCACGTCCGGCTGTGGCGAGGAGTCCGGCCCACAGGAAGGGCAGGAGGAAGCGCAGCAGTGGTGTCTACGCCACACCGGCCGGACTGGTCATGATCTCTTCCGCCGAGTGGTGACGGACCATGCGCGGGTGACGCGGGAAGAATAGGCGCCCGGGGCGGGGCCTCCGGTGCGGCGCCCTGGACCGCATATTTACGGCGCCGGTGCCCAGGAGCGTGGAGTGGGCCGGAGATTGGCGCCACAAATATGCGAGAGCGTCCAGGACACCACCCCTGCGACCCCGCCCCCTCCCGCTGTCTCGCGGCCACCCGCCGGTGGCACCGGGCGCCTGCCCGTCCCGCGTTCGGCCCGGGGGCCGTGAATTCAGCCCCTCCGGCGTTTGAGGAGCGGGGCCCGGGGCGGAGCCCCCCACGCGGGGGAGCCGCATAGTGATGCTGTGGGAAGGGGCGGGGTGGGGGCTGCCCGCCGGAGGCGCCCACGGTCCGCACTCGGTATTCGGCCCCGGGGCCGGGTGTTGGGTGGGTGCGACCCCGCCCCCTCCCGCCGGTGGCCCCGGGAGGTCAGTCGGGGATGCGGAGGCGCATGACCGTCGTCGCCGCGTGGCGGACCGTGCTTTCCTGGCGGACCTCGACCGTCAGGTCCGGGGCGATCGGGCGGTAGGCGATCTCGGCGCCGACCCGGTCCAGTGCGGTGGGCAGTTCGGCGGGCGGGGGCTGGGGGTCGGGCAGATCGCGCAGGGCCGTGCTGAGCTGGGCGCGGACGGCCGTGGCGAGCGGGGCGGAGATGACGGGCGCGTCGTCGCCGGGAAGCACCAGCGCCAGGGCGCGCGGGCGGAGCCGGGGGCCGACGACGCCGACGACGACGGCGTCACGGGTCTCCGAATGGCGCACCTTCCGCCAGTGGCGGCCCGGCCGGTAGGGCTGGTCCAGCTCCTTGACGACCAGACCCTCGACCCCGATCTCCGGAAGCGCCTCGTACCAGGTGGCGGCGAGCTGTGGATCGGTCGTCATCGGCACGGCCTGAAGTGGTGGGCCGAGCGGTTCGAGGAGCGCCATCAGCCTGGCCCGGCGCTCCGCGTACGGCAGCGGCCGCAGATCCTCCTCGCCGATCGCGAGCAGGTCGAAGGCGGCGTAGGAGGCGGGCAGTTCCCGGGCCAGCCTCCCCGCCCGCGACTCGGACGCGGCGAAGGCGCGCTTCTGGACGGCGGCGAAGTCCGTACGGTCGCCCGCCCACACCACCACCTCGCCGTCGAGGACCGTGCCGGGCGGCAGCGGCCGCGCGGCGGCCTCCAGGTCGGGGAAGGCGCGGGTGATGATGCGGCCGGAGCGGGCCTGCATCCTTACGGCGTCCACCAGCCGGAAGATCAGCAGCCGATGGCCGTCGAACTTGGGCTCGTACGCCAGCCGCCGTCCGGGCGGGGCGGTCGGCAGGGTGGGGACGACGCGGGCCAGCGCCACGTCCACGGGCGGCTGAAGAGGCGGCTGAAGGGGCGGCTCAGGGGACGACGTCATCGGTCGACCGCGCCTTCGTCGCCGGCGCCCTCGTCCCCGCCTTCCCCGTCGCCTTCACCGGCGCCGCCCTCCCCCGTCGGCAGCGGGCGCGCCCGCGCCGGGTCCAGCAGCGGGGCGAGCAGATCCCCGTGGCGTTCGAGCCGCGCCGGGATGTCGTCGATCAGGAAGGACAGCGCCGCCGGGGCGCGGCACTCCTCGACCTCCTCCCAGGTGACGGGAGTGGAAACGGCCGGTTCGGGGAGGGCGCGGGGGGTGTAGGGGGCGGCGGTGGTCTTCGCGGCCGCGTTCTGGCTGAAGTCCACGTACACCTTCCCCGGCCGCAGCGCGCGGGTCATCTTGCGGATGACCAGGTCCGGCATGGCGTTGGCGGCCTCCAGGGCCAGCCGTCTGGCGTAGGCGGTGATCTGCCGGGAGGGGGTCGGCTCCACCGGCACCAGCAGATGCAGCCCCTTGGAGCCACTGGTCTTCGCGTACGCCGTAAGGCCGTCACCGGCCAGCCGCTCACGCAGCCATACGGCCACGACGCGGCAGTCCACGATCGTGGCGGGCGGCCCGGGGTCGAGGTCGAAGACGAGCCGGTCGGCGATGCCCACGCCCTGGTCGATCCGCCACATCGGGGCATGCAGCTCCACCACGAGGTTGGCCGCCCACATCAGCGAGGGCAGGTCCTGGATCAGCACCTGCTCCGCGGTCTCCCCCTTATGGCGGGTGACCTCGGCCGTCGTCACCCAGGAAGGCGTGCCCGGAGGCGGGTTCTTGGTGAAGAACTTCTGGCCGTCGGGGCCGTCCGGGTAGCGGAGGAACGCCAGCGGCCGACCATGCAGATGGCCGAGGAGCGGGTCCGCGGCCGACGCCAGGTAGTGCAGCAGCTCGCCCTTGGTGGTGCCGGTGGCCGGATGGATGACCTTGTCGAGGTTCCTGAGCGTGATCCGCCGCCCCTCCACCTCCGCGATCGGGGACATACGATAAGAATCTCACGAAAGGGATCAAGCATGCGATCTATCTGGAATGGGAACATTTCCTTCGGCCTGGTGAGCATTCCGATCAAGATCTATCCGGCCACCGAGGACCACTCGATCTCGTTCCGGCAGATCCACACCCGCGACGGCGGCCGCATCCGCTACCGCAAGGTCTGCGAGCTGGAGGACACTCCGGTCGAGTCGAGCGAGATCGGGCGGGCGTACGAGGACGCGGACGGCGCGCTGGTCCCGATCACCGAGGAGGACCTCGCGGCCCTTCCGCTGCCCACCACCCACACCCTGGAGATCGAGGCGTTCATCTCCGCCGCCGAGATCGACCCGCTGCAAATGGGCGACGCCTACTACCTGGGCACCACCGGCGCCGCCGGGGCCAAGCCGTACACCCTGCTGCGCGAGGCGCTCAAGCGCAGCGAGAAGGTCGCCATCGCCAAATACGCCCACCGTGGCCGCGAGCGGCTGGGGATGCTCCGCGTCGTGGGCGACACCATCGCGCTGCACCGGCTGCTCTGGCCCGACGAGGTGCGCGAGCCCGCGGGGGTGGCCCCCAAGGAGAAGGTGACCGTCAAACCGGCCGAACTGGACCTCGCCGACACCCTGATGGAGACCCTCGGCGAGGTGGATCTGAACGATCTGCGCGACGAGTACCACGAGGCGCTGGAGGAGCTGGTGGCGGCGAAGCTGTCCGGTGCCACGCCCGCCGCCGAGCCCGGTGAGCGGCCCGCGGGCGCGCAGGTGGTCGACCTGATGGCGGCGCTGGAGGAGAGCGTCCGCAGCGCCAGGGAGGCCCGGGGCGAGGGGGCCGGGGCGGGCGAAGCCCAGGAGGAGGAAGAGGAAGCGGCGGCGGCGACGGTCCACGAGCTGCGCGGCCGCAAGAAGGCACCGGCGAAGAAGGCCGCGGCCAAGAAGACCGCCGCGGGCGGGAAGAAGGCGGCGGCGAAGACCGCCAAGACCGCGGAGAAGGAGCCCGCCGGGAAGAAGCAGACGGGCACGAAGAAGGCCGCGGCCAAGAAGGCCACCGCGAAGAAGCAGACGGGCAAGCGCGGCACGCGGACCGCCTCCTGAGTCGGGCTTTCCCCTACCCGCCCCTTCCCACAACCGGGGCTCCGCCCCGGACCCCGCTCCTCAAACGCCGGAGGGGCTGATTTCAGCCCGTCCGGGGTCCAGGGAGCGGAGCCCCACGGTCCGGGAAGGGGCGCCGCAGGCGCAACCCCGGTCAGCGGAACGCGGCCGCCCGGTCCTCCACCCACTGCGCGAACGTACGCCCGGGGCGCCCCGTGATGCGCTCCACCTCCGGCGAGACCGCCTGCGGCCGGTCCACCAACTCCGCGAAGACGCGCAGCAGCGAGTCCGCCATCTCCGGCGTGAGGAACCCGCCGGCCATCCGCTCCCGCGCCACCTCGGGCGGGATCTCCTCGTACCGCAGCGGCCGCCCGATGACCTCACCGATGGTGCGCACCTGGTCGGCGAAGCTCAGCGACTCGGGCCCGGTCAGCTCGGGGGTCTTGCCGACGAGGTCGTCGGCGAGCAGGGCACGCGCGGCGACCGCGCCCATGTCGGCCTCGTGGATGAGCGCCATCTGCGCCCCGGCGTACGGCCCGTACACCACATCCCCGGCCTTGATCTGGTCCACCCACTGGAGGGCGTTCGCCGCGAAGCCGCCCGGGCGGATGAACGTCCACTCCAGCCCCGTGGCCTCGACCTCGTCCTCCAGCGCGCGGTGGCGGACGCCGATCGGGTTCGACTGCGGATCGAGGTCCTGAAGGACGGAGGACGAGGAGAGCATCACGATCCGCCGTACACCGCTCGCCTTGGCCCGCTCAAGGATCTTCTCGGACCCGACCTGCCAGACCACCGCGGGGTTGAGGAACAGCGCCGTGGCGCCGTCCAGGGGCAGCTCCTCGGTGCGGGCCGCCCGGACGCCCTCCGGCAGCCGGGCCGCCTCGGGGTCGCGGGTGAGCGCGAGCACCTCGGCGCCCGCGTCGGCCAGCTCCTTCACGACGTAACCGCCGACGTTTCCGGTGGCTCCGGTCACCACGAACATGATGAATCTCCTCGCGTGTCCTGCGATGGATACATAACCGCAGTCAGGCTCATCCAAACGGATGATGTTGTCAAACGGTTAGATGAGACCCTGCCGGGAACCCCCGGCTAGCCTGTCCGGGCCGAGGAAGAGGAGATGACGACCATGCAGGGGACGCCCAAGAGGCCCCGCCGCGCCCCCACTCCCGAGGAGCGCAAGCAGTGCCCGGAGCGCTCCCGGCGGCTGCTGATGGAGGCGGCCAGGGACGTGTTCTCCGAGAAGGGGTTCGCGGGCGCCCGCGTCCAGGACATCGCGGACCGGGCGGGCCTCAACAAGCAGCTCATCGCCTACTACTTCGGCGGCAAGGAGGGCCTCTACCAGGAGCTCACCCGCGAGTGGCTGGCGCGCGAGGCGACCTTCAACGACCCCGCGGTCCCCTTCGAGGAGCTGATCATCCGCTACCTCCGGGAGGCGTTCGACGACCCCCGCGCCATCCGGCTGGCCGTCTGGCGCGGGCTGACCGGCGAGGCGGCGCCGGACGAGCATCCCGAGGACCTGTCCGATATGCGGCGCCGGCAGGCGGCGGGCGAGCTGGCGGACGACCTCGACCCGGCCGCCGTGCTGCTGATGTGCTACGCCGTGGTCTCCGCACCCGCCACGATGCCGCACGCCGTCCGTCAGATCTTCGGCATCGAGCCGGACTCGCCGGAGTTCCAGGAGCGGTGGGAGGAGCAGTTGCGCCGTATCGTCCGCCACCTGGCGGCCTGAGACCCCGCTCCAGGCGTGAGGCCCCGCTCCGGCGTGCGGCCCCCTCCAGGTGCGAGACCCCGCTCCGGCGTGCGGCCCCCGCCAGGCGTGCGGCCCCTCCAGGTGCGAGACCCCGCTCCAGGTGTGAGACCCAGCCCTACTCCACCACTCCGTCGATCTGGAACGTCTGCACCGACTGCTCGGCGAACGGAACGCTCAGCCGCTTGCCGTCCAGCGCCGTGTCCCGGCGCGCGGTGTACGGATCGCCGGTGCCCGAGGTGCGGCTGGACCAGCGCGGCACCAACCAGCCGGTGCCCCCGGTGACCTGGCCGAAGCGGGACAGGTCGAAGGTCAGCGTCTGCGCGGCGCCAGGGTTGACGGCGACGAGCACGATATTGACCGCCGCGTTGATGTCTCGGTCAAGAACGGCCCCGCATCCTCTGCACGTCCAGGTACGGATGTGCAGAGGCTTGGGACCGTCCTTGGCGCCGCACCGCGAGCACACCTGGCTGGTGGGCTCGAACCGGCCGATGCGCACGAAAGTGCGCCCGTACCGTGCGGCCTTGTACTCCAGCATGGCCACGAATGTCAGTGGTGTTTCATACAGTCCAAGCATGACGCGATCGACAACAACGCAGCACCACAAGGCAGTTCGCAACGAAGCGGCGGTCTACTGCCGCATCTCGCAGGCAGGCGACGACGACCAGACCGGCGTTGACCGCCAAGAGCGGATCTGCCGTGAGATAGCCGAGAGGCTCGGCGCGCACGTTGCCGATGTGTTCGTCGATAACAACCGCTCGGCGTGGAAGCGCGACCGCAAGCGGCCCGGCTGGGACGCCTTGCTGACTCGGATGGCCGAAGGCGCCTACCGGCACGTGATCGTCTACCACCCCGACCGGCTCATGCGGCAACCCAAGGACCGACCTCGAAGAACTCCTGACCATCGCCGACGACCGTCACGTCATCCTGCACGGCCAGGCCAACCGCAAGGACCTCTCCGACCCCGATGACCGGTTCATCCTGCGCATCGAAGTAGCCCACGCCTGCCGGTCATCCGACGACACCTCACGCCGCACGAAATCGGCGCTGGAGGACCGGGCCCGCGCGGGTGAGCCGCACGGTGGGCGCCGGTACGGCTACGCCAAGGACGGGCGCACCATCGTGGAGGAGGAGGCCGAGGTGATCCGGGAAGTCTTCCGCCGCTTCCTGGACGGGGAATCAGCGAGCTCCATAGCCAGGGACCTGCACGCACGCCAGCTCACCACTGCCGAGGGCGCGCAGTGGCAGGGCAACAAGGTCCGCAATCTGCTGTCCATGCCCTACGTGGCGGGCATCCGGACGCACCAGGGGCAGCGCATCGGCATGGGCAACTGGACGCCGGTCATCGACGTGGGCCAGTGGGAGGAGGTGCAGCATCTGCGCACATACCGGGCCGCGCACAGCGGGAAGAGCACGCGCACTCACCGCTACTATCTGCTGCGCGGCGTGGTCATGTGCACCTGCGGCATGCGCATGTCCGGCAGCAGCAACAAGACCAAGCCCATCTACCGGTGCACCCGCGCCGCCCTCAACGGCGACCAGCAGTGCAAACGCGCGATCACCGCCGAACCGCTGGAAGACTTCGCCCGGGACGTGGCACTCGAAGCGCCGGAAAAGCTCGACATCACCGGCCACCAGCCCGCCACCACAACCCGGCCGCCAAGCGATGTGGAAGCCGATGACGACGACGCCGCCCAGCTCGCGGAGCTCAATGAAATGTGGCTCGCCAAGGAGATTCCCACACCGGAGTACCGGGCCATGCGCCGCACCATCGAGGACCGCATCAAGGAGCGTCAGCGCAGGACCGTGCAGCGGCCCGTTGCCGTACTGGAAGGCATCGCCGGGCCGCATGCGCGCACATCGTGGCGGGAGCTGGAGAAGGCGGAGGACTACGACCGGATGAATGCTATCTTCCGGTTCCTGTTCGCCGCTGTGATCATCCACCCCACCGAGAAACGGGGGCGGGGGCTGGACTTCGACCGGATCGAGATCGAGCCCAACCCGCTGGATTAACGTTCGACGGGCGGGCCGAGGAGCCGGGCAAGCCGCGCCGCGCTCTTCGGTCCGATCCGCGTGGGGAAATTCGCCGCTTGCCGTCGTATGGCTCGTGATCGCTGGTCATGGTCAGGGCGCTGAGCGCGCAGGATATGCCTCCGAAGGTATGCACGGGGATGGGGGATCGCGGCAGGCCATAGCCGTCACTCCCTTTCGAACTCGTCGCGCATCTCGCACAGATGCTCACTTGTCACTCGTACTCATATGTTGTCGCCGGGCACTGACAATCACTCGGCCCGGCCAGCGTCCCGCCCAAGCGCCCTCACGCAGCGCACCGAGCCGCCGCCGACCGTCAGCCGACCACCGGGCAGACCGGCGCACGGGCGAGGTGTCGAAACTTGTCTTCACTTACTCAAGGGCGCGCCTTCGGCGCGCCGGGCGGTCCGGCCGCCCCGCCGGGCTGCGGCGTGGCCGCCGGTCCCGTCGGACGCCCACCGCCCACACTGGCCAGCGCCCCCGCGATCACTCACCGAGGAGCCGACCACCGTCCGGGGCGGGGGCGTTGTGGCCGGGGGCCGACGGCCTACGCGGCTTTTAGGCAGCCACCACGGGGCGAGCCTCCAAGAACAGGGGGCCCATCGGTCGCAAACGCACGCAGGATCACAGACCCGCCCGATTCGCCGGGCCAGCGTAAGGCCCCCTGTTCTCTCGCCCCGTGGCAGCTCCCGCCCAAAAGCCGCTACGGCCGGCGGCGTGCCCACAGCGCACCGATCCCCCGACGCAGGCCCGTCACCGGCCACCCCGATCAACTCGCCCTGCCCCACCGGGCAGCCGTCACCCGCGCCAGCATCGCCACCTCACGCGCCGACCCCGCCGACAGCTCAAGCCGCACCACCCCGGCCCCGTCCGCGCCCGAAGCGGCACGCAGCCGCAACCCTGCCGAGTCCACACCCACGAGCCTCAGCGCGTCACCCAACTCGGTTGCGGCCTCGCGCGCGTCCCGCCAGCCGCTCAGGTAGTCCACTCCGCGCACCCATATCCCCGCCTCCAGGTCTACCGCCTCACCGTCGAACCCGTCGTTCCCAGGGCCGTACATCGGCCAACTCCCCTTTCATTCAAACCAACTGACAAATGGTTCACCGGGAACGTCGAGTGAGAGCACGACGACGACCCCGGTACCATCGGCACCGGGTTCGCCATTGAGCCCCAGCCGGACCACCCCGGAAGCTGTCGAGGCGAGAGGGGTGGTGCGGTATTGCTTCTTCAGTTGTTGCGCGTGATTCCGTACGGACCGGCCTCAGTACTTCTGTCGGCCACCTGGGTAACGGACCGGCTTACGGCACTCCGGCGCGTCTTCGGGCGCGGGCTCACTGCCGAGCGCGTAGCACAAGGCGGCGTGCAGTTGCTCCGCTTCCGCCACCGTCAGCACCAGCGATGCCAGGGACGCGCGACCGGGGCGGAGCACGTGAAGCGGCAGTTCAAGCAGACCGTCTTTCCTGAGACGTAGGCCACGCCCCGGTGCCGGACCGACCTGCCAGCCTCCTGACGCTTCACTCATTGCGCCCCCTCCTCTGTCTGAGCCGGTCCGTAGCTCTCGGCTTCGTCGGGCACGGGCAGACGCCCGCCGCGACTCTCCGCGATCCGGAGCGCGTCTTGCAGGGCTTCGATCAAGCGGTTGGAGAGGTAGCGGAGCTCTCGGGCGTCCGTTTTCCGGTCGCCGAGCATCAGGTGGGCATGGCCGATGAGTTCCGTGCCCATCTGAAGCTGAACCGCTTCCATCTCGTCAGCCAGCTTCGACAGGTAGCCCTCACTGTCCGCATCCGAGACCAGATAGCACCGCTGCCCCGCAGGGCCGGGCCACGGCAGCAAGCGCGGTTGTGTGCTCACCTGACCACCACCATCCCGTGCGGAGCGCACAGCAACTCCACCCGAGGCACGTCCCTCCGACGCTCATGCGCCACAGGTTGGCCACGCTCTGGGGCGCCACCCGCGCCGCCGGGGTCTTCTCTTCGGGACAGTCAGGGACACGAGTCCGCCTCACAGCCGCCAAGCCACAGAAGGCGTGAGGGCAGGAGCTGTCAGCCTGTCCCGGAGACAGCAACTCCCACCTTGGAAATACTGGAGGTACAGGACGTCCCATAAAAGGCCGCTTAGGGGACGGCTAGAGGACTTCCTGAGGTCTTAACGGGGAGGCTGTGGTGGTAAGGGTCCCCAAACCGGCCTTCCGTGGCTACGGTGGGCTGAGCTGACCATTCCCGTCTGAAGCTGTGAGGAAGTCCAATGCCCAGGCCAGTAGGAAACGCGCGGCTGAAGGCCGCCCGGCAGGCAGCGGGATACGCCTCTCAGGAAGCGTTCGCAGAGGCGATCCGTAACACCGCCCCCCAGCTCGGCATACGGTCGTTGCAGATCAGCGTGCGCCAGGTCCGCCGCTGGGAGTCGGCGAATCCGCCATGGCCGCAACCTGATGTGCAGCGTGTACTGACGCACCTACTGGGCCAGCCCATCGAGGAACTGGGCTTCACCGCACCGTGGGGCAGGGCTGGTTCGGCACCGGAGGGCGGCAGTCGACGGCCCGTCACGGCGTCAGGCGCTCCCGCGATCGGCCCCGCCCCCGGGCCACTTCCCATCGCGAGCGCTGCCACGCAACCCGCCACCGCAGGAACCGATTTCGCCGCGATCACCAACGCTCACCGACGCTTGTACTGGTCTGTGCAGCCCTCCCAACTCCACGCCAGCGTGGTGGAACACACCCGTCTTGGCACAGCACTCATGGGCGAGACAACCGGCCGCTGCCGCACCACCCTTGCCGCCGCCCTCGCCGAGTCCTATCTACTGGCCGGGCGTATCGACTTCTTCGATCTCCAGCAGCCCCAGGCCGCAGGAAACGCGTTTGTGCGTGGCCTCCAGGCCGCCGGGGAAGCCGACGACGCGCTACTCGGAGCGGCGATCCTGGCTCATACCGCGTTCATCCCAGGCTGGGCAGGCCAGAGGGAAGACGCCGAAGAGCGGATGTCCGCCGCCCGTGCGTACGCCCGCAGGGGCAACGCCCCCGCGATGATGCTTGCCTGGCTCGACGCCGTCGAGGCCGAATGCATGACACGGTGCAGCGACACCCGTACTGCGCTGCGCCTGATCGCCCACGCCGAAGACGTACTAGCCGAAGGCGATACGGACGAGCCGTGCCCGATGTGGATGGACTGGTTCACCCCCGTCCGCCTCGCCGCCTTCAAAGGCAACACGCAGTTGATCGCCGGGCACACGGCCCAGGCCCGTGCCACGCTGCTGGACGTGCTCGACAACCTGCCCGCCAGCGATGGCAAACAGCGGACGATCATCCTCGGCGACCTGGCCGCCGTGGAGGCCGCCGCAGGCAAGCCGGAAGAAGCCTGCCGATGGGCCAATGAAGCACTCGATCAACTGAGCACCACCTGGTACGCCGTCGGCATGGAGCGGATTCGCGACGTCCGCAAGCGGCTGCATGCCTGGCGAGACGAATCGTGGGTCCGCGCTCTCGATGATCGAATGTACGGATGGGGAACGACTGTCAGCGCTCTTCAGCGCTGAGCCCGGCAACCAGCTCCGGCAACTCGGCGAGACTGTGGACGCGGAAGGTCGGAATCGCGGCAGCGTCCGGATCATCCCACTGGATCGTGGCCCACGGCCCGCGCCGGATCAACGCGGTCTTCATGCCGACCTTGTCCGCCGGGCGGATGTCGTTGTCCATCCGGTCACCCACGTAAAGGATCTCCTCAGCCCCGCAGGGGGCCGCGTCCGCCACATGGGAGAAGAACGCCGGATCAGGCTTGGACACGCCCCAGTCATCGGACGTGGCGATGAAATCGGCCGGGAGGTCGAGAGAGCGCAGTATGCCCCCAGCGCGTACGGTCTGGTTGCCCGCGATGCCCACCCACAACCCGGCACCCCGCAGCGCCGCCAACGTCGGACGGACATCCGGATACAGGTCGCTGTCGTCGAAGTGCTCGGGCTGGCCCGCCTGGGCCCGCTTCTCCCGCTCTTCGTACAGATCGAATCCGGGGCGGAAGACCTGGAAGGTTTCGCGGTAGTCCCGACCCTGGGCGATCACAGCCCCGAACATCGCCGCGAACGTGTGCCGGGGCACCCCCAACCAATCCGCCCACGTGCCGTACTCACGGGTCTCGTCCACCAGGCACTCGCCGACATCGAAAACCACAGCTCGGATCATGAAGAGCAGCGTAGGCCAAACGGAGTACGCGTCTCCCCTGCCCGCCGGACGTCTGGCAGGTCAGGGCCCACAGGCCGGGTGAGCCGATCCACGTGAGCCCCCGGTCCGCAGACAACGGCCGGGGCATCTGGCTTTGCGCGAATGCGTGGACCGCTCTGACCAGGCATGCTCAGACTGCATGAACAGTGGTTGACGAACGCCGACCATCCAGCGTCGCGTACCGACTTGGCCAGACGCGTACGGGCGAGACCCTGCACCGCCAGATCCTCCACCGCGACCGCTTGGTTCTCGCGGATCAGCCGAGTGGAGAACTGGTGGTGGAACTCGCGCCGCGCATCGGCAACCCGCGCATGAACGCGAGCCACCTTCCGCCGGGCCCTGTCCCGGTTCCTGCTGCCCTTCTCCTTACGGGACAAGGCGCGCTGAGCCTTCTTCAGGTGCTTCTCCGCACGGCGTAGAAAGCGCGGAGAGTCGACCTTCGTCCCATTGGAGAGCACCACGAAGTGCGTGAGCCCGAGATCGATGCCCACCTCGCGGGATGCCTTCGGCAGGGCCGCCTCGGGGCCAGTCCCGACGACGAAGCTCGCGAAGTACCGGCCCGCGCTGTCGGGCGGTCTTCCGAGCCCGAAGCGCGTCGTTGTAGACCACCCGCGCGCACCCGAACGCCCGTGCCAGCGCCGCGCGCTGACCAGCACTCGGATACAGGCGGAAGCGATACCGAAGCTGCACAAACCACGCTACGCAAGCGGCTCATGAGTATCGATGGGAACGTTTGGTCCAGTCCTCACGCGCCCGTAATTCGGTTGCCTCCGCCCGCCCCCATGTCCACGATGTCCGGGACCTCACCGCTACGAGCAGGAGCACAGGAGCGACAGATGCGCCGATTCCTCGGAACGACCCAGCGCCCCTACCGGACGACCGTCTTCGAGGACTTCAGCATCCATGCCCAGCTCTCCACGGGTCTCACAGACCCTCAACATCGGCGTGCTCGCCCATGTCGACGCCGGTAAGACCAGCCTCACCGAGCGGCTGCTCTACGACGCCGGGGTGATCGACCGGCTCGGCAGCGTCGACGCCGGGGACACCCAGACCGACACCGGCGAGATCGAGCGGCAGCGCGGTATCACCGTACGGACCGCGGTCGCGTCCCTCACCGCCGGGGACACCCAGCTCAACCTGATCGACACCCCTGGCCACTCCGACTTCATCGCCGAGGTCGAACGCGCCCTCGGCGTGCTCGACGGCGCGGTGCTCGTACTGTCCGCCGTCGAGGGCGTCCAGGCGCAGACCCGGGTGCTGATGAAGACGCTGCGGCGACTGCGGCTTCCGGTGCTGCTCTTCATCAACAAGATCGACCGTGCGGGCGCCCGCGACGCGGGGCTGCTCGCCGACATCCGGCGCACCCTGGCACCGCATCTCCTCCCCCTGACGGCGGTACGGGAGCTGGGCACGCGGAACGCGCACGTCCGGCCGCGCTCCCTCGACGATCCGGGGATGCGCACCGAGGCGGCCGAGCTGCTGGCCGAGATGGATGACGCGATGCTCGCGCGGGTCGTGGACGGCCCGCTCCCCTCGGCCGGGGAGGTGTGGGCCACACTGGCGGCCCGTACGGCGGAGGGGCTGGTGCATCCGGTCTTCTTCAGCTCGGCGCTCAGCGGTCAGGGCGTCGGGGCGCTGGTCGAGGGGGTGGCGCGACTGGTGCCGCCCGCGCCGGGCGGGGCCGAGCCGCGGGGCACGGTCTTCGCCGTGGAGCGCGGTGCGGGCGGCCGATCCGGCGTAGGCGGCCGGTCCGGCGGCAGCGGCACACGGGGTGGCCGGGGCACACGGAGCGGCCGGGGCGGCCGTACGGCGTATCTGCGGCTGTTCTCCGGTGAGGTGGCCTTGCGGCAGCGGGTGACGCTGCACCGCCGCGAGCCCGGTGGCGCCCTTACCGAGCACACCGGGCAGATCACCGCGCTGGAGGTCGTCGGCGCGGCGGGGGCCGCGCGGGGGCCGCTGACCGCCGGGAACATCGCGCGGATCAAGGGGCTGCCCGGGGTCCGGGTCGGCGACCGGCTCGGGCCCGTCCGCGACGACCCGTCGGACCGGCCGCACTTCGCCGCGCCCACCCTCCAGACCCTCGTCCACGCCCGCGAGCCCGGCGCCGCCGCCGCGTCCCGGCTGCACACCGCGCTGCTCGACCTGGCCGACCAGGATCCGCTGATCCACGCGCGGGCGATGCCGGGCGGGGCCACCTCGGTGCTGCTGTACGGCGAGGTGCAGAAGGAGATCATCGCGGCCACGCTGGTCCAGGACTACGGCGTCGAGGCGGAGTTCGAACCGAGCCGTCCCGTGCTCGTCGAACGCCCCTCGGGGATCGGCGAGGCCGGTCGTGAGATCGCCCGTTCCGGCCACACCGGGCCATGGGCGACCGTCGGGCTGCGCGTCGAGCCCACCGCGCGCGGTGCCGGGGTGGTCTTCGGCTACGAGACCGAACTGGGCGCGCTGCCCCGCGCGTTCCACACCGCGATCGAGGAGACCGTGTACGACACGCTGTTCCACGGCCCCCGGGGGCGCTCGGTGACGGACTGCCGGGTCGTGCTCGTCCGCTCCGGGTTCGTCGGCCCAGTGAGCACCGCGGCCGACTTCCGCGATGTCACCCCCGTGGTGCTCGATGAGGCCCTGGAGCGGGCGGGGTGGCGGGTGTACGAGCCGTACCACGCCTTCGAGCTGGAACTCCCGCCCGAGACGCTCGCCGCGGTCACCGCCCAGCTCGCCGCCGCCGAGGCGGATATCGGCGAGAGCGTGGACGGTGCCACGGGGTGGCTGCTCCGGGGCGAGATCCCGGCCCGCCGGGTGCACGGTTTCGAGCGTGTGCTGCCCCGGCTGACGCACGGCGAGGGGGTGTGGTGGTCCCGGCCGTGCGCCGACCGGCCGCTGCGCGCCGGGACGGCGCGCGAACCGCACGCCTAGGTACGCGAACCGCACGCCTGGGTACGCGAACCGCAACGCCTGGGCGCGGTTAGATCCCGGGCCCCGCCACCCGGGTGTAGACGAGGCTGTTGCTGGTGCCGCCGGGCGTCACCACCGTGATCTGCACGGTGCCGCTGCCCGCCGGCGCCACCGCCGTGATCCGCATGGGAGGTTGGTGCCGGTGATGGTGACAGTGTTGCCGCCGGCGGACGATCCCTGACTCGGTGAGATGGGCATGGCGCAGTCCCTCCTGAGGTGAGGCGAGGTGCGGGGCGTTGAGGTGAACGGGACCGGGCGGGCTGGACCCGCTCGCGCTCACGGAAATCCGGTGCGCGACCGCGGGCGTTGGGGCACCCGCCCGATCCTCCTCGCGGTACGCCTGGCGCCCGGCTCCGGCGAGGACGCGGCGCCCCCAGCGCCGAAAGACAACGGCGGGGGACCTACCGCACACTTTCAGTAATCCATCCGACGTAGCCCGCCACAAGAAGGGTGACGCCACGTCACCCGAATGGCCGGGCGTGCGAGATGGGCCGGGCCGGGCGCCGCACGCGCCCGGCCTGCCGTCCCGCTCCACGCCGTCCCAGCACGCCCCTTTCCGGGCCCGGTCGCTCCCCTTTCCAGGCCCGGTCGCACCCCTTTTCCGGGCCCGGTCCCGACCCTCTCCGGGCCCGGTCCCGCCCCCTTTCCGGATGCGGGTCCCAGCCCTTTCCGGGCCCGGTCCCACCCCTCACCCGTTCCCGTGACCCAGCGGACGGACGGGTCACTTCCGTACCTCCCGGGCGTATGCTCTTGCCACATGGGGGCGGAAGTGGGCATTACCGCCGATGAGACCTCCAGCGGGGGCACTTGGCGAGTAAGGATCCGGAGTTCGGCCGGTGACGTCCTGGGCGCCGGAATCCTTCTGGGCAGCGAGACGGTGCTGACGTGCGCCCATGTGATCCCCGACGACGGGCTCCCGGTGCCCGCCACCGAGGTGCTGGTCGACCTGGTCGAGGTGCCCGACACCGCACCGGTCCCCGCACGCGTCGCCGACGGCGGCTGGGTGCCCCAGCGCTCCGACGGATGCGGCGATGTGGCGCTGCTGCGGCTGGGCCGGCCGCAGCCCGCCGAGCACGGCGCGCCGCTCTACCGGCTGCCGCCGGTGCTCGGCCGCCCGGTGTGGATGGGCGGCTTCCCCAAGGGGCTCGACAACGGCCACTACCTGCGGGCGAAGACCGCCGGGCGGGTCGGCCCGCGGGCGGAGTGGGTGGGGCTCGACCCCAAGTCGCCCAGGGATGTGGTCCGTAAGGGCTTCAGCGGTGCCGGGGTGGAGGACGAGGCGACCCGGCATGTGATCGGCATGGTCGTCAGCCGGTACGACGACCCCGTCGGCGTCCCCTCCGCCGAGCGGCTCAGCGTCTCGTACATGATCCCGGTGGAGACGATCGTGCGCCATCTGCCGGTGGTCCGCCGCTGGTTAGGGGGCGACCCCGGGGTGGACCGGCCGCTGGTCTCCCCGCTGACCACCGGCGTCCAGGACATCGGCTTCGCCCAGCGGCTCGCCGTATGGCTGCGCCGGGAGCCCCTCAGCGGGCGCCCGGGCATCGCGGATGTGGAGACCGTGGTCATCGAGGACGACGACCACGCGCGGTACGAGGCGCTCAGCCGCGCCATCACGCTCGCCGACCGCGAGTTGTCGGGCGGCGGCCCGGACGAGGCGGTCTCCGCCGCGCCGCACGGCACCGTACCGCCGCTGGGCAGTGTGGACCTGGCCATCGACGTCACCGGGCGCACCGACACCGAGGTCGCGCTGCGGGTCGCGGACCGGATGGATCTGCGTTCGCCAGGCGACACCTCCCCGCTCAGCCGGGTCCAGGCCAACGCGGTGCCGCTCACCATCGTGGCCGTCGGCGTGGACCGCGCCCGCGATCCGGAGGCGCTGGTCGGCTTCATGAAGCTGCTCGCCGACCGGGGCGGCCGGCTGATGCTGGTCTTCCGCGATCCCCGTTCCCGTGGACTGCGGCTGGCCGAGCGGCTGTTCCGCCCCGAGGCGGCCCGGATCGACGCCTGGCTGGACGAGCTCGCCGGGCGGGTGGCCCTCGCCGCCGACCGCGAGCACGAGGCGGCCGAGCGCGGGGCGCGCCGCTCCTCCCTGTCGGACGCCGAGGACGCGACGGCCTTACGGATCAATCTGACCCGGCTGCGCTCCGACCCCGAGCTGCGCTCCCACCGCATCGTCGCCAAGCTGGCCGCGTTCGAGCACACGGTCCGGACGGTCGCCGAGCGGGCCGAGGAGACGCTGCGGGTGATCGACGCCCAGCAGCCCGCGGTCCAGGAGCTGAAGTGGCAACTGGTGTCGTACACGGCGATGCTCGGCAGCAAGGCCGAATCCGAGCGGGCGGAGCTGATCCCGCTGCACCGGGCCGCGGTGCGGCTGCTGGCCACGGTGCCCTGTGATCTGCCGGAGGCCCGCCGCGCCGTCGACCGGTTCGTGGCCGCCGTGCACACACCGCCGGAGGGGGAGGCGCCATGACGGAGGGCAGTGGTCCGGACCGCAGTCGTACGGACGGCAGGCGCCCGGACAGCGGTCGCCCGCACTGCAATCGCCCGGACTGCCGCGGGGAGGGCCTGGGCCGGATCAACGCCCGGGGGTTCTGCACGGAGTGCGGGCGCAGGGCCCTGCCGACCGCCCCCGAGCCCGCTCCCCCGCCCGCCCAGGCGCGCACCTTCCCACCTGCCCAGGCGGGCACCTCCGCACCTGCTCGGGCGGGCGCTTTCCCACCCGCCCAGGCGGGCGCTTTCCCGCCCACCCGGCCCGGCGAAGCCCTGACGTCCGAGTCCACCGCGACCACGGCCCGTGCCCGCCGCCGCGATGTGGCGCGGAAGTTCACCGTACGGCCGGCGGGCGAGGATCCGCTGGCCCTGCCCCGGGTCGAACTGCCCTCGCTGCGCGACCTGGTGATGGACGATCCGCATCCCCCCTCGCGCGGCCAGACCTGCGGCTGGGAGGGGTGCGAGGAGATCGTGGGCGCCCCCTACGCCGGGCAGCCCGCGCTCTCCAGGGGCTACTGCCCGCGCTGCCGCCATCCGTTCGACTTCGCCCCGCGGCTGAGCCCCGGGAATCTGCTGGGCGATCAGTACCGGGTGATCGGCTGCGTGGGGTACGGCGGGCTCGGCTGGGTCTATCTCGCCGAGGACACCCAGTTGGACAACCAGCCCGTGGCCATCAAGGGTCTGATCAACAACGAGGACGAGGCGGCCCTGCGGACGGCGGTCGAGGAGCGCCGCTATCTGACCATGCTCGACCACCCCGGCATCGTCCGGATCATCAACTACGTCACCCAGCCCGACCCCCGGGACGAGAGCGCGCTGGCGGGCTACATCGTGATGGAGTTCGTCGGCGGGATGACGCTCGCCCAGATCAAGGACCACATCGCGGACGCGGTGAAGCCGTACGACGGGCCGCGGCTGTACGAGCACATCCTGGCCTACGGCTGTCTGGTGCTGCGCGCGGTGGGCTATCTGCACGGCGAGAAGCTGCTGTACTGCGATCTCAAGCCGAGCAACGTCATGCACTACGAGGACCGGGTCAAGGTGATCGACCTCGGCGCGGTGTGGCGGCTGGGGCAGCGGGACGGCGGGCCGCCCGTGATCACCGAGGCGTTCGCCTCCCCCGAGGTGCTGGCCCGGGGCGCCTCGGCCCTTACCGAGCGCCATGATCTCTTCGGGGTCGGCAGGACGCTCGAAGATCTCTCCGACAGAGCCACCCGGCAGGCCCAGCGCCCGCCGGGCCTGGGCGCCGAGTCCTACCGCCGGGTGCTGGCCCGCGCCACCGCGGCCGATCCGGACCGGCGGTTCGGGTCGGCCGCGGAGATGTCCGAGCAACTGTGGGGCGTGCTGCGGGAGATCCACTCGCTGCGGCTGAGCCGCGAGCAGCCGCAGCCGTCCACGCTCTTCGCCCCGACCTCGGCGCTGCTGGACTCCTCGCTGGGCCGGATCCCGGACCTGGAGCGCTGGCTGGACGGGGACCCGCGCCCGCTGCTGGCGTCCGGGCTGCCCCGCCCCGACCAGGTGCCGCCCGGGCTGCCGGTGCCGTTCCCGGACGGGGCGGATCCCGGCGCGGCGCTGCTGGGCGTGCCGACCGACAGTGGGCCCCGGCGGCTGATCGAGCAGTTGCACGCCTTCCCCCGCCCCTCCGCCGAGATCCGGCTGCGCACCTGCCGCGCCCATCTGGAGCTGGGCGAACGGGAGTCGGCGGCACAGGAGTTGGCGACCGCCGTGAAGCTGATCGGCTCGGCGGCCCCGTACGACTGGCGGCTGTCCTGGCACCGCGCCCTGCTGCGGCTGGCGGACGGCGCGGTGGCCGACGCCCGGCGGGAGTTCGACGAGGTCTACAGCGCCCTGCCCGGGGAGTACGCGCCGAAGCTGGCGCTGGGCTACTGCGCCGAGCACCTGGGCGACCACCAGGCCGCGAAGCGGTTCTACGAGGCGGTGTGGCAGCGCAACCGCTCGCAGGGCAGCGCCGCGTTCGGGCTGGCCCGGCTCCGGCTCGCGGCGGGCGACCGGGGCGGCGCGGTGGACATCCTCGGCGGGGTGCCGAAGGTCTCCCGGCACTACGACGCCGCGCGGATCGCCATCGTGCGGGTGCTGTCGGGGCGGCTGGGGCACCCCGACGCGCTGCCGACGGCGGAGGATCTGGCGGAGGTGCGCACCCGGCTGCCGCGGCTGTATCTGGACGAGGGGCGGGAGTCGGGCCCGGCCCGCGACCGGCTGACCGCGGAGTCGCTGGAGGTGACGCTGGACTGGGCCCAGCGGCAGTCCGGCGCCGGGGCGCGGAGGGGCGGGCCCGCCGGGCAGGCCCGTTCAAGGCGCTGGGGACGGAAGGGGCGCGCCGCCGCGGCGAGCGAAGCGCCGCGGAGTGGAACCGAATCCCCGTCGCTGGTGTATGGAGAGTGGGAGGACGAAAGCGCGCTGCGCGCCGAATTGGAGCTGACCCTGCGCCGGCTGGCCCGGCAGGCGGACAGCCCCGAGGCGCTCGGTGCGCTGATCGACCACGCGAACGCCATCCGGCCCGTGACCCGCGTGTGACGTCTGACAGGGGGATCAGATGAACGAGGACCGCAGAGAGCGACAACACGCCCCAGGCCCGGAGGGCGCGGACGGGGGTCCGGCCCTCACCCTGCGGGTGCATCAGAACAAGTACCTGCCCGCCTCGGCGGGCCGCACCGAGATGCACGCCATCGTCAGCGTGCGGGCCCGCGGCCTGGGCCCGGCGGCGGCCCGTACCGCCGCCTCGGAGGTCATCGTCATCGACTGCTCGATGTCGATGAGCTGGCCGCCGACGAAGATCGCGGCGGCGCGGCGGGCCACCGCCACCGCGGTCGGCATACTCCGCGACGGCACCCGTTTCGCGATCGTCGAGGGCACCGAACAGGCCCAGGTCGTCTATCCGTTCACCGGCGGTATGGCGGTCGCGGGGCCCGACACCAAGGCCGCCGCCGCCCGGGTCGCGGCGCGGCTGCCCGCGGTCGGCGGCACCGCGATCGGCTCCTGGCTGGATCTCGCCCGCCGGCTCCATCTGCGGCAGCCCGCCGCGATCCAGCACACCCTGCTGCTCACCGACGGCCGCAATGAGCACGACCCGCCCGGCTATCTGGACAAGGTGCTGGACGCGTGTGCCCCGCATTTCACCTGTGACGCGCGCGGTATCGGGGACGGCTGGGACGCCGCCGAGCTGAAGCGGATCGCGCGCCGGCTGCACGGCCGGGCCGATGCGGTGCTGGAGGACGCCGCGCTGGCCGCCGAGTTCGAGGAGATGGTCTCCGCCTCGATGGCCAAGGCGCTGGCCGGGGTGCGGATCCGGATCCGCGCCCGGGCGGGCAGCCGGGTCGGCTTCGTCAAGCAGGTGCACCCCACCCGGGTGGACGTCACCGACGAGGGTGTCCGCCCCGATGAGCGCACCTGGGAGTGGACCACCAAGGCGTGGGGAGACGAGACCCGCGAGTACCAGGTGTCGGTGCTCGCCGATCCGCGCGGCGATCCGACGGGCGACGACGTCGAGCTGGCCGGCGTGGAGCTGGTGGTGGAGGGCGACACCGCGCTGCCGCCGCCCGAGCCCGAGTCCGTGCTGGTCCAGTGGACGGACGATGTGCTGCTTTCGTCCCGGATCGACCCCCGGCTGGCGCACTACGACGCCGATTCCGAGCTCGGCCACGCCATCACCGCGGGCTGCGACGCATATGAGGCGGGTGACCGGAAGCGGGCCCGCCGCCAGTGGGGGCGTGCCGTCCAGCTCGCCCATCAGCTCGGCAGCGAGAAGATGCTGGCCCGGCTGAGCGGGCTGGTCCATATCGTCGAAGCCGCCACCGGCGAGGTGCGGATCCGCGAGCCCATCCGGCCGCTGGACCTCAACTCGGCGATCATCGTGTCGGAGGAGAGCGTCCACTTCGTGGGGGCGGAGCGCCCGAGGGCCGCCGCGCCGCCCGCCGCGGATGTCATCTGCCCGGCCTGCGGGCGCCGGGCGCCCGCCACCGCCGAGTTCTGCCAGCAGTGCGACACTCCGCTCGACGCCGAACCTCAGCTCGACGCCGAACCTCCGCTCAGCACCGAGCCTCCGCTCAACGCCGAACCGGGCGGTGCGACATGAGCGGCACCCGAGCCTTCCTGGTGCGCCGGCTGATCGCCCTGCTGGTGGTCACGGCGCTGGCCGTGGCCGCGCTGCTGGCCGCGTACTTCGGCGTCAGCCGCAACTCCGCGGCGGTGACCGACCGGTCCACCCCGGCGATACTCCAGGTCGCCGCCGCAGTCGATGCGCTGGACGCGTCCTACGACGAGGCGAAGCGCAGCATCTCCAGCCCCACCGCGGAGTTCGAGGGGCTCAGCGAGGAGTACCGCAATCAGTTGTCGACGGCCAAGCAGAGCCTGGCCCAGGTGTCCAAGAGCACCATCGGGGGCGAGTCGGCGCGCGGGTCACTGCGCACCACGGCGGCGTTGGTGACGTCCTATGGCGACACCATCGAGCAGGCGTACGCCAGCCGCGACAACCCGACGCTCAAGAATGCCTACCTGGGGTATGCCGACTCCATCCTGCGGCATGACCAAAGCGGCATCCTCGACCGCCTGGAGGCGGTGCAGAAGCGGCAGTTCAATGTGCTCGACGACCAGACCTCCTTCGGCTGGCTGCTGTCGTTCGCCTGGTGGCTGCTGGTGCCGGGGCTGTTCCTGACGCTGGCGGCGCTGCTGGTGCACACCCAGCGCTTTCTGCGGCACCGCTTCCGGCGGCTGGTCAACCCCTGGCTGGCGGCGGCGACCGCGCTGCTCGTCGCGCTGCTGCCGCTGGCCGTCTTCACGTATCAGACCCAGGACCGGCTGGAGTCGGCCGGGGCCAGCCTGACCCGACCGGATATCGGCCACACCGGCGGCCCCACCGCCAGAAAGGTGGCGAGGACGATGCGGAGCGCGCACTGGCAGGCCGGTGCGGTCGGCTGGATACCCGTGGGCGGCGCCGTGCTGGCCGCACTGATCCTGGTCGGTCTTCAGCCGCGTATCGACGAGTACCGGTTCCAGCCCCGATGAGCGCGGCGAAGCGGTCCGGCCAGGCCACGGCCACGGTCCTCGGGCTGTGGATGGTGCTGCTGTGTGTCGTGGGCGCCGGCGATACGAGCGGCTGGCAGTCGCGCGGCAGCGTCAGCGTGCTCGCGTCCTGGACCGGCCCCGAGGGCGATGGGTTCCGGGAGCTGCTGGACACGTTCACCCGGCGCACCGGCGTCCATGTCGACTATCAGGGCACGACCGCGCTGCGCGAGGTGCTGTCCTCGGAGGTGGCCTCCGGAACGCCGCCCGATATCGCCGTGCTGCCGAGCTCCGGCGAGCTGGCCGCCTACGCCGGCCAGCGCCAGCTCACCCCGCTGGACCAAGTGATCCCGAGCCGGGAGCGCACGGCGTACGGGCAGCTTTGGACACCCCGGCTGAGCGCCAACGGGCCGGTGTACGGCATCGCGGTCAAGGCCGATCTCAAGAGCATCGTGTGGTACGACCGTGACCGCCGCCGCCCGGGCACACTGGCCGCCCTCTCCACCGACGGCCGCCAGTGGTGTGTGGGTATGGGCGACGACGCGACCTCCGGGTGGCCGGGCACCGACTGGATCGAGGATCTGCTGCTCCAGCAGCAGGGCAGATCCGTCTACCAGGACTGGGCGACCGGCGGGCTGCCGTGGACGGACCCGCGGATGCGGCGGGCCTGGGAAAGCTGGGGTGCGCTCTTCGGCAGGGACACCGCGCGCACCGCGCTGATCACCGACTTCCGCAAGGCCGGGAGCAAGCTGTTCGACGCCGACCCGCCGTGCGCACTGGAGCATCAGGGGTCGTTCATCCGCAGCGGCTACCCCCACCCGGAGAAGGCGGACTTCACCTTCTCCCGCAGCCTGCTCCCCGATGCCGACCGTGGCTCCACCGCCCGGGAGGTATCAGGGGACTTCGCCGCGATGTTCCGTGACACCCCGCAGGCACAGGAGCTGATGCGCTATCTGGTCTCGGCCGACGCCCAGCGGACCTGGGGCCGGGGGACCGCCACCAAGAGCACCCACCCGTTCTTCGCCAACCCCGACGTCCCGCTCGACGCCCAGGGTGACGACGAGGTGGACCGGAACATCGCGAAGACCCTCCGGGACTCGGCCTCGCTGTGCCTGGACGCCTCGGACGCCATGCCCACCCGGATGCGGCTCGCCTTCCAGCGCGCCGCACTGACCTACCTCAGCGACACCACCCGGCAGCCGGACGGGCTGCTGCGCAGCCTGGAGAAGGTCCGCCAGGGCCTGCGCGGCGCCCGCGACCAGCCCTGGCTGCCAAGGGTCTGCGGCTCGCCGGGCCCGGCTCGGTGACCCAGGGCCGGTCCCATGGGCCCAGGCTCGAGTACCCGGGCTCATGGGCCCGGCTCAGGGAGCCATCTCGTCCGGGCAGGGGGTGCCGCGCGGAAGCTGGTACTTGCCCGTTATCCGGTAGACGCCGGGCCGGGGGGCGTGCAGCACCGTCCACTCGTCCTCCGGCTGGCCCTCCTCACCGCCCTGGGTCTGCTTGGTGAGGCAGCCCTCGCGGTTGACCGGAAGCTGATCGTCCTCCCCCTTCGGGGCCCGGACGCTGTTCCCGTCGTCGTCCACCAGGCCCAGCCACGGCGAGTACGGGATGCGGATGAGCACCGGGCCCTTGGAGCGGACCGACACCACGAGCTGGTCGGCGCCCGCACGCTGCACGGTGGCGGGCGGATCGGCGATCTGCGTCGGATCCTTGACCTCGTACAGCTTCCAGTTGGCGTCGGACCAGACCTGGCTCAGATACGGCAGCTTGGTGCCGAGCAGCTCGGCCTCCTGCTCCGCCGCGGTGTCCGGGTCGTCCGCGGGCAGCACCACATAGTGCACCGCCCAGCGCTTGAGCCATTCGTGGTAGCTGGCCGGGGTCAGGGTGTCATCGCCGTAGAAGATCGGGTTCCGGTCGATGTCGCGCTGGCGGTTCCAGCCGCGCGCCAGATTGACGTACGGGGCGAGCGCGGAGGACTCGCGATGGCTGCGCACCGGAACCACCTCGACCCGGCCCCGGTCGGCCTTCGCCCGCTTGAGCCGGTCGACCAGCGGCGCCAGCTCACGGGCCCAGGACGCCGAGGGGGTGGTGTGGATGACGTCGTCGGCGGTCTTGACCCCCTGCCACACCGTGACGGTCGCGAGCGCCAGCACCAGGACGGTCCAGCGGCGGCCCGCGGGCGTGGAGCGCAGCTCGGCGCGCGGGGGCTTGCGCAGGGCGGGCAGCACGGCGATCAGCACCACCCCGCCGAAGATCATGCCGAGGCGGGAGATATTTGTGCCGATCTGGGAGGGAATCACCCAGGTGAGCACCACCCCGAAGCAGTAGAGCCCGGCCCCGACCCGCACCGTCGACCAGGTGCGCGGCACGCACATCAGCACGGCGGCGCCGCTGATGAACGGCAGGATCACCGACCCGAAGCCCATCGGCTGCTCACCGGAGAACGGGAACAGCCACGCCGACAGGCCGACCACCAGCGCGGGCGTGATCCCCAGCGCGTACGCGGCGGGGCGCCGCTTGGTCAGCCACAGACCGGCGGCCACAACGCCCACGAACAGACCGGCCACCGGGCTGGACATGGTCGACAGCGCGGCCAGCAGGGCGGCCAGTACGAACCGTCCCGTCTTGTGGTGCCAGCGCCGGGACCGCCACCTGCGCGGCCAGGCGAAGATCACGGCCACCGCCGCGAGCCCGAACATCGCGCCGAGCCCGAAGGTCACCCGGCCCGAGATGGCGTTGCAAGTCAGCGCGAACGCGCCGTACAGGGCGGGCCACAACGGCCGCCGCACGACACGGCTGCGCACCAGCAGCAGCGCGAGCAGCCCGGCGGACAGCGTCCCCGCGATCACCATCGTCGAGCGGACGCCGAGGACCGCCATCAGATAGGGCGAGATGACGCTGTACGAGACCGGGTGCATCCCGCCGTACCAGGCCAGGTTGTACGCCGAGTCCGGATGCTGGAGGGCGAACTCCGCCCAGGCGTCCTGCGCGGCGAGGTCACCGCCGCTGTTCGCCAGCAGCGCCACCCACAGCAGATGCAGCAGCGCGGCGGCGGCAAGCGAGGCGCACACAGGATGGCGCAGAGCCGTCCGGGCGCGCTGGAGCAGCCCGCCGGAAGCGGCCTGCCCGCTCTCACGCTCCGCCTCGGCCGGGTCCGTCGGCTCGGCCGACCAGCGCTGCGTGGGTACGCGTATTCGTGCGGCGGTGCTCTCCTCCGAGCCCCCGCCTTCATCGGCCCGTGTCGGATCCACGGTGGTCACTGCGGCTCTCCCCGTCTTCCCCCGAGGTCTGCCCCATCGTCCTCAACCCCGCACCGGATCACTCCGGTTCGCATGCGGCGGGTCCAGGCCGGGGACCCATCGACGCTAGCACGCGCGGGCGGCCCCCAGCCGCGTCGGGCCCCGGCGGCGTTTCGCGCCGGGGCCGCGTCGCTCGTCCCCTTAGCCCACTTCCCCGCCGGGTCAGCCGATACGGGTCAGTTTCGCGCCGAACGAGGGCTCGGACAGGTCATTCTTCAGGGCCACCGGCGCCGTGAGCTGTCCGGGGCCCGTGCCCACGGTCACCTCGCCGACGACCGTACCCGCCTTGGCGGAGTGCGGCACCTTCTTACCGCCGTCACCGATCTTGATGTCGACCCCCAGACCGGACCAGCCGACCGCCTTCAGATCCTTGGTGGCGACGACCGGCGTGGTGCCGCCGAGCCCGTCGTCGACCTGGCCGACCACATCACCCTTCTTGATGACGGTGGCCGAGGTGAGGGCGTCCTGGAGGGTGCTGATCAGCTTGTAGCTGTTGGTCTGCGCGAGCTGGAGGCTGGCGTCCAGCGTGGTGGTCGCGCGCTGTTCGAGAACGACACCGAGGATCCGCTGCTTCTTGCCGTCGATCGTCCGTACGGCGGCCCACATCAGCGCACCGCCGGCCGGAGTGGACGAACCGGTCTTGATACCGATCACACCCGGCTTCACCAGCAGATTGTTGTTGTTGTAGATCCGGTCGTCGAGCCCCGGGATCTCGGTGTTGGGCGTCGCCACGACCGCCCGGAACGCCTCGGACTGCATCGCCGCCTTGGCCAGCTTGAGCTGGTCGGCCGCGGTGGACTTGGTGGACTCCTTGAGGCCGCTGGGGTCGGTGTAGGTGGTCTGCTTCATCCCCAGGTCCCCGGCCGCGTCGTTCATCTTCTTCACGAACGCGTCCAGCGACCCGGCGTCCCAGCGGGCGAGCAGCCGGGCGATGTTGTTGCTGGAGTTGATCAGCAGCAACTGGAGGAGCTGATGCTGGGTGAAGGTCTGCCCCTTCTTGACCGCCGCCCGCGACTCGTCGGCGGACTTGGCCTCCTCGGCCGCCTGCGCGTCGATCGTGATCTTCGGGCCCTCCGCGCCGGCCTTCAGCGGATGGTGCTTGAGCACCACATAGGCCGTCATGACCTTGGTGACGCTGGCGATCGGCACGGGCTTCTGATCCCCGGAGGTGCCCAGGCTGCCCACGCCCTCGACCTCCGCGGCCGACTGCCCCTGGCCGGGCCACGGCAGGGACAGCTCGCCACCGCCGAAGCGGTAGGAGGAGTCGGCGGTGAGCTTCAGCGCCGGCTCCGGCAGCGGCCGCAGCGCCTGGACGACACCCAGGATGATCACGAGCAGCGCGGCCAGCGGCGTCCAGATCTTGACCCGGCGGACCGCCGTCCGCATCGGCGTCTCGGGCTTGGGCGGCGTGTTGGTGAGCTGCGCCAGCAGGTCGAGCGGCGCGGGCTGCTTGCCGTCCGAGGTCATCGGCGGCAGCGGCTGCTGCTTGGTCCGCTCGGCCTCGGGGATGGCGGCCGGCGGGGCGGCGGGGGCCGAGGAGGCGGCGGGCGCGGCGGGCGCCGTAGGCGCGGCGGAGGGCTTCGACGGGGCCGGGTCGTCGGGGGAGCGCAGCGGTACGAACTTGCTGGTCCGCTCGTTGTCCGACTCGGCGGCGGGCTTCTTGGCGGGCGCCTTCTCGGACGCCTTCGCGTCGGAGGGCCGCTCGGCGGTCTTGGCGTCGGACGCCTTCTCGGACGCCTTCTTGTCTGCCGGGGGGCTGACCGCCTTGAAGGCGGTGGTCGGCTGGTCGACGCCCTTCTTGCCGCCCTTTCCGGGCTTCTCCGGGAGCACGCCGAAGGCGGCCGTCGCGCGGTCGACCGGCTTGCCGGAGGCGTCATCGTCCGCATCGGACGCGGCGGCCTTCTCGGACGCGGCGGCCTTCTCGGACGCGCCCGCGGGCTCGGCCTCCTCGGCCTCCTTCTTCTTGTCCTCGTCCTCAGCCTTGGGCTTCACCGTGCGGAAGACAGCCGTCCGCTGATCGGCCGACGGCTTTGACGGCTCGTCGCCGTCCTCGTCACCCCCGGCCTCGGACGCGTCTTCAGCCTTCGCGTCGCCGTCCGTCTTCTGCTTCACCGTACGGAAGACAGCCGTCCGCTGATCGGCCGACGGCTTTGACGGCTCGTCGCCGTCCTCGTCACCCCCGGCCTCGGACGCGTCTTCAGCCTTCGCGTCGGCGTCAGCCTTGGGCTTGACCGTACGGAAGGCGGCGGTCCGCTGGTCCACGGACGACTCCGACGACTCGTCGCCGCCCTCGTCACCCTCAGCCTTCGCGTCGCCGTCCGTCTTCTGCTTCACCGTACGGAAGACAGCCGTCCGCTGATCGGCCGACGGCTTTGACGGCTCGTCGCCGTCCTCGTCACCCCCGGCCTCGGACGCGTCTTCAGCCTTCGCGTCGCCGTCCGTCTTCTGCTTCACCGTCCGGAAGACAGCCGTCCGCTGATCGGCCGACGGCTTTGACGGCTCGTCGCCGTCCTCATCCGCCTCAGCCTCGGCTTCGGCCTCCGCATCGGCCTCGGGCGCGCCCCCAGCCGTTACGTCGGCATCGGCGCCACCGGCGCCATCCGCGTCCGCTTCCGGCTCCACGTCCGACTCGGACGCATCCCCCTTGCCCGATTCACCCGCCGCACCGGAATCCGTCTCCGGCTCGTCCTTCGCCTCCGACGTCCCGGAACCTTCGCCCCGTTCACCATCGCGAACACCAGAAACGTTTGCATCGTCCCCGTCGGCCACCGGTGCCTCCGGTTCCGCTTCAGCCTCCGCTTTGCCCCTTGTCCCGGAGGCCGCCTCGGAGGTCACATCGGGCTCGTCGGGAGCCGACTGCGGCTCACCGGAACCCGACCGGAGGTCGTCGGACACGACGGCGACCGCCGTCGAGCCCTGGGCCGCCTCCGCTTCGCGCGAGATCGCGAGCCGCGGATCGCTTTCTCCCCTAGCCGTCTCCCCCGACGACTTCTGCTGATCCGACCTGCCGGGGGACTCGCCCGCCACCGATGCCTCCTCGATATGTGTCGCGGGACGCCCTACGCCCCATGGCGTCACGTCCCGCAGCCCAAGCTCTACCAGTGTCCTGTGTGTCCGGCACGCGATGGCGCAACGCCACAGCCGGAGAGCGTCTTCAGGTGCCCGCCCACCCGCTAGACGAGAAAGACATACCTACTGGTTCCCACCCAAACCCCCCAGGCACTCTCGACAGACCAATGTGAGAGGGGTCACCCTGTCATTCATCCACGCGGGGAGGCATGGATGGGCAGGAGCCGCAGAACCATTCCGGAGGAGCTTCTGCTGCTCGCTTTGGACCCGACCACGGGTACCACGGCGCAGCCGCAGTCGCTCGACCTGGGTCTTGCCGGGGCACAGCTAGTGGAGCTGGCCCTGGCCGGACGGATAGCCCCTGACGGGGATCGTATCGCCGTGGTGCTGCCACGGCCGACCGGAGATCCGACTCTGGACTCCGCACTGGAGTTGCTGCGCCGACGCGGCAGCCCGGTGCGCGCGGTCCACTGGATCGGCGGGCCCCGGCTGGGGCTGCGCCAGACGTACCTCACGCACCTGGAGCGTTGCGGCATGGTGCATGCCGTGGCGGGCCAGATGTGTGGCGTACTGCCGACGACGCGCTACCAGGCGACGGACACGGCGATCAGCCGGGAGATCAGGTCCCGGCTGGACAGCGCGATCCGCACCGGCGTACCGCCGGACCCGCGGACCGCCGCGCTCGCCGCCCTGGCCCACGCGGTCGGGCTCGGCAAGCACCTGTATCCCGGGAACGAGGGGCGTTCCTCGCGCTCCAGGCTCCGGGATCTGATCCGGCACGACCCGATGGGCGGTCTGGTGGCGCACGCCGTGATGGACGTGCAGAACGGTGTCGCGGCGCAGCCACGGCGCGCACCGGCCCCGGGCCGACAGGCGGGAACAGGCGCCGCGGCGGAGCCCGCGGCCGGCGTTCCGGCCCAGCCGTCCCGCCGCGGGAGCATGGCCCGCGTCGGAGCGCGCTGAGGCCCCTTCGGGGCGCTACCACACCACCACGTACAACCAGCCCGTCGAACGCACCAACAGCCCGTCAGCGGGGCGGCGGAGACCGTTCCCGGCACCGTCCGGGGCGGAGCGCCACCATCCGGCTCCGGGCAGCACCCAGCACCACACACGCTCCACCGACCGCACCGCAGTCCCCACTGACCCGGTTCGGGAGCCGCTGAAGCGCGCGGGGTGGTGGGACGGCCGATTTGGACGACCGGCCGCCCCGCCGCCCCGCGCGCGCGTTCGTCCATCGTGGTGCGGCCGCCTTTGTGCGGCCATTTCCCAGCGCGCCCCCGTCCGGTAGTGGCAGGCTGCTGAACAGCAGAAATCAGCAGCACGAAGCCGGAGGTGCACGTCCTGTGACATCGAACGTCGGCCCCACTGTCCGGCGACGCCGGTTGGGCCAGGAGCTGCGCAGACTCCGCCAGGAGAAGGGCATGACGGCGGAGGAGGTGGCGGAGGAGCTGATGGTCTCCCAGTCGAAGATCAGCCGACTGGAGAACGGGCGCCGCAGCATCAGCCAGCGCGATGTGCGCGACCTGTGCCGCACCTACAAGGTGGAGGACAAGGCGCTGGTCGATTCCCTGATGCAAATGGCGAAGGAGTCGCGTCAGCAGGGTTGGTGGAACGCGTTCGGCGATGTGCCGTACAGCGTCTACATCGGTTTCGAGACGGACGCGGCGTCCCTGCGGGTCTATGAACCGCAGGTGCTCCCCGGCCTCTTGCAGACACCGGATTACGCGGAGGCGGTGATCAGCGGCGCCCTCCCGGAGGCCCCGCAGGACCAGATCGCCCAGCGGGTCCAGGTCCGGCTCAGGCGCCAGGAACGGATCACCGATCCGCTGGCCCCGCTGCGGCTGTGGGCGGTCGTGGACGAGGCGGCGATGCGCCGGGTGGTCGGCAACTCGATGATCATGAGCGATCAGCTCGACTATCTGGTCCGGATGAGCCACGAGCCCCATGTGACGGTGCAGGCGCTTCCGTTCGACATGGGATCGCATCCGGGGATGAGCGGGCAGTTCACCATCCTGGAGTTCTCGGACGAGTCGGACACCAGCGTCGTCTATCTGGAGGGCGTGACCAGCGACCTGTATCTGGAGAAGCTCAGCGATGTGCAGAGCTACAGCATGATGTACGAGCATCTGCGGGCCCAGGCGCTGAACGCGGATCAGAGCCGCCAGTTCATCACCGAGATGGCCCAGGAACACGCCCGCCGGCACCAGGAGGAGGGCGCGGCCCCGGCGGACTGACGGGGGGCGGACTGACGGGGGAACGAAACACTCCGGCGCGAACGATGAGGGGCGGAGGCTACACCTCCGCACCGTGCTGCGGAAGGGGCCACGGGAATATGCCATCCGGTCGAGTGAATGGCCCGCTTTCCGGACGATGTTGCCGAGTAACGTCGGTGACGCCTCCAAACGGGGGTGGGTCTCATCAACAAAACGCATCGGAGCAATCGTGTCCATTCAGCAGGGAAAGACGAGCATGTGGGTGAAATCCTCGTACTCGGCCGGAAACGGCGCTTGCGTGGAAATCGCCTCCCCGGTCGCCAGCGAGATCGCCGTGCGCGATTCCAAGGACCCCCAGGGACCGACGCTCAGCTTCGCCCCCGCATCGTGGTCGGCCTTTGTGTCCGACGTCAGCCGTGGCGCCTTCGACCTCGGCTGATTGACCTGGCACCCGACCGCGGCAGCGCGGTCGGCGGCACAGGGCCGCAAGCCTGTAACCGAGCCCTCTCGACCGGTCGCCGTCCCTGCCGAGAGGGCTCCGGGCGTTTCCGGGGCATTCCCGCGTCGCCGCTTCAGCGGAGTTCTGCCACGTATTGGTCCGTACCGGGAATCGTCGGAATGAACGGCGCCATGAATTCCACCCGGCCGAGACCGGCATCGGCCACCTCGGCGTCGAGACCGATGAAACAGCGCTCCCAGCATTCCCGGGGATCGGACTGGAGGAACCAGAGCAGGGTCAGCCGGGTGTCGACTCCCTCGACCTGCTTCACATACGCCATCCGGTCCGACGGCAGCGGGGTCGGCCGGAACACCGTGACCATCGCGGCGGGCGAGCCCGCGAGCCGGCGCGGCAGATGTCTGGACCGGAGCCAGGTGAGCAGTTCCTCCCGCTGCTCCGGGCTCTCGGCCTCGATCACCTCCAGCGCCAGCCCGGCATAGGGGTGGTCCAGCGCGTGGTGATCGCGCGGACCGGCCGCCCCGTCCCGGTAGACGGTGGCCTCGTGGTCCTGGAAGGCGGTGAAGACATGCGTACGGTCCTGGTAGACCCGCCCGTCCCGGAGCAGCCGCTTGTTGATCCCGACCGTCCACCGCATATGGTCCGCGTAGCGCCCCTCGGTGAGCCAGTAGACGGAGAGGTAGCAGCCGGCGGTGACCGGCCGGGCGATCGCCGACTTCTCCGGATAGCGCAGCAGTTGCAGTTCGCGGGTGGCGACCCAGCGGCGGCCCGCGTAGATCCACGGCATGGCCATGGCGCCCGCGATGAAGTGGTCGTCCTCGTACCAGCGGTTGTAGGCGTACTCATGGCCCGGATGCGGCTCGACCATCGTGATCAGGGCATGCCCCGGGCGCACTCCGTACGGGCCGACGGAGGCCAGTTCCGCGTACGCGTCGCTTGTCATGCCCCCCAGGTTTAGCTGACGCGACGTCAGTTGGGGAGGGGGACGTCCGTATCAAGTGCGCGGAATCGGACGGCGGAGACACGGCCGGGACTGGCCTTCCGCCGGAGCCCAACCACTGCCGCGCTCTGGCCATCTGCGGGCCGCACCCCTAATCTGACGCGACGCCGGATACGGGAGGTGCCGCCATGCCGCTGGAGGACAGGACCGTCGTCGTCTCCGGGGTCGGGCCCGGGCTGGGGGCCCGGGTGGTGGCCGCGTGCGTCCGGGACGGGGCGCGGGTGGTGATGGGGGCGCGGACCGAGGAGCGGCTGCCGAAGGTGGCGGAGGAGGTCGATCCGGGCGGTGAGCGCACCGCCTGGCGGCCGACCGATATCGCGGACGAGGAGCAGTGCGAGGCCCTCGCCGCGCTCGCCCTGGACCGCTTCGGCCGGATCGACGCCGTCGTCCATGTGGCCGCGCTGGACAGCCACTTCGGCGGGCTGGAGGACGCCGACTTCACGTCCTGGGCCCAGGTGGTGGACATCAATCTCTTCGGGACGCTGCGGATGACCCGCGCCTGTCTGCCCGCGCTCAAACGGAACGGCGGCTCGGTGGTGCTGATCGGCACCCAGTCGTCGTCCGCCGCCCCCACCAAGGTGCGCCAGACCGCGTACGCCGCCTCCAAGGGCGCGCTGACCTCCACCATGTACGCGCTGGCGCGCGAGCTGGGTCCGCACCGGATACGGGTCAACACCGTGCAGCCCGGCTGGATGTGGGGGCCGCCGGTGCGCGCGTATGTGGCCTTCACGGCACAGACCGAAGGGGTGAGCGAGGCCGAGGTGCTGGCCCGGCTCACGGATGGGATGGCCCTGCCCGAGCTGGCGACGGACGGGGATGTGGCGGAGGCCGCGGTGTTCCTGGCCTCCGACCGGGCCCGGGCGATCACCGGACAGTCGCTGCTGGTGAACGCCGGTGAACTGATGCGTTAGCGCGACTCCTGTCCGGCCTTTCGGGATCCCGCTCCCGTACGACCCATCGTTCGGTGGGCGTGCGTCTGACGAAGTGCCCGATCATCGTGGGTTCACGAACAGGCGAACGACAACGCCCCGTCAGGTCAAGAAAGAGTAAATTCGTTCTTCTTTCTGATCTGCGTTCACACTCGTGACCCGTAGAACCCTTGACCGGTCACCCGAGCGAGCGGTTCAATCCCGGAAGTACCCCGCTCCCGCTCGGGGGAACCGCCCATGACGAACGTCGCGGCGAAGTGCGCTCCCGTTCATATGGCGGACCCCTGGAGGGGACATGAACAGTCTCGACTGGGTTGTACTGATCGGCTACTTCGGTGTCATGGTCGGCATCGGCCTCTGGTCGCACAAGCGCGTGGACAACGTCAGCGACTTCTTCACGGCCGGCGGCAAGATGCCCTGGTGGCTGTCCGGAATCTCGCACCACATGTCCGGCTACAGCGCGGTGATGTTCACGGGATACGCGGCCATCGCCTACCAATACGGCATCACTTCCTATGTCACCTGGTCCTTCCCGATCGCCATCGGCATCGCGATCGGCGCCAGCCTCTTCGCTCCGCGCCTCAACCGGGTGCGCAGCAGGCTGAAGGTGGCCTCGCCGCTCGAATACCTGAAGAACCGCTACAACCTCCCCACCCAGCAGGCGCTGGCCTGGTCCGGGGTGCTGTTGAAGATCGTCGACGTGGGCGCCAAGTGGGCGGCCATCGCCACCCTGTTGTCCATCTTCACCGGCGTCTCGCTCAACCAGGGCATCCTGATCACGGGCGTGGTCACCGCCATCTACTGCACGGTGGGCGGGCTGTGGGCGGACGCGCTGACCGAACTCGGCCAGTTCATCATCCAGTTCATCGCGGGCATCGCGATGCTGATCGCGGTGCTCAATGAGCTGGACGGCTTCTCGACCTTCTGGACCGTCTGGGACGACCTGCCCAGCAGCCACCACGAGCCCACCGTCGGCCCGTACACCTTGATCTTCCTGCTCGCCTACCTCTTCATCAAGACCTTCGAGTACAACGGCGGCATGTGGAACCAGGCGCAGCGCTATATGGCGACCGACAGCGCCCACTCCGCCAAGCGCTCGGCCCGCCTTTCGGCCATCCTGTGGTTCGTCTGGCCGCTGGTCCTGTTCTTCCCCATGTGGGTCGCGCCCCTGATCATCAAGACGGACAAGCCCGCCGACTCCTACGCCGAGATGGCCGAGCATCTGCTGCCGCACGGTCTGCTGGGGCTGGTGATCGTCGGCTTCTTCTCGCACACCATGGCGATGTGCTCCTCGGACGCCAACGCGATCGCGGCGGTGGTGACGCGGGACATCATGCCCGCGATCTTCAAGTCCGTCCGGGAATGGTCCTCCCGCACCGGGCTGCTCGCGGCCCGCTACACCACCCTGCTGTTCCTGGCCCTGTCCATGGGCATCGCCACCCAGGTCAACTCGGACTTCTTCGGCGACATCATCACCGTGGTGATCAAGTGGGTGGCCGGGCTGATGGGGCCGATCGCGATCCCGCTGATGCTGGGCATGCTGCGCGCCTTCCGGAAGTCGGGGCCGACGGCGGCGCTGGTGAGCTGGGCCATGGGTCTGATCGCCTTCTACCTGGTCAACTACCCGATCAACGACGCGATCGACGGAGGCGTGAACCTGGAGTACCAGATCTCCGTCCCGCTCGCGGTCTCGCTCGTGCTCTTCATCGTCATCGGCTACATCAAGCCGGAGGACACCCCGGAGCGCGATGCCATCCTCGCCTCGCTCAACTCGGATGACGACGGGCCGGGTTCGGCGAGCGCCGCACTGTCGGAGCCCGAGCAGGGCGCGACCGGCCGGAAGTCGGTCGCGGGCGCCACGGACTGACGCCCTCCGCACGGCGGCCACGATCCGGGCCGCCGGTCACCACCCATCGCGGGGTGACCGGCGACCCGGTTCCATCTACGGGTTCGCGCCGGTCGTCAGATCGCACTGCATGAGGTGGGTGTCGATCCAGCGTCCGTGCTTATGGCCGACACCGGCCAGCTTGCCCGCCGGGGTGAAGCCGAAGCGCCGGTGCAGGGCGGCCGAGGCGTCGCTGCCGGAGTCGGCGATGACCGCGACGACCTGCCGTACGCCCGCCTCGGCGCAGCGGGTGAGCAGGGCACCGAGCAGCGCGGCCCCCAGCCCCGCGCCGGTCCGGCCGGGGGCGAGGTAGATGGTGTTCTCGGCGGTGCGGCGGTAGGCGGGCTTGGGGCGCCAGGGCCCGGCGTAGGCGTATCCGGCGACCGTACGGCCGGTGCCCTCGGGGACCTCGGCGACCAGGAACGGCAGGCCCCGGTCGGTCAGGTCCGCCAGCCGCCGCGCCCAGTCGTCGACGGTGGGCGGGATCTCCTCGAAGGTGACGACGGTCTCGGTGACGTAGTGGCTGAAGATCGCGGCGATGGCGCCCAGGTCGGCGTGGGTGGCGTCACGTATGACGGCGGTGGAGGCAGGCACCGGCCCACCTTACGGCCAACGGCCCTGGAGGGGAGCGGCCGCCTTACGGTCGTCCCGGCCCCGGCGACGGGGCAGAAGTGGAATGTGGTGCGGGAGTGGCGTTCTGGAGATCCATGCTGTCCAGGCAACCTCTCCTCCACCTGGCGTCCACATCCGGAACGTACGATGGGCGGCCGTCCGAGCCGACCGCCATCGATCGCACCACCCCTGGGCCCGACTCGCCCCGCCCCGAGCGAGCCACGGTCCCCGGGGACCTCTGGAGCCCCCGTGACCGCCATACAGACGATCACCGACTCCCGGATCCACCGGGCCCGCGCCTTCGTACTGCGCCGGCCGGTGCTGTGTGCGGCGGTCTTCTGCCTGCTCTCCTTCACCGGGTTCTGGATCGCACAGCGGGCCGCCGAGGTGACGATGGTCGATCTGCTGGTCTATCGCGCCGAGGGATGGACCGTACGCAATGCCCAGGATCTTTATGACATGCGGGCGACTCAGCACAATCTTCCCAATACCTATCCGCCGTTCGCGGCGCTGATCTTCACCCCGCTCACCGTGCTGGGCACGGGCGCCCTGCGGACCTTCGGGACGGCCGTCAACCTCGGCCTGATGGTCGCGGTGGCCCATCTGTCGCTACGGCTGATCGATCCGCCCGTCCGGGTGCCGCGACCGGCCGCCGTCCTGGCCCTGGCCGCCGTGGCGGTGTGGTGTGAGCCGGTGTGGACGACCCTGCGCTACGGGCAGATCAATCTGCTGATCACGGCGCTGGTGCTATGGGATCTGACCCGCCGGGCGGGCCACCGCTGGGCCGGGGCCGGGACCGGCATCGCCACCGGGATCAAGCTGACCCCGGGGCTCTTCGTGGTCTTCCTGGGGCTCGCCGGACTCTGCCTCGGCCTCCGTCGGCTGCGGGCGGCCGGGGCGGCCCGGAGGCGGGCCGAGCCCGGCGGCGGGCCGCCCCGGCGCCGCTTCCTCAACGACCATCTGCGGCGTGCGGCCGTCGCGACCGCCGCCTTCGCCCTTACGGTCGCGTTCTCGGCCCTGGCGCTGCCGCATGACTCCCGGCGCTTCTGGACCGAGGTCCTCTTCGCGACCGACCGCCCCGGCGATGTCGAGGGCGCGGGCAACCAGAACCTCAAGGGCGCCCTCGCCCGCATCCTGCACACCCCCGACCCGGGCACGTGGTGGCTCATGGCGGCCGCGCTGGTGGGCTGTGTGGGCCTGGCCACGGCGGTCGCCGCCCAGCTCGCCGACGACGGCCGGCTGCCGAACGCCCGCGCCTGGGCCGCCCTGACCTGCGCCGTGACCGCCCTCATGGTCAGCCCGGTCTCCTGGTCGCACCACTGGGTGTGGGCCGTTCCGATGGTCCTGCTGCTCGCGGTGGAGGCGGTGCGGCGGCGCACGGCGGGCTGGACGGCCTGGACGGTGGTGACCGGGCTGCTGTTCTGCTCCTTCATGGTCTGGTACGCGCCCCACAGCAGGCCGACCCGGGTGGAACTCCACCAGAACCCCGCCCAGATGCTCCTCACCGCCGTCTACCCGCTGATCGGCATCGCCTTCCTGGCCGTGGCCGGGTATCTGACCCTGCGCGCCGTAAGGCGCCCATGGGAGGGGAGCGGGACCGTACGGCCGCAGCCGGCCACCGCCGGTACGGATGCGGCGCGGCGGCGGCCGGAACGGACCTACGCGCGCGGGTAGCGGGTGAGCCAGGCCGGGGAGGAGCTGCCCGGGCCGTGCAGCGCGGGGCCCTGGGTCATCTCCATGGCGAAGTCGTCGGCCAGCTCCAGGATCGTGCCGCGCCCCTCGACCTCCGCCAGCCAGGCGGGCGGCAGCGCCGTCTCGCCGTGCAGCGCGCCCAGCAGATTGCCGCAGATGGCCGCCGTGGAGTCGCTGTCCCCGCCGTGGTTGACCGCGAGCAGCAGCCCATGGCGGACGTCCTCGGCGACCAGCGCGCAGTACAGGCCCATCGCCAGGGCCTCCTCGCCGGTCCAGCCCTGGCCCAGGGACGCGACGCGCTCGGGGGTCGGCAGGCCCTGCCGTACGGCGCCCAGCGCGTACCGCAGCGCGTTGGTGGTCTCCTCGTGGCCGGGGCGGGTGGCCAGATGGGCGAGGGCGCGCTGGACGGCTCCGTCCAGCGCCTCGCCGCGCGCGAGGCCGTGCACGATGAGGGCGAAGGCACCGGCCGCGAGATAGCCGGTCGGGTGGCCGTGGGTCTGCGCCGCGCATTCGATGGCCAGTTGGAAGACCAACTGCGGCTCCCAGCCCACCAGCAGTCCGAAGGGGGCGGAGCGCATCACGGCGCCGCATCCCTTGGAGTCGGGGTTCTTGGGCGCCTCCAGGGTGCCCATGGTGTCGTCGGCGAGCGCGGTGATACAGGCCCGGCCCGGGGAGCGCTGGGCGTACAGCCACTCCTCGCGGGCCAGCCAGCCGGCGTCCTTACGGCGCTCATCGGGGCCCCAGTCGCGCTGGGTGGAGTACCAGCGGCGGTGTGCGGAGTGGATGTCGGTGGGCGGATGCCAGGCTCCCGTGTCGCGGCGCACCTGCGCCCGTATCAGCCCGTCCACCGTGAACAGGGTCATCTGGGTGTCGTCGGTGACCCGTCCACGACCGCCATAGGCGGGCAGGAAGTCCGTCACGCCCTCGGCTCCGTGCGCCGCCCTGATCTCGTCCAGCGAGGCGAACTCGACGGCCGCCCCCAGCGCGTCCCCGATGGCCCCGCCGAGCAGACAGCCGCGCACCCGGCTGCGGAAGTCCTGCTGTTCGGCGCGGCCCCATACGCCGGTCGCTGCGCTGGCGGTTGCGGTCACGACCTATGCCTCTTTTCTTCGCTGCGTGAATGGCCCTGAACTGTCTTTGAACTGTAATGGACATCGAATGATCGCCTCTTGGCCGCCGAGGAATGTGAAGGCGTCATCACGGAGAAGACGACGGATGGACGCATTCCGAAAATGCGAATTCCCTCACCGAATGTCGTATGCGCTCCGAGCCGTTATCCGAGCGCCGCCGGTCCGGGCTCCAGGGCCGTGCGAAGCTCGGTGAGCGGCGCGCGGAGGGCGGCGAGCAGGGCGGGATCCGGCCCGGGTATCGGGGCGAGCTCGTCCAGGGCGCGCACGGCGTCGTCGACGACCTGCCAGTACGGCCGGGTGGCGGCCAGCTCCGCCACGAGACGCTGCGCCCCGGCCCCGTCCCCGAGGGCGGCCCTGCTGATGATCGGGGCGGCCACCCGGGCCTGTGCGTCCCATTGGCCGCCGTGCTCCTCCAGGAGCGCTTCGAAAGCGGCCCACGGCCCGCGCGCCTCGACGAGACCGGCCATGCCGCTCACCAGCATCGCGTACTCGAAGGCGAGGTCGAGGTCCTGGTCCGCCAGGGCCGCCGCCCGTGCGATGTCCGCGGCGGCCTCGGCGTACCGGCCCGCCAGGCGGTGGCATCTGGCCCTGGACTCCAGCGCGAGCGAGCTGTCGGGGCGGAGCCCGAGCACCCGGTCCAGATCGGCGAGGGCGGCCTTCGCGTCCCGCCGGTAAGGCGGAGGGCGACCTCGATCACCTGCTCGTCGGCCACGCACTTGGCCGTCAGCAACTGCCGGGCCCCGCCTCTGTGAACGGGACCAGGGGGAGGTCCACGACGAGGTCGGCGTAGTCGGCCCAGCAGCGCGGGGCGAGCGTGCTCTGTCCCGCGAGGGTCATCACCGCGTTGACCGGGAGCGAGCGGTAGGCCCTCGAACATCACCAGGATTCCCGGAGGATGCCCCAGCCTTCAGGCCGGGAAGGAACCGGTGTCGCGCGTAGCGGGACAGGAGAAGCCGGATTCCCGCTGGGCGATCGGGCGCCCACCACGGGAGAGCTGAGGGCGACCTCCAGGAGGTGAAGGCTCCCGGAGTTGAGGGACCGCCGGTCGGCAGCGGCTTGGTCGGTCACCCGTTCGGGTAGGTCTGCCGGGATGCGGCGTGAGAAACGAACCGTGACGCTACGTTGGCGACATGATGACGCCAAGTGAAGCCGACGAGGCCGGGCACGCCCGGTATACGTACCGGCTTCGCGTGTCGTCCACCGCCCGTACGACGCTGCTGGCGGAATGGGACCGGTGCCGGTGGATCTGGAACGAATGCGTCGCCAAGTCCAGGGCCACCCACCTG
>NZ_JAHLEM010000609.1 GCF_018883605.1 Streptomyces niphimycinicus | reverse complement strand
GGGCCTGGGACGGCCCGCACTCGCAGGCCCCGCGCCGGCTGCTGCGGCTGCTGGGCGCAGGCGACCTCGCGGACGACGCCGCCCTCGTCGCGTCCGTACGGGCGGAGCTGGACTCCTGCGCCCGGCCGCCGCGCTGACCGCACCCACCGCCCCCTCGAAGGAGAGCCGCCTTGAAGACGCCCAGAGTCGCCCCCGCCACCGACACACCGTCCCAGGACGAGGCCAGCCCCGCGCCACCGCGCCCACGCGGACTGCGGCACAACACCCGCTGGCTGATGGTCTTCCTCTGTTTCCTGGGCATGACCGTCAACTACGTCGACCGCGCCACCATCTCCATCTCCCTGCCCTATATGACCGATGACCTGCACATCGGCCCCGAGTGGCAGGGCGTCATCCTCAGCATGTTCTTCGTGACCTACGCGCTGGGCCAACTGCCCGCCGGGGCGCTGATCGACCGCTACGGCGAGAAGCGCATGTTCGCCATCGGCGGGCTGCTGTGGTCGCTGGTCACCGTGGGCACCGGCTTCGTCCGGGGCATCGGCAGCCTGCTCTTCGCCCGCCTCGCCCTCGGTGCGGGTGAGGCCCCAGCCTACTCCTCGTGCGCCAAGTCCGTCTCCCGCTGGTTCCCGGTCCGCGAACGGGCGCTGGCCAACAGCGTCTGGGACAACGGCGCCCGGGCCGGCACCGCCGTCGCCGCCCCGGTCGTGACCGCGCTGATCGCCTGGCAGGGCTGGCGGATGGCGTTCTGGGTCACCGGCGCCGTGGCCCTGCTGTGGGTGGCGCTGTGGCTGAAGGCATACCGCGAGCCCACGGCGCGCGGCGGGCTCAGCGCCGAGGAGCGCGCGTACGTCACGGCGGGCGGCGCCCGGCTCGAGGAGGGCCCCGCCGAGGAGACGGCGCCGCAGGAGCCCGCCGTGCGCTGGCGCGACCTGTTCCGCCACCGCACGGTCTGGGGCATGATGATCGGCTTCTTCTGCCTCAACTACGTCATCTACTTCTTCATCACCTGGTTCCCCAGCTACCTCGTCGACGCCCGCGGCTTCGACCTGCTCAAGCTGGGCTTCTACGGCGCCCTGCCCGGCATCGTCGCCATCGCCGGCAGTCTGCTCGGCGGCTGGACCAGCGACACGCTGCTGCGCCGCGGCTGGTCGGTGACCCGGGCCCGCAAGACCTGCCTGGTGTGCGGCATGCTCTTCTCCTCGGTCATCGCCTTCGCCGTGCTCGTCCCCAGCGCCATGTGGGCCCTGGTCCTGCTGTCCGTCAGCTACGCGAGCCTGGCCTTCTCCGCCGCCTCGGTGGCCAGCCTGCCCGCGGACGTAGCCCCCACCCCGCGTCATGTCGCCTCGCTCGGCGGCATCCAGAACTTCGCCTCCAACCTGGCCGGGGTCCTCGGCTCCACCACCACCGGACTGCTGCTGGGCGCTTTCAACCACTCCTTCGTCGCACCGCTGATGCTGTCCGGCGCGCTGTGCGTGGTCGGCGCCCTCACCTACGGCCTGGTCGTCCAGCGGGTCGAACCGCTGCGGCTGTCCGCCGCCTGAGCCCCACTCATGCACGAGGAGAACCATCCCGAGATGAACGACGCCACCGCCGCGATCCTGCACGGCCCCAAGGACGTGCGCATCGAGCGGCGCCCCATTCCGCGACCCGCCGCCGGCGAGGTTCTCGTGGAGATCGGCGCGGTGGGGCTGTGCGGCTCCGATCTGCACTACTACGCCCACGGCGAGAACGGCCCCCATGTGCTCCGCTCCCCCACCGCGCTCGGCCACGAGGCGGCCGGAACGGTCGTGGCGGGCGACGGCCCCCTGCCCGCGGGCACCCGGGTCGCGATCGAGCCCGCCATCCCGTGCGGACGCTGCCGCGCCTGCCGCGCGGGCCGCTACAACCAGTGCCCCCACGGCCGCTGCTTCGGCTCCCCGCCCACCGACGGCGCCCTGACCGGACATCTGGCCGTGCCCGCCGAGTTCGCCCATCCGCTGCCCGACGATTTCCCCCTCACCTCCGGGGCGCTCATCGAGCCCCTCGCGGTCGCCCTGCACGCGGTGCGCCGCGGCAATGTCACGGCCGGGGACCGGGTGCTGATCACCGGTGCCGGGCCGATCGGCCTGCTGGTCCTCCAGGCCGCCCGCGCCGTGGGGGCGGGCGAGACCGTGGTGACCGACGTCAACCCCGGCCGACTGGCCCACGCCCGCCGCCTGGGCGCCGACCGCGCCCTGGACACCTCCTGTGAACCCCTCCCCAAGGATCCGGTGTTCGACATCGCGCTCGACTGCTCCGGTATCGAATCCGCCCTGGCCGCCGCCGCGCACGCGGTACGCCCCGGCGGCACCGTGGTCGCCGTCGGCAACCCGCCTCAGCCCCGCACCACGCTGCCGCTGGCCTGGATGCAGCGCCAGGAGCTGACCTTGGTCACCGCCTTCCGCTACGCCGGGGAATTCCCCGCCGCGGTCTCCCTGGCCGCCACCGGACGGATCGACCTGGAGTCGCTGGTCACCGCCCGCTTCCCCCTCGAACACACCGCGGACGCGCTTCAGACGGCGCTCTCCGACCCCGCGCAACTGAAGGTCGTGATCGAACCCTGAGCCATGACGGTCCGAGCGGTCGAGCCCTGAGCCATGGCCACCCGAACAGTCGAGCCCTGAGCCGCCGTCCGGGCCAAGGCGGCACCCCGTCCATCCCACCCGCCACAATGGGGATCATGTCCCGACGTACCCGACGCCCGCGGCCGGCCCGCCCCACCCCGGCCTCCTGCCCCTGCGGGCTGCCCGCGGCCTACGACGACTGCTGCGGGAGGCTGCACCGCGGCCAGGCCCGCGCGGCCACCGCCGAGCAACTGATGCGCTCGCGCTACAGCGCCTTCGCCGTCGGGGACGAGGCGTATCTGCTGCGCAGTTGGCACCCCACCACCCGGCCGCCCGGCGCCGGGCTCGACGCGGGAGTGCGCTGGGTGCGCCTGGAGATCCTGGGCACCACCGAGGGCAGCGCGTTCCACACCACCGGCACCGTCGAGTTCCGCGCCCACTACACCGAGGGCGGCCGCACGGGCTCGCTCCATGAGAACAGCCGCTTCGTACGCCACGAGGGCGACTGGGTCTATCTCGACGCGGTGACCGGCGACTGACCCGCTCCACGGGGGCAGGCGCGACCACCCTCCGCGCCGACTTGGTCATTTGTTTCCCGTGTCGTCGCCGACGCCTTCTGGTGCCCGGTCAACTCCGGGGCGATGCTGGGGCGCTGTGCGTGTGAACCACGCGAGTCCCCTGGCCCCATGGAGTTGCCGTGCCTCCTGTCGCGTTCGCCAGACCTCTGGCGGCCCTGGCCGCGGTGTCCGCCCTTGTGCTGGGCGCCGCCGGCCAGGCCACCGCCGACACCACCCCCGCCCCGGCGCCCGAACCCCTGCCGCGGGTCTCCACGGAGATGCTGCGGCCGGTCGCGCCGCCCGCCGCCAGCGGTGCGCCGGGCACCCGGTCCGTGGCCGACGGCGACGGGCTCCAGACCGCCCGCTCCTCGCGGCCGGTCGCCCCGGGAGTGAAGCTGACCTCGTACGACCGGCTGGAGTCGGACAAATGGCTGCGGGTCGACGCGCTGTCGGTGGACCTGACCGGCGGCACCAAGGTCGACTATCTCCACCCCGACCAGGTCGCCGAGCGCCGGACGGTGTCCCAACTGGCCGCCGAGCACGACGCCGGGCCGGGGCGCCGCACGGTCGCGGCGATCAACGGTGACTTCTTCGACATCAACCAGACCGGCGCCCCCGAGGGCAACGGCATCGGCGACGGCCGCCTCGTCAACTCCGCCTCCGCGGCCGGGCCCGCCCAGTCCGTCGGCATCGGCCCGGCCGACGCGGGCCGCATCCTCCAGCTCTACTTCGACGGCACCCTGACCCTCCCCGACGGCCCCCATCCGCTCGCCGCGCTCAACGCCGCCAACGTCCCGGCCGCCGGGATCGGGGCGTACACCGCCCAGTGGGGCGAGGCGGACCGCGCCCAGACCGTGGACGGCGCACGGCGCACCGCCGAGGTCACGGTCGTGGGCGGCAAGGTCACCAAGGCGGCCACCGCACCCGGCAAGGGCCCGATCCCGGCCGGTGCGACCGTGCTGCTCGGCCGGGACGCCGGGGCCGACACGCTGTCCGCACTGGCCGTCGGCGACGCGGTGTCGATGGAGTACCGGCCGCGCACCGCCGACGGCAACCTGCCGCGCACGGCCGTCGGCGGCCGGGAACCGCTGGTCGTGGACGGCAAGCCGGTCGACCACGACGGCGAGGGCAACAACACCACGGCGCCGCGCACCGCGGTCGGCTTCTCCCGCGACGGCCGCACCATGCAGATCCTCACCGTGGACGGGCGGCAGGCCGACAGCGGCGGGGTCACCCTCACCGAGCTGGGCCTGATGATGAGGGACGCGGGCGCCTACAGCGCGCTCAACCTGGACGGCGGCGGCTCCTCCACGCTCGTCGCCCGCGAGCCCGGCAGCGACACCGCCCGGGTGGAGAACAGCCCGTCCGACGGTGCCGAGCGCACCGTCCCCAACGGCCTGGCCCTCACCGCGCCCGACGGCAGCGGCCGGCTCAAGGGCTTCTGGGTGGACACCGCGATGGACCGCGCGGCCGCGCCCACCGCGGACCCGGTCCGGGGCGGCCACCCCGAGCGGGTCTTCCCCGGGCTCACCCGCCGCCTCACCGCCGCCGGTTACGACGAGACATACGGCCCGGCGGACGGCGCGCCGCAGTGGCGGACGGCCGATTCCCACATCGGCCGGGTCGGCTCCGACGGCACCTTCACCGCCCGCCACGGCGGCGACACCACCGTCACCGCCCGGCGCGGCGCCGCCCACGGCGACATCGGCCTCACCGTCCTGGACCGGCTGGACCGGATCCGGCCCACGGGCCGGCTGGTCGGCCTGGCCGACGCCGAGGCCACGGGCCGGTTCGGCATCGTCGGCCTGGACGCGCACGGCACCAGCGCCCCCGTCGAACCCTCCGATGTGCGGCTCTCCTACGACCACGCGCTGTTCGACATCGCCCCGGACCCCCGGACGGGCACCTTCACCGTCAAGGCGCGCCACGACCAGGCCGCGGGGCAGGTCAAGGTCGGCGTCGGCGGCGCCACCACGGTGCTCGCCGTCACCGTCGGCCTGACCGAGCGGCAGGAGGCGTCCTTCGACGACGCCGACCGCTGGACCTTCAGCCAGGCCCGCGCCTCCGGTTCGGCACAGGCCACGCCCGACGGCCACACCGGCACCGGGCTGAAGCTGGACTACGACTTCACCCAGTCCACGGCCACCCGCGCGGCCTATGTCACCCCGCCCCAGCAGATCGAGGTGGACGGGCAGTCGCAGTCCTTCGGCCTGTGGATCAAGGGCGACGGCAAGGGGGCGTGGCCCACTCTGCACCTCAAGGACGCGGCGGGCTCCGACCAGTTGCTCCGCGGACCGTATGTGACCTGGACGGGTTGGCGGCATGTCGACTTCGACGTCCCGGCCGGGGTCGCCTATCCGCTGAAGGTCAACCGCTTCTACCTCGCCGAGACCGGCGCCACCCGCCAGTACACCGGCAGTGTGGTCATCGACGACCTCTCGGCGCGGGTGCCGCCCTCCGTCGAGCTGCCCACCGAGAGCGTGCGCCCCGATCCGCTGATCTCCACCGCCGCACAGGTGCGGGGACGCGACTGGCGGTTCGCGGTGATGTCCGACGCGCAGTTCGTGGCCCGCGATCCGGGCAGCCCGATCGTCGCCCAGGCCCGCCGTACCCTGCGGGAGATCAAGGCGGCCAAGCCCGACTTCCTGGTGATCAACGGGGACCTGGTCGACGAGGGCTCCCCCGCCGATCTGTCCTTCGCCCGCACCGTGCTGAAGGAGGAGCTGGGCGATGAGCTGCCCTGGTACTACGTGCCCGGCAACCATGAGGTGATGGGCGGCTCCATCGACAACTTCACCGGCGAATTCGGGCCCGCCCACCGCTCGTTCGACCACCGGGGCACCCGCTTCCTCACCCTGGACACCTCACGGCTGGGGCTGCGCGCCGGTGGCTTCGACCAGATCAAGGAGTTGCGCGCCCAGTTGGACGCGGCCGCGAAGGACCCCGGCATCGGCTCGGTGATGGTGATCGAGCATGTGCCGCCGCGTGACCCCACCCCGCAGCAGGGCAGCCAGCTCGGCGACCGCAAGGAGGCGGCGCTGCTGGAGGGCTGGCTGACCGACTTCCGCCGCACGACGGGCAAGGGCGCGGGGTTCATCGGCGGCCATGTCGGCACCTTCCACGCCTCACGGGTGGACGGCGTCCCGTATCTGATCAACGGCAACTCGGGCAAGAACCCCGCCACCCCGCCCAACCAGGGCGGCTTCACCGGCTGGTCGATGGTCGGCGTGGACCACGTCCCGGCCCGGGACCAGGAGGCAGCGCGCCACGCACCGTGGCAGGGCGGCCCGGACTGGGTGTCGGTGCAGACCCGCGCCCATGTGGACGGGCTCACCGTCACCGCCCCGGACGACCTGCACACCGGGCAGACCGCCGACATCACGGCGACCGTCTTCCAGGGCGAGGGGCCCGCTGCCCGCCGGGTACCGGTCGCCTTCCCGCTGAGCGCGGACTGGACCGGCTCGCCAGGCGTCCACATCGGCGACCCGGACCACGCCGGGCGCCGTGATGTGGCGGCGTACGACCCGAGCAGCGGCAAGCTGACCGCGCTGCGCCCGGGAACGGCCACCCTCGCGGTGAGCGTGAACGGCGCCACCGCACAGGCGCGGTTCACCGTCACCGCGGCGGCCGCGGCACCCGCGGCCTGAGGGCCGGCCGGCGGAACACGGTTCCGGCGGCCGGTCCGCTGGGACGTCGGCCCGCGCATCCGCACCGAGCAGGTGCGGATGCGCGGTACCGAACGTCAGGTCACCGCCGCAGCGGTCCCTCGCAACTGAAGTCCGCGGTATCGGAGTTGCCGCTGACGGTGGGCCGGCCGAAGCTACAGTTCATATCGCCGAAGTCGACGGCGGCGGGCTTGGTACGGTCGAGCAGATTGGCGTCGACCGCCTCGGACATCTCCGTGAAGACCTTGTTGAGGCTGCCGGGGTCGCTGAGGTTCGCGGTGATCTTGCCGGTGCAGACGAACCGTCCGTGCTCGCGGTCGCCGTTGTCCTGGCAGGCGGGCTGATTGCCGGTGGCCCGGGAGAAGGCGCTCTGCGCCCCGGCGGCGTCGGTGAGCGTCAGGTCCTGGTTGGGGACGAACGTGGTGTCCGGGACGAACAGATCGTCGACGATGGCTATCTGCTGGTCGAGGAAGACGTTGTACTGCTGCTGGAGGTTGACGTCCGCGCCCTGCTGGTTGCGCCAGTTGTCGAAGGCGACGGGGTCGTCGGCGCGGATGAACCGGTACATCTCCTGGAGCTTCGCCGGGTGGTCGCGCCACAGGAACTCGAAGAACGTTCCCGCGTAGGAGTAGAAGCGGAAGCCGTCGCGGTCGTAGGTCGCGTGCAGCATCTCGTTGATCGTCATCCGCGGCCTGCCGCCCTGGGTGTCGTTGATGATGTCACGCACCAGGGACTGGCGTACGCGGATGCCGTCGTCACGGGTCGAGCCGTCGAAGAACTCGGCGCTGCCCTCGTCCATGGCGGTTGTGCGATCCCCCTCGTACCAGGGGCCCTCGCCGAAGGAGCCGGGGACGGCGAACCGGCCGTTGAGGTAGTGGGTGTACTCGTGCCGGAAGAGCTCTTCCAGGGTGAGGGAGGAGTCCTGGGGCACGCGGCGCTGGTAGGTGTAGAAGGTCGCACCCTTCTCGATGTAGACACCGCCGTTGTCGGTCCCCATGCCGGTGAGCATCGGATGGTAGACCTCGTAGTCGGAGCGTGAGGCGTACAGCACGATGTTCAGGGTGGCGTTCGGGTCCCCGGCGAGCGGCTCATCGGTGCCCAGCACCCGGTGGAACTGGGCTTTGACCTGCTTGGACGCATAGTAGAGCTGGTCGACGGTGGCGCGGTCGAGGGCGGTGCGGACCTTGATGCCGCCGTTGTCGTAGGAGTAGGTGTTCGGGAAGATCCGCTTCTCGATGTCCTCCTTGCACACGGCGTAGGGCTTGCACGCGTCGAAGGTGATGAGCCAGGAGACGACCTTGCCCCAGGGCGCGCTGCCCTCGCCGAAGTTCCGGACGGTGACGGGCAGCAGGGCTCCGAGGTCGGTGACGGTCTGCTGCTTGAGGGAGTCGATCTCGCCGAAGCGGCCGTACTCGAGGAGGGCGTCGCGTACCACCCAGGCGTTGGGGGTGTCCTTGAGGTCGGTGTAGTCGGCGAACGCCTTGAAGGCGGCACGGTAGCCGGGGTCGGCGGCGACCGCGGCCTGGAACTCCTTGTCCTGGTTTCCGGAGTAGATGCCCAGGTAGTTCAGCGAGAGCGCGGAGTAGGCGGCGTTGCCCCAGGACTGGTCCTTGTTGGTGGCGGTGTGCGCCGGGTCCATGGTGGCCAGGACCTTCTTGACCAGGCCGAGTTGGTACTGGCGTCCGCCGGGCCCGCTGCACGCGATCAGGGCCTCGCGCAGGGTGTCCGCGTTGGCCCGGGAGGCGTCGAAGCTGCGGGCCGCGGCACCGAAGGCGTCGACCGCGCCGCGTACCGCGTTGACGGTGGGGGCGTCGGTGGTGTCGATCTCGTCGTGCGAGAAGTCCTGGTAGGCCACCGCGTGGAGGTACGTGAACATCTCGTACAGGTGGCTGGTGTTCGCGCCGTCATGGCCGGGGGCGAGTGAGGCGATGCGCCGGGCCACGGCCTGGACGTGTGCGTCGGACATGACGGGGATCAGCCGCGGGTCCCAGTTCCAGATGAGGCCATGCAGACAGCCGTCGGCGGTGACCGCGGGGTCGGCGAGGAAGTCGGCGAACTGATCGGGGCTCAGTCCGGTGATGCCGTCCAGGGTGCAGGGGGCGACCGACGGCTTCTTGCTGTGGCGCGGGGTGGCCGGCCCGGACAGCGGGCCGGGGATCCGTCCGTCGGCGGTGGCGGAGCGGGGCGCGGGGGCCGGAGGCGCACTGAACTCCGGCTTCACATCGAGGCGTTGGGCGTGGTCGAGCGGGTTGTCGGCGGGCCGGGACGAGGGCTTCGATGCCGCCTTCGGCTGCCACGGTTGGGCGGATGGTGCGGGATCGCTGGGCGCGGCCGCGGCGGCCTGCCCGAGCGGCATCACGAGCGCGGCGGCAAGGGTCGCGGCCAGCAGGAGTCTGCGCGAGGAGCGCGAATGTAACACCTGAACCTCCAGAGCCGGTGGGGGGTGAGTGGGGGGGTGAGTGGGGGCCCAAGGCGATGGCCTTCACTTCACGAGATGTGACCTGTAACATAGTAATGTGAAATTGCACTAACAAGACGTCAGACAGAGGTCATCCAGATTTCCGTCACCGGAGGTGTTCGTGACCGCGCGTGCCGCCCAACTCCACACCGGCAGCCATGACTTGCCCGTATCGGACGCCCTGGCCCGCTCGATGGCCAACGACTGGGCCCCCGCCCCGCCCCCCGACGACTCCCGCGTCCCCGGCTTCGAGCAGCTCACCGGCCGCCGGGCCCGGCTCGCCGCCCGCTTCCCCGGCGAGCGGCTGCTCATCCCGGCCGGCGAGCTGAAGGTCCGCTCCAACGACTGCGACCACCGCTTCCGCCCGCACAGTGCGTACGCCTGGCTGACCGGGCTGACCGGCGAGGACCAGCCCGGCCATGTGCTGGTCCTGGAGCCGGACGGCGAGCCGGTGCTGTACCTCCGGCCGCGGTCACCACGCGACGAGGACGGGGAGTTCTACCGGGACCGCAAGTACGGCGAGTTCTGGGTCGGCCGCCGCCCCGACCTGGCCGAGACCGAGCGGCTGACCGGCCTCCGCTGCGCCCACCTGACCGACCTCGCCCGCCTCGGCCCCGGCCGGGACGCCTCCCGCGATCCCGAACTCGCCTCCGCGCTGAGCGAGTTGCGCTTGGTGAAGGACCCATGGGAAGTGGCCCAGCTCCAGCAGGCCGTGGACCACACCGCCACCGGCTTCGAGGACGTCGTCCGCGCCCTGCCGTCGGCACTGCGCCACCCCCGCGGCGAACGCTGGATCGAGGGCGTCTTCCAGTTGCGCGCCCGCGCCGAGGGCAACGGCACCGGCTACGAGACCATCGCCGCCGCCGGCGCCCACGCCTGTGTGCTGCACTGGACCCGCAACGACGGCCCGCTCGACCCACGGCAACTGCTGCTGCTCGACGCGGGCGTGGAGACCGACACGCTGTACACCGCCGACATCACCCGCACCCTGCCGCTGTCCGGGCGCTTCTCCCCCGTCCAGCGCCGGGTCTACGAACTGGTGCTCGCCGCGCAGGACGCGGGGATCGCCGCCCTCAAACCGGGCGCGAGCTTCCGCGACTTCCACCGGGCCTGTTCCACCGTGCTCGCCGAGGGCCTCGCCGACTGGGGCGTGCTGCGCATCCCCGCCGCACAGGCACTCACCGCCGAAAGCGGCCTCCACCGGCGTTACACCCTGTGCAGCTCCGGCCATATGCTCGGACTCGACGTCCACGACTGCGCCCGGGCCCGCGCGGAGCAGTACCTGGACGGCGTCCTGGAGGAGGGCCAGGTCCTCACCGTCGAACCGGGCCTCTACCTCCAGCCCGACGATACGACCCTGCCGCCCGAACTGCGCGGGATCGGCGTCCGCATCGAGGACGATCTGGTGATCACGGCCGACGGCGCCCGCCTGATGTCATCGGCCCTGCCCCGCACGGCCGATGCGGTGGAGGAGTGGATGGACCGGCTGCTGTCCCCGTCCGGCTGATCCGCGATCGCGCCGCGCCCCCGCCCAAGGGGCCCGCTCCCGTCCAAGAGGCCCGCCCCCGTCCAAGAGGCCCGGTGGGGCGGCGCCCCCGTCAGGGCACTCGTGCCACATCCTCGCGGCCCTCGGCCCACAGGGAACGGACATGGCCGAGGTGGCGGGCCATGCACGCCTCCGCCGCCTCGGCGTCCCCGGTCAGCATCACATCGAGCAGTTCCACATGCTCCTCGGCGGACGGCAGAAGCTGGTCGTGCTCGTCGAGCCAGGTCAGGCCGTAAAGACGGGACCGCTTGCGCAGATCGCCGACGGTCTCGACGAGGCGGTCATTGCCACTGAGGCCCAGCAGTTCGAGATGGAAGCGGCGGTCGGCCTCCAGATAGCCCACGAGGTCATGCGCGGCGGCCGCGTCGACGATCTCCAGGGCGATCGGGCGGAGCGCTTCGAGCTGGGCGCGGGTCGCGGTGCGGGTGATCCGGCCGACGACCGGGACCTCGATCAGCGCCCGGATCTCGGTGTACTGGTCGAGATCGCGCTCGCTCACCTCGGTGATCCGGAAGCCCTTGTTGCGCACCGGCTCGACCAGACCCTCGCGGGCCAGGTCGAGCATGGCCTCCCGCACCGGGGTGGCCGAGACCCCGAAATCCGCGGCCAGACCGGGCGCCGAATAGACCGTGCCCGGCCGGAGTTCACCCGCTATCAGGGCCGCACGGAGCTGATGGGCGACCTGGTCGCGCAGCCGGTGCTGAACGGTAGCCAGGCTCCGATGCTTGAGTTCACCCATCTCGGCCCTCCGAATGGCACGTCGAGTCGGCGCGGAGTGCCAGCGTACAATGTCACGTTGTGCAAACGGCCCGCCGGTGGCCCGGCGGGGAACGGACTCAGGTGTCCCAGACCCGGCGGACCTGTTCGAAACGGGTGGGCAGCGGAGGGCGGCGACCGGCGTACCGGGCGTTCGTACGGTGGACGAACCGGCGCCAGGAGAGCACCAGCCCCTGCCGGGTGATGGGCAGCCCGGCGATCACGGTCACGCCGTTGTCGTGGGTGTGGTGCACCGTCAGCAGCAGCGCGTCCGGCACCGACCCCTCCAGCTCGGCACAGAGCTCCCGCCGCACCCGCAGCCAGCGGCGCAGCACCAGCACGGTGCCGCGGTCCAGGCCGTGCCGGCGCGGGACGCGATGCTTGCCGTGCTCGATGGTCACCCATCCGGAGTCCAGGTCCAGCGACGACAGTTTGCAGCGCAGCAGTCCGCCGTACCGGGCGCCACTGGCCCGCGCCAAGCCCACCACCACCGCCACCCGTACGGTCTCCGGCTTCGCGCCGTCCTCCATCGCCTGTACCGAGAGCTGCCGCCAGATCCACTCCGCCTCCGCCGCCGAGACCACCGGCCGCGGATAGCGCTCCTGCGCCGCCTCCTTCGCTGTCTCCTTCACCGTCCGCGTCTGGGACTGCGCTGCCATGTCCACCCCCTGGGAGCCTTGTGACACCGAGTCGCTTGGCACACTATTTCTTCCGTCGATGTCCTCGTCAAGGGCATCACGGCGGTACGGTCGTCCGTGTGCGCCTTCTGCTGATGTCCGACACCCATCTCCCCCGGCGCGCCAAGGCGCTCCCCGGGGAGCTGCTGGAGCGGCTGCCGCACGTCGATGTGGTGGTCCACGCGGGCGACTGGGTCGACCTCGCCACTCTCGATCTGCTCCAGGAGCGGTCGCGCCGGCTGATCGGGGTGTACGGCAACAACGACGGGCCCGAGCTGCGGGCGCGGCTGCCGGAGGTGGCCCGGGCCGAGCTGGCGGGGGTGCGGCTGGGCGTGGTGCACGAGACCGGAGCGGCGCGGGGGCGGGAGCGGCGCTGCGCCGAGCGGTTCCCCGGCCTCGATGTGCTGGTGTTCGGCCACAGCCATATCCCGTGGGACTCCACGGCCGAGGGGCCGCTGCGGCTGCTCAACCCCGGCTCCCCCACCGACCGGCGCCGGCAGCCGTACTGTACGTTTATGACGGCCGCGATCGAGGCCGGGCGGCTGACCGCCGTGGAGCTGCACCGGCTGCCGCCCCGCCGCTGACCGATCGCCGTTCCCCGGGCGGGGTGGCCGCGCCCGTTTCCTTCCGTTCGCCCGTCTCTCTTTTCAGCCCCGGTATCCGACCTGTCCTTTTCGGGTGCCGAGGAGTGTGTGATGACGACGGCAAGTGGTGGGTCCGCGGGGCGATGGGCGCTTGCGGCGGTGTCCGCGACCGTGTTCTGCGTCCAGCTCGACGCGTTCGCGCTGAACCTGGCCCTGCCCGGGATCGGGCGGGATCTGGGGGTGGCGGGAGGCGGCCTCCAGTGGGTGGTCAGCGGGTATCTGCTCGCGGCCGGCGCGCTGATGGCGGGCGCGGGGCGGCTGGGCGATCTGTACGGCCGCCGCCGGTTGCTGACGGCGGGTCTCGTGGTGTTCGGCGTGGCGTCGCTGGTCTGTGCGCTGGCCCCGTCGCTTCCGGTGCTGGTGGGCGCGCGGGTGGTGCAGGGCGCGGGCGGGGCGATGGCCATGCCGGCCGGTCTCGCCCTGCTGACGAACGCCTGCCCGCCCGGTGCGCGGGCGCGGTTCATGGGCCGGGCGCTGGGCATCGGGGGCGTGGCCACGGTGTGCGGGCCGTACGTCGGCGGGATGCTCACCGAGGCGGTGTCCTGGCGGGCGGTGTGCTGGCTGAACGTACCCCTCGCGCTGGTCGCGGTGGTGTGCGCGGCACGGACCGGGGAGTCGCGGGACACCACCGCACCGGCGTCCGTGGACGCGGCGGGGCTGGTCACGGCGACCGGCGCGCTCGCGGCGCTCGCGGTCCTGGTCGACCGGGGGCAGCTCTGGGGCTGGACCTCGGGCCGCTCGGCGATGGCCCTGGCGCTCACGGTCGGGCTCGGGGTCGTCTTCGTACGGCATGAGCGGGCGACGGCGCATCCACTGGTGGATCTCGCCCTGTTCGGCAACCGGCGCTTTGTGGCTCTCACGGCGGCCGGGGCGGCGGCCAACGCCGCGACCGTGGTCGTCCTGTTCGTCGTGCCCCTGGCGTTGCAGGGGCAGTGGCGGCTGTCGGCGAACGGCGCGGGGGTGGCCTTCCTGGCCCCGGCGGCGGCGATGGCGCTGGCCGGGCCGGTGGCGGGGCGGATCCGCACGGCGGACGCGGT
>NZ_JAHLEM010000608.1 GCF_018883605.1 Streptomyces niphimycinicus | reverse complement strand
CCCGGCCGCGACCGCTGCCCCGGCCGCCCCGGCGCCGCCCGAACCGCAGCCCGCCCCCGCCTTCGGCGCTCCCCAGGGAACGCCGCCGCAGGGGATGCAGCCTCAAGGGATGCCCGCCCCGGGCACGCCTCCGCAGGGCACGCCTCCGCCGGGCACACCCCAGGGCACGCCCCCTCACGGCGTTCAGCCGCCCGTCCCCGGCACCCCGCAGATGCACGGCGCCCCGACCATCGCCGCACCCATCGCGCCGCCGCCCGGCCAGATGCCGCCCCCTGGGCAGGTGCCGCCGCCCCCGCCTCCGGGCCAGTTCCCGGGCCAGCAGGCCCCTTTCGGACAGCCGCCGGGCCAGACCCCGCCCGCCCCCGCGCCGTACGGCCAGCCGCCCGCCCAGCCGTACCCTGGCCAGGCCGGTCAGCCCGGCCACCCGGGTCAGCCCGGCCAGCCCGCTCCTTACGGTCAGCCGCAGGCCATGGGCGTCCCCCAGGGCGGTGGCGCGCCCGGGCTCCAGGCCGCCCTCGCCCAGTACCGCGAGGCGCCCACCGGCCAGCGCTGGACGCCGCAGAACCCCCGGCTGATGCGGGTCGACCTCGGCGTCGGCGGGCAGCCCGTGCTCGCCCGCCAGGGCACGATGGTGCTCTACCAGGGCAAGGTCGACTTCAGCTACAAGGGCGCCGGTTTCCGTGGCCGGATCGTCGGCAACGCGACCGGCCAGGAGATGCAGCTCATGCGCTGCACCGGCCAGGGGCAGGTCTTCCTGGCCGAGAACGCCGCCGAACTCCACCCGATCGAGCTCCAGGGCGACGCCATCTGTGTCGCCGCCGAGAACGTGCTCGCCTTCGACGAGTCGCTGCACCACGAGGTGCGCCGGATCGAGGGCCACGGCATCCCCGGCGGCGCGCTGTTCACCATGCAGTTCCAGGGCACCGGCACCGTCGTGGTGAAGACCGAGGGCACGCCCGTCGTCCTCCCCGTCACCCCGACCACCTTCGCCGACAGCAACGCCATCGTGGCGTGGTCCGCCGGATCCCAGGTGATCATCTCCAGCCAGGTGCGGCTGCGCCGCAGCGCCTACCCCGGCCACAGCGGGGAGACCGTGAACCTCCAGTTCCGTGGCGCGCCCGGCAACTTCATCGTCGTCCAGCCCTACGAGGTCTGAAGGAGCCCGTCATGGACCAGCAAATGATCTCGGGCTTCGCACCCGCCCCGGTCGCCGCCCGGATGGAGAACCACGGCGCCAGCATGCTCAAGGTCGCCATGCAGAGCGGCCAGGACCTCTTCGCCCGCACCGGCTCGATGGTGGCCTACGAGGGCTTCGTCCAGTACGAGCCCAACCCGCCCGCGGTACGTCAGATGGCCTCCCAGTGGCTGACCGGCGAGGGCGCCCCGCTGATGCGGTGCAGCGGCGACGGGCTGCTCTACCTGGCCGACTACGGGGCCGATGTCGTCTGCATCAACCTCAACGGCGACGCGCTGTCGGTCAACGGCACCAACCTCCTCGCCTTCGACGCGCATCTCAAGTGGGGCGTCGAACGGGTCAAGGGCATCGCCAAGTTCGCCGGGCAGGGCCTGTTCAACGTGGGCGTCTCCGGCACCGGCTGGGTCGCCCTGACCTCCCGCGGCACCCCCATCGTGGTCGACTGCGGCCGCGGCGATGACGAGACCTATGTGGACCCGGACGCGCTCGTGGCCTGGTCCTCGGGGCTCAAGGTGAAGGGCAAGCGCAGCTTCAAGGCGTCGTCCCTGATCGGCCGGGGCAGCGGCGAGGCATATCAGCTCGGCTTCTCCGGGCAGGGCTTCGTCGTCGTACAGCCCAGTGAGGACAGCACCGACCGGCTCCGGGCCCGGGGCTGAGGGGGAGGGACACCAGATGCAGAGCCCGCTTTTCGCCTTCACCGAGGCCCAGACACAGGACCGCTACGCGTTGCAGAACCCGCAACTGCTGCGGGTCGCCCTGAGCGGCCATGAGGATGTGCTCGCCCGTAAGGGCAGCATGGTCGCCTATCAGGGGCTCATCGAGTTCGACGGCGAGTACCAGACGCCGGGGCAGCGCATGACCCGCAGCCGCGCCGGTGAGGGCCTGGACCTGATGCGCTGCTCCGGGCAGGGCACGGTCTACCTCGCCAACCTCGCCCAGCACATCCATGTGATGGACGTGGACCACGACGGGCTGACCGTCGACAGTTCCTATGTGCTCGCGCTCGACTCCACGCTGCACTGGGAGACGATCGCGGTGGACAGCCAGTACGGGATCTCCGGCTCCGGCAAGTACAACCTCAACATCTCCGGCCATGGCAAGGTCGCGCTGATGACCTCGGGGCAGCCGCTGCTGCTCCAGGTCACCCCCGACAAGTACGTCAACGTCGACGCGGACGCCATCGTCGCCTGGTCCAGCTCGCTGCGGGTCCAGATGCAGGCGCAGACGCACTCCTCGGGCGTCTGGCGGCGGCGCGGCAACACCGGCGAGGGCTGGGAGCTGAGCTTCCTCGGCCAGGGCTACGCCCTGGTGCAGCCCAGTGAGCTGCTCCCGCCGCAGAACGCGGTGGTCGGGGGCGGCATGGCCGCGCAGTTCGGCATGGGCCAGCAAGGCGCCCGCGGTCAGAACCAGGGCAATATCTTCAGCAACTGACCGAGGCCACGTTGATCACGCTGATGGAGCACGGCGGCCGCGGACACCCGGTTCGCGGCCGCCGTGCTCCTCACAGCAGCGCGCGGGTGCGCGTCACCAGATGGCGCACCGACTCATCGGCCACGTCCGCCACCTCGTCATAGCCGAACCAGCGCAGATCCAGTGACTCGTCGCTGATCGCCGCCACCGCGCCCCGGGGCGCGACCGCCGCGTACTGGACGTCCAGATGCCAGGCGCAGGGGGTCTGGTGCCGGTCGAGCCGCACCGGGCCGCCCGGCAGCAGCGTCAGCCCCTCGATCCCGGACTCCTCGGTGGCCTCGCGCAGCGCCGCGCCCGCGAGCGTGGTGTCGTGCGGCTCGCAGTGACCGCCCATCTGGAGCCACATCCGCAGCTTCCGGTGCAGGGTGAGCAGCACGCGGTTCCGGTCCGGGTCGACCACCAGCGCGCTCGCCGTGATGTGGCCGTCCCCGCACGCCTTCCACATGCCGTCCGGATACGCGGCCAGATGGTCGCCGTAATGCCGCCGCAGCCGCTCCTGGGCGGCATCGGGCGCGGGCCACTCGGTGAGCACCCGCGCCGCGTCCTGGTGCAGACTCACTTCTCGCCGTCGCCCCGGTCGTCGCCCTCGCTGCCCTGGCCGCCCTCGTCGCCCTTACGGAGGTCGGGACGGTCGGGATCGTCCTTACGGAGGTCGGGACGCTCGGGGCCGTCCTTACGGTCCTCACCGCCCGCCGCCTCGCCGAGCATCTTGTCCAGCTCGGAGAAGTCCAACTGCTCGCCGTGGACGAAGCCGTCCGGGTCGTCGAGGTCCTGCGCCGTCGGCAGCATGTCCGGATGGGCCCACAGCCCGTCGCGGCCCTCCAGGCCCCGGGCGTCGGTCAGCGAGGCCCACAGCCGGGAGGCGTCCCGCAGCCGGCGCGGCCGCAGCTCCAGGCCGATCAGCGTGGCGAAGGTCTGCTCGGCGGGGCCGCCGCTGGCCCGGCGCCGCCGCAGCGTCTCGCGAAGGGCGTCGGCGGACGGCAGATGCGGCTTGGCGGCGGCGTGCACCACCGCGTCCACCCAGCCCTCGACCAGCGCCAGAGCGGTCTCCAGACGCGCCAGCGCGGCCTTCTGCTCGGGCGTGTCCTCGGGCTGGAACATGCCCTGCTGGAGTGCCTCCTGAAGCTGCTCGGGGTGGGTCGGGTCGAGCTGGCCGACCGCGTCCTCCAGCTTTGCGGTGTCGACCTTGATGCCGCGGGCGTACCCCTCGACCGCGCCGAAGAGGTGCGAGCGCAGCCACGGCACATGGGCGAAGAGCCGCTGGTGGGCCGCCTCGCGCAGGGCCAGATACAGCCGGACCTCTTCCTTGGGCACGCCGAGGCCGGAGCCGAGCGCCGCGATGTTGACCGGCAGCAGGGCCGCCTTGCCCGCCGGGCCCAGCGGCAGCCCGATATCGGTCGAGCCGACCACCTCGCCGGCCAGCACGCCCAGCGCCTGCCCGATCTGGGTGCCGAACATGGCGCCGCCCATCGAGCGCATCATCCCGAGCAGCGGGCCGGCCATGGCCTGCATCTCCTCGGGCAGCACATCGCCCATGGCGGCGCCGACCCGCTCGGCGACCGGGTCCACCAGGTCCTTCCACACCGGCAGGGTCGCCTCGACCCATTCGGCGCGGCTCCAGGCCACGGCGCTGCCGGAGCCCGAGGGCAGCGAGGTGACGCCGTCCAGCCACAGGTCCGCCAGCCGCACGGCCTCCTGGACCGCGGCGCGGTCCGCGGGGCCGACGCTCTCGTCCTTGCTGCCGTCGGCGGTGCCGCGCGCCACGGTCTGGCGGGCGATGTCCTTGGCCATGTCCCAGTTCACCGGGCCGCCCTCGTAGGAGAGCATCTGCCCGAGCTGCTGGAAGGCCGCGCCCAGGTCGCCCGGATTCAGCGAACCGAACATCGCGGCGAACGGATTGTCCGCGCCGCCCGCTCCGCCGGGTCCGCCGCCGAACCCGAAGGGATTCGCGGGGCCCTGCTCGCCGCCCTGGCCGCCCTTCTTCTTGCCGTCGTCGCCGTCCTCCGGCTCCTCCGGCGGAAGGCCGAATCCGAATGGGGTGTCACTCACGGGTTTCCTCGGCTCGTTGGGCCACCGGCTCCCGGGCCGGTGGCGGATGCCCGACATCACCACCCAGCCTAGACACCTCGCCGGTTTCCGGGCTCGGTGCTTCGCTGATCGCCGCCCTGCGGCAGGATGGACGTCACCTGGTACGTATGCGTGCATGCGCTCCGTACTGAAGACAACCGCTGGAGACGCCCGGTGAGTTCCCCAGACCGAGAAGTTCGCGTTGCGCGAAACGATACGGCTCGCACCGCACGACGACCCGTCGTGGCGGTGACCGGTGCCGCCTCGGGCCCAGGTGCCCTGCTCACGCAGCGGCTCGCGGAGTCCGAAGAGATCAAGCAGGTCCTGGCCATCGATGAACGCCGCGGTGAGGTGACCGAGGCACAGTGGCATGTGCTGGACGTCCGCGATCCGGCCATCGCCGAGAAGCTGCGCGGCGCGGACGTGGTGGTCCACCTCGCCGTCGACCTGGACCTGGGCACCGACGCCGCCGCCCGCACCGCCTACAACGTGCGCGGCACTCAGACCGTCCTTACGGCCGCCGCGGCGGCCGGGGTGCGCCGGGTGGTGCTGTGCACCTCCGCGATGGTCTACGGAGCGCTCCCGGACAACGCCGTGCCGCTCGCCGAGGACGCGGAGCTGCGGGCGACCGCCGAGGCCACCGGCGTCGGCGATCTCCTGGAGATCGAGCGGCTCGGGGAGCGCGCGCCCCGGGCGCATCCGGGGCTGAATGTGACCATCGTGCGCCCGGCGATCCTGGTCGGCGGCACGGACACCGCGCTCACCCGCTACTTCGAGTCACCGCGGCTGCTGGTCGTCGCCGGATCCCGTCCCACTTGGCAGTTCTGTCATGTGGAGGACCTGGTCGGCGCGCTGGAGTACGCCGCCCTGGAGAAGGTCGAGGGCGAGCTGGCGGTCGGTTGCGAGGGCTGGCTGGAGCAGGAGGAGGTCGAGGAGCTGTCCGGAATCCGGCGCATGGAGCTGCCCTCGGCGGTCGCCCTGGGCGCCGCCTCCCGGCTGCACCGGCTCGGTCTGACGCCGTCCCCGGCCGGCGATCTCGCGTACACGATGCACCCGTGGGCGATCAGCGGCAGCAGGCTGCACGCGGCGGGCTGGCGGCCGCGCTGGACCAACGAGGAGGTCCTGGCGGAGCTGCTGGAGGAGGTCTCCGGCCGCCATACGGTCGCGGGCCGCCGCCTCGGCCGTAAGGACGCCACGACGCTCGGCGCGGCGGGCGCGACGGTGGCCCTGGTGGGCACCGCGGCGATCGTGCGCCGCGCCCGTAAGGCGCGCCGCCGGGCCTGAGACTCGGCCCGAGATGACCCTGGCACGGGCTTGCCCCGGGCCTGAGGCGGGTCTGGCACGGGTCTGGCACGGGTCTGGTCCGGAAGGCGCCTTCCGGGATCCGGTATTACGCGAGGATGGGACGGTGCGGCACGATGGACGGCATGGCACATTCGTACGATCACCCCGGCGAACTCGCGGCCGCCAATCCCATCCGGCTGCTCGCCGTCCGTGACACGCCCCTGTCCGTGGACGAGGTATTCGGGGCGGTGGGCGATGCCGCGGCGGGCGGTACGGCGCTGTTCGTGGGCACCGTGCGCAACCACGACGGGGGCGCGGAGGTCGGCGCCCTCGGCTACTCCGCGCATCCGTCCGCCGAGGCCGAGCTGCGCCGGGTGGCCGAGAAGGTCGTGGCCGACTTCCCGGTCCGCGCGCTGGCCGCCGTGCACCGGGTGGGCGATCTGGTGATCGGCGATCTGGCCGTGGTGGTGGCCGTCTCCTGCCCGCACCGTGCGGAGGCGTTCGCCGCTTGCCGCCGTCTGATCGACGACCTCAAGCGCGAGGTGCCGATCTGGAAGCACCAGTCCTTCGCGGACGGCACCGAGGAGTGGGTAGGCGCGTAGCGCCTCGTTGTGGGGTGGTGGTCGGGTGACGGGAGGGCGGGTGGGCGCGTAGCGCCTCGTTGTGGGGTGGTGGTCGGGTGACGGGAGGGCGGGTGGGCGCGTAGCGCCTCGTTGTGGGGTGGTGGTCGGGTGACGGGAGGGCGGGTGGGCGCGTAGCGCCTCGTTGTGGGGTGGTGGTCGGGTGACGGGAGGGCGGGTGGGCGCGTAGCGCCTCGTTGTGGGGTGGTGGTCGGGTGACGGGAGGGCGGGTGGGCGCGTAGCGCCTCGTTGTGGGGTGGCACTCGGGCGTAGAAGGAATGCGTGGGGGCGTAGCGGGAATGCGCTAGAGCACGGAAGGGTGTACTCCACTTGCGTAACCCCCACCCTGCCGTGAGCGTTGACCTGGCAGAGGACTAATCTGCTCATCTGTCAGTCGCGGTCGTGAGACGCGATTTTTCCAGGGGTCGGGAGGCTGCTGTGGGTGCGCTTCTCTGGTTGCTGATTCCGCTGTTCGCGGCGATAGCCGCGGCGATATACGCGGGCATAGCCGCCCGAGCCGTAAAACGGAAGTCCGGGGGAGACGTAGCTGAGTTGGCCGGGTACGCCCGCTTCCGCGAGGCGATGGAGCGCCGGCCCTCCGATTCGGACGCCGCGGCCTGACCGCGCCCCGTCCGCGCCGCCCCTCGTACGGACGGCCCCGAGGGTGGACTGACGGACGGGTCCCGTACTGTCGTTCCATGCCACGCCGCACCGCGACGATGCTCGCCTCCCTCCTGATGCTGATCGCGCTGCTCTGCGCCGGAGTGCTGATCCCGGTGCCGTACGCGGAGATGTCTCCCGGGCCGACGTACAACACCCTGGGCGAGCACAACGGGGAGTGCGTGCTTCAGATCTCGGGCCGCAAGAACTGTGAGACCACGGGTGGCCATCTGAACATGACCACGGTCCGCGTCACCGGCTCCGAGTACCGGATGAACCTCGTGGAGGCCGTCTACGGCTGGCTGGCGCACGATGACGTGGTCGTGCCGCACAGCACCCTCTATCCGGACGACAAGACCCCGGACCAGGTCGACCAGCAGAACGCCGAGGAGTTCACCCAGTCCCAGGAGTCCGCCAAGGTCGCCGCGCTGCGGGCGCTGAAGAAGCCGGTCATCGCGCATGTCATCGTCGGCGCCGTCCAGAAGGGGGCCCCGGCCCAGGGCAAGCTGCACGCGGGCGATGTGATCAAGTCGGTGGACGGCACGGCGGTGCGCGAGCCCGATGACGTCGCCAAGCTGGTCACCAAGCACAAGCCGGGCCAGAAGGTGACCTTCTCGGTCGTCCCGGCCAAGGACGTGGCCGCGGCGGAGAAGCGCGGCAAGCAGCCCACCGGCGAGGAGCGGGTCACGATCACCACCGCGAAGGCGGACCAGGGCCGCTCCCGCGCCATCGTGGGCATCCAGGCCGGGGTCGACTACACCTTCCCGTTCCGGATCGACATCAAGCTGGCGGACGTGGGCGGGCCCAGCGCGGGTCTGATGTTCGCGCTGGGGATCGTGGACCGGCTGTCGCCCGGGGATCTCACCGGCGGGAAGTACATCGCGGGCACCGGCACCATCGACGACAAGGGCACGGTCGGTCCGATCGGCGGGATCGAGATGAAGACGATCGGCGCGCGCGACGCGGGCGCCCGCTACTTCCTCACGCCCAAGGAGAACTGCGCGGCCGCCGCCAAGGACGTGCCGGGCGGGCTGCGGCTGGTCAAGGTGCATACGATCGACGACGCCCTCAAGGCGCTCGAGAAGATCCGTAAGGGGGACACCGCCGGTCTGCCGAAGTGCACGACGGGCTGAGCGGCGCCCCCCCGCTCAAGCGGTCAGTCGGTGGCGAAGGTGGCGGCGAGCGCCTCCGCCAGGCCCGGCACCAGGCCGGCGCCGGTGAGCACCTCGGTCGGGGAGTCCTTCTCCCGCAGCCGCAGGGCCGACTCGCGCGCGCCGCCCCGCAGCACGGCGACGGTCATCCGGACCTCCTGGCGGTCCGGGTGCTCGGCGACCCACTTGGCCAGCTCGGCGTCGGCCAGGCCCTTGGGCACGGAGTCCTCGGCGGACGGCGGCAGCATCTGCCGCTCGACGGTCAGGGCGCAGCCGGTCACGGCGTCGGGCCAGGCGATGGTGGCGAGGAACTCGTCCAGCGGGGCGCCGGAGGGCAGCTCGTCCTGCTCGATGGGGGTCAGGGAGGCGGTTTCCTCGCCGCCCTCGTCAAGGCCGAGCTGGGAGGCGAGGCCGGGCTCCTCGGCGCGCAGCCGGGCGGTGTCGACGAGGGCGAAGAGCCGGGCGGGCTGGTCCCAGCCGAGCCCTGAGGCGTACTCGTCGATTTCGAGGACGGCTCGGGTCAGAGGATTCGAGGCCAGCGGGTCGGTGCCGGGGGTTGCGTTGGACATGGTTCATATCGTGCCCTGTTCGGACCCGGAAACGGGAACTGAGTAAAGCCTGAGTAAGTTGCATCAGGTGGGCCCTGGAGTTCAGGGTCCCTCAATCGACAGCGAACTTCGAGGTGCGCACCTTGGCTTTCCAGATGCCGGACCGCGGCGGAGGCCCGACGGGGCCGCGGATGAGAGTCGGCCGACCGTCCCGGCGTGCCAGGACCCTGCTCATGACCCTGGGCGTGCTGGCCGTATTGGCCATGCTCTTTGTCATGTTTGCCGGGTTTTGGACGGATTGGCTCTGGTATCGCTCGCTTCATTACTCATCCGTCTTCAGTACGACCCTGAAGACGAAGATCGGGCTGTTCTTCGTCTTCGGTGTGCTGATGGCCACGGCGGTGGGGATCAACATCTGGCTGGCGCACCGGCTGCGGCCGCCGCTCAGCGCGATGTCCATGGAGCAGCAGAGCCTGGACCGCTACCGGATGGGCATCGCCCCGTTCAAGAAATGGGTGCTGCTCGCGGTCACCGCCCTGGTCGGGCTGATCGCGGGCGCCTCGGCGGCCGGCCAGTGGCGGATCTGGCTGCTGTGGGTCAATGGAGTGCCGTTCGGCCAGAAGGACCCGCAGTTCCACAAGGACGTGGCGTTCTACGCCTTCGATCTGCCCTGGTACCGCTTCCTGCTGAGCTTCGGCTTCGCGGCCACGGTGCTCTCGCTGATCGCCGCCGCCCTGGTGCACTACCTCTACGGTGGCCTGCGGGTCACCAGCCCGGGCGCCCGCGCGACCGCCGCGGCCACCGGCCATCTGTCGGTGCTGCTGGGCGTCTTCGTCGCGCTCAAGGCGGTGGCGTACTGGCTGGATCGCTACGGGCTCGCGGTGAAGTCCAGCGACTTCAAGGCGACGGGCAACTGGACCGGTCTGCGCTATGTGGACGCCAACGCCTATCTGCCCGCCAAGACGATCCTGTTCTGCATCGCGGCCATCTGCGCGGTGCTCTTCTTCGCGACGCTGTGGCGCCGCACCTGGCAGTTGCCGGTCATCGGCTTCGGGCTGATGGTGCTCTCGGCGATCCTCATCGGCGGGCTCTACCCGGCGATCGTGCAGAAGTTCCAGGTCCAGCCGAACGAGCAGGCCAAGGAGGCGCCGTACATCCAGAAGAACATCGAGGCCACGCGCCAGGCGTACGGCATCGATGACTCCAAGGTGGCGGACTACTCCGGCAAGAACGACAGCGAGGGCGGCGAGAAGCTCCGTAAGGACGCCAATACGACGGCCAGTTACCGGCTGATCGACCCCAGCGTCATCTCGCCGACCTTCCAGCAGCTCCAGCAGGAGCGGAAGTACTACCAGTTCCCCTCGACGCTCGACGTCGACCGCTACAAGGGCGCCGACGGCAAGGATCAGGACACCGTCGTCGGTGTGCGCGAGCTGAACCTCAAAGGCATCCCCAAGCGGAACTGGATCAACGACCACTTCACCTACACCCATGGCTACGGCATGGTGACGGCGAAGGGCACCACGACCGATCCCAACGCGGACCCGGCCGGCTCGCCGGACTTCACCGAGTCCGGGCTGCCCACCAAGAGCTCCAGCGGCGGCGGGGTCGGCACCTACAAGCAGGAGGTCTACTACGGCGAGAAGACCGATCAGTACTCGATAGTCGGTGGCCCCCAGAAGGAGCTCGACTACGAGAAGAACGGCGAGAAGACCACCAGCTACAAGGGCAAGAGCGGGGTCAGTCTCTCCAACCCGGTCAACCGCGCCGCCTACGCGGTGGCGTTCGGCGAGCCCCAGATCCTCTACTCGGGCGCGATCGGCGACGGTTCGCGGATCCTGTACAACCGCACCCCCAAGGAGCGCGTCGAGAAGGTCGCCCCCTGGCTGACCATCGACGGCGACGCCTATCCGGCGGTGGTGGGCGGCCGGATCAAGTGGGTCGTCGACGCCTACACCACGACCAACGGCTATCCGTACGCCTCGCGCACGACCCTGGGCGACAGCACGGCCGACTCGCTGAGCGACGGGGACCGCTCGGTGGTCGCGCAGCAGAACAAGGTCAACTACATCCGCAACTCGGTCAAGGCGACCGTGGACGCCTATGACGGCACGGTCAAGCTCTACGAGTGGGACACCAAGGACCCGGTCCTGAAGACCTGGGAGAAGGCGTTCCCGGGCACGGTCGAGCCCAAGGAGAAGATCAGCAAGGATCTGATGGAGCATCTGCGGTATCCGCAGGATCTCTTCAAGGTCCAGCGCGAGCTGCTGACCCGCTACCACGTCACCGACCCGACGCAGTTCTACAGCGGCAGTGACGCCTGGCAGGTCCCCGAGGACCCGACCCACAAGGACGGGAACGCGGTGCCGCCGTACTACCTCAGCATGAAGATGCCCGACCAGAAGGGGCAGACGTTCTCGCTGACGACGACGTTCACCCCCAACGGGCGTCCCAACCTGGGCGCGTTCATGTCGATCGACGCGGATGCCAACAGCAAGGACTACGGCACGATAAGACTGCTGAAGGTCACCTCCAATGTGCCGGGGCCACAGCAGGTGCAGAGCGAGCTCAACGGTGATCCGGAGGTCGCCGAGTTCGTCCGGAACCTCAGAGGCACCGACTCCGATATCGAGTACGGCAATCTGCTCACTGTGCCACTGGACGACGGCTTCCTGTACATCGAGCCGGTCTACGCCCGCGGTGGCAGCGCCAACTACCCGCTGCTGAAGAAGGTGGGTGTCTCCTATGGCAAGGAGACCGTCTTCAAGGACACCCTGGGCGAGGCCCTGGACGCCGTCTTCGGCAAGTCGTCCGAGGAGCATCAGCCACCGGGCGGCGGCGGGCAGGAACCGCCGTCCAGTGCCAACCCCACGGTGAAGGAAGCCCTCAAGGACGCCCAGAAGGCGTATCAGGACGGCCAGGACGCGCTCCAGAAGCAGCCGCAGGACTGGGAGGCGTACGGCAGGGCCCAGGACGATCTGAGGAACGCTCTGAACCGCGCCGCCAAGGCGGAGGAGAAGGCGGGCGCCAAGCCCGGGCAGAAGCAGAACCAGCCACAGAGTCAGAGCGCCGCCGACGGTTCCGGCAAGAAGGGCGGCTGACCCTCTGACGACCTGCGAGAACGGCCGGGCGGCCGACCCCGCGCACCGTGATACGGTGGTGACAACACAGCGCGGGGTGGAGCAGCTCGGTAGCTCGCTGGGCTCATAACCCAGAGGTCGCAGGTTCAAATCCTGTCCCCGCTACTGACAGACAAGGCCCGGATCCGCAAGGATCCGGGCCTTGTTGTGTGTTCTGTGAGCGTCCACTCGGGGAATGCGGATACAAGCGTTTGGGTTGTCTCTCTGTGGGCATGTCGACAAAACGCTGAAGTGACCTCCTCGGCTGCGGTATACCAGGTGTACGCCGGATGCGGGTGATGTCACGATGGGATTTATGGGGGACAGGGTCAGTCTGTTGGAGACAGGGCGTTTTGCGCACACGCATGACGATGCCGAGGAGGAGACCCGGCACCGTCGTGCCGCCGAGGCCGGTGACACCGCCGCGATGAGCGCACTGGGCGCGCTGCTGCTGCGCCGTGGCGACGTCGACGGCGCGGAACCGCATCTGCGGGGAGCCACCGCGGCGGGCGATCGTGCCGCCGCCAACAACCTCGGCGTCCTGCTGCATCAGCGCGGCTATGCCGACGAGGCGGCCGGCTGGTGGCGCATAGCCGCCGTCGCCGGATCCGCCGCCGCGGCCCACGCCCTGGGCCGGCACCACCGTGAGCGGGGCGATGAGCCCGCCGCCGAGTACTGGCTGCGCCAGTCCGCCGAATCCGGCCACACCCTGGGCGCGTACGCGCTGGGCGATCTGCTGGAGCACCGCAGCGACATCGGCGCCGAGCGCTGGTTCCGCACGGCCGCCGAGCGCGGCCACCGCGAGGCCGCGTACCGGCTCGCCCGCATCCTGGACGACCGCGACGACGAGGGTGACGAGCCGGTGGCCGAGCGCCGCCGCGGCGACGACGGGGCCGGGCGGGAGGAGGCCGAGCAGTGGTACCGGCAGGCCGCCGCGCGCGGCCACCGGCGCGCGGCCCTCCACCTCGGCACGCTGCTGGAGAAGCGCGGCGAGACCAAGGAGGCCGGCCGCTGGTACCTGATGTCCGCCAAGGACGGTGAGTCCCGCGCCGCCTGCGCGCTGGGCTTCCTGCTGCGCGACGCGGGCGACACGGACAGCGCGGCGGTCTGGTGGCACCGGGCGGCCCAGGACGGCGACGGCAACGCGGCCAACGCGCTCGGCGCGCTGCACGCCGACCGGGGCGAGACCCAGACCGCCGAGCGCTGGTACCGCGCCGCGCTCGACGCCGGGGACATCAACGGCGCCTACAACCTCGGGCTGCTCTGCGCCGAGCAGGGCCGCGCCGCACAGGCCGAGCAGTGGTACCGCCGCGCCGCCTACGCGGGCCACCGCGAGGCCGCCAACGCGGTCGCCGTCATGCTGCTCCAGCGCGGCGACGCGGCGGGCGCCGAGCCGTGGTTCTCCAAGGCGGCCGAGGCGGGCAGCGTCGACGCCGCGTTCAACCTGGGGATCCTGTACGCGGGCCGGGGCGAGGGCCGGGCGGCCCGGCAGTGGTACGAGCGGGCCGCCGCCGCCGGGCACACCGAGGCGGCGCTTCAGGTCGGCCTCGCCCTCCAGCGGGACGGCGACCTCCAGGGCTCCGAGCGCCATCTGCGCTGCGCCGCGGGCGGCGGCAGCGCCGAGGGTGCCTTCCGGCTGGCCGCGCTGCTGGACCGTTCCTCGGTCGGCGGCGATCCGGCGACCGGCACCGGCTTCGGCAGCTCCTCCGGGACGCGCTTCCCGACCCCGCCGCCCGACGACGGCTCCGGGCCGCACGTCCCCGAGTACGAGGAGTGGTACGAGCGCGCCGCGCGCCAGGGCCACCGGCGGGCCCAGGTGCGGGTGGGCATGTTCGCGGCGGCGCGCGGCGATGTGGTCGAGGCCGCGCGCTGGTACCGGGCGGCGGCCGAGGCGGGCAGCAGCAACGGCGCGTTCAACCTGGGGCTGCTGCTGGCCCGGGAGGGCAGCGAGCCGGAGGCCGCCCTGTGGTGGACGCGTGCCGCCGAGGCCGGGCACG
>NZ_JAHLEM010000607.1 GCF_018883605.1 Streptomyces niphimycinicus | reverse complement strand
CGGCCGCGGGGCCGTGCGGCACATGTGCCGGGCTGCCGGGCACGGGCCCGATGGGCACGCCCGACGGCTACCGCCGCTGGGGGCTGGACCGGCCGCTGGAGCGGCCTCCGGCCCCGCCCGCCGTCAAGCCCGCGCTCGGCCGGTCGGGGCCGCAGCAGTGGGGGCTGCCGCCGATCGTGCGGCAGGTGCCCACCGACAAGCGGGTGGTCTTCGTGACGATCGACGACGGGATCGAGAAGGACCCGCGCTTCGTGAAGCAGGCCCGCGAGCTCGGGCTGCCGTTCACCGCGTTCCTCACCGACAACGTGATCGGGGACCACTACGACTACTTCGACCGGTTGCGCCGCCTCGGCAACCCCATGGAGAACCACACCCTCACCCATCCCAGCCTGGCCGGTATGGCCTACGACGACCAGGTGCGGGAGATCTGCGGCCAGCGGGACAACGTGTGGGACCACTTCGGTCAAGCGCCGCGCCTCTTCCGTCCCCCTTTCGGGGACTACGACGAGACGACGCTGCGGGCGGCGGGCTTCTGCGGGGCGCGGACGGTGGTGCTGTGGCGCGCCGAGATGGAGACCCGCGGGCTGGCCTACCGCTCCGGCGACCATCTGCTGCCGGGGGACATCATCCTCGCGCACTTCCGGGGGCCGGATCAGCTCGAGGGCCAGTCGATGACCGAGTGGATCACAGCGCTGGTGCGGGCGATCCAGGCCCAGGGATTCACGATCGGCCAACTGGAGGACTATGTGTGACGGCCCTGGGGGGAGGGGTGAGGAGGGGTGTGGCATGCGGCGGTGATGAGGTGGCGAGCGGGGGCCGCCACCACGTCGCTTGGCACTCTAGTTGACTGAGTGCTAACCGCGTCATAATGTCGAGGCTGGCACTCGGGACCGATGAGTGCCAAGGGATACAGCGACGGGCAGGTCCGGCACCCGCGACGACGGATCCACCTGGTCGCCACCTCAGACAGTTGACCCCGTGAGATCTCCGAAGGGGGAGGTCGGATCGTGACGACCACCAGCTCCAAGGTTGCCATCAAGCCGCTCGAGGACCGCATTGTGGTCCAGCCGCTCGACGCCGAACAGACCACGGCTTCGGGCCTGGTCATTCCGGACACCGCCAAGGAAAAGCCCCAGGAGGGCGTCGTCCTGGCCGTGGGCCCGGGCCGCTTCGAGGACGGCAAGCGCCTTCCGCTCGACGTCTCCGTCGGTGACGTCGTGCTCTACAGCAAGTACGGCGGCACCGAGGTGAAGTACAGCGGCGAGGAGTACCTCGTCCTCTCGGCTCGCGACGTCCTCGCGATCGTCGAGAAGTAATCACCGAAGTTTTGCCTATGAGCCGCGCCCCGGTGCCCGCGTCTGAAACCGGGGTCGGGGCGCGGTTCGTTCGAGAGGACATACGGAACTCATGGCGAAGATCCTGAAGTTCGACGAGGACGCCCGTCGCGCCCTCGAGCGCGGCGTCAACAAGCTTGCGGACACCGTCAAGGTGACGATCGGCCCCCGTGGCCGCAACGTCGTCATCGACAAGAAGTTCGGTGCTCCGACCATCACCAACGACGGTGTCACGATCGCCCGCGAGGTCGAGGTCGAGGACCCGTACGAGAACCTGGGCGCCCAGCTCGTCAAGGAGGTGGCGACCAAGACCAACGACATCGCGGGCGACGGCACCACCACCGCGACCGTGCTGGCCCAGGCCCTGGTCCGCGAGGGCCTGAAGAACGTGGCCGCGGGCGCCTCCCCGGCCGCCCTCAAGAAGGGCATCGACGCGGCGGTCAAGGCCGTCTCGGACGACCTGCTGGCCACCGCCCGCCCGATCGACGAGAAGTCCGACATCGCCGCCGTGGCCGCGCTGTCCGCGCAGGACAAGCAGGTCGGCGAGCTGATCGCCGAGGCGATGGACAAGGTCGGCAAGGACGGTGTCATCACCGTCGAGGAGTCCAACACCTTCGGCCTGGAGCTCGACTTCACCGAGGGCATGGCCTTCGACAAGGGCTACCTCTCGCCGTACATGGTCACCGACCAGGAGCGGATGGAGGCCGTCCTCGAGGACCCGTACATCCTGATCCACCAGGGCAAGATCGCCTCGATCCAGGACCTGCTGCCGCTCCTGGAGAAGATCATCCAGGCCAACGCCAGCAAGCCGCTGCTGATCATCGCCGAGGACGTGGAGGGCGAGGCCCTCTCGACCCTCGTCGTCAACAAGATCCGCGGCACCTTCAACGCCGTCGCGGTGAAGGCCCCGGGCTTCGGTGACCGCCGTAAGGCCATGCTCGGCGACATCGCCACCCTTACGGGCGGCACCGTCATCGCCGAAGAGGTCGGCCTCAAGCTGGACCAGGTCGGTCTGGACGTGCTGGGCACCGCCCGCCGCGTGACCGTCACCAAGGACGACACCACGATCGTCGACGGTGGCGGCAAGAGCGACGAGGTCACCGGCCGCGTCAACCAGATCAAGGCCGAGATCGAGGCCACGGACTCCGACTGGGACCGCGAGAAGCTTCAGGAGCGGCTCGCGAAGCTGGCCGGCGGCGTGTGCGTGATCCGCGTGGGTGCGGCCACCGAGGTCGAGCTCAAGGAGAAGAAGCACCGCCTGGAGGACGCCATCTCCGCGACCCGCGCCGCGGTCGAGGAGGGCATCGTCTCCGGTGGTGGCTCCGCGCTGGTCCACGCCGCGAAGGTGCTGGAGAACGGCCTGGGCCTGGAGGGCGACGAGGCCACCGGTGTCGCGGTCGTCCGCCGCGCCGCGGTCGAGCCGCTGCGCTGGATCGCCGAGAACGCCGGTCTCGAGGGCTACGTCATCACCTCGAAGGTCGCCGAGCTCGAGAAGGGCCACGGCTACAACGCGGCCACCGAGGAGTACGGCGACCTGGTGAAGGCCGGCGTCATCGACCCGGTCAAGGTCACCCGCTCCGCGCTGGAGAACGCGGCGTCGATCGCCTCGCTGCTGCTCACCACCGAGACGCTGGTGGTCGAGAAGCCGGCCGAGGAAGAGGCCGAGGCCGGGGGCCACGGCCACGGCCACGCGCACTGACGCACTGACGTTTGCACGTCGCCGCTGTGCTGCGCGAAGGCGCGGCCGCCCTGAGGGCGGCCGCGCCTTCGTCGTTCGCCCCCGGTTGTGTGGTGGGTGCCGGGGGCGGGGCCTCCGGTGCGGCGC
>NZ_JAHLEM010000606.1 GCF_018883605.1 Streptomyces niphimycinicus | reverse complement strand
CACTGACGTTTGCACGTCGCCGCTGTGCTGCGCGAAGGCGCGGCCGCCCTGAGGGCGGCCGCGCCTTCGTCGTTCGCCCCCGGTTGTGTGGTGGGTGCCGGGGGCGGGGCCTCCGGTGCGGCGCCCTGGACCGCATATTTACGGCGCCGGTGCCCGGGGGCGTGGAGTGGGCCGGAGATTGGCGCCACAAATATGCGAGAGCGTCCAGGACACCACCCCTGCGACCCCGCCCCCTCCCGTCTCGTCGGCGGCTGCCCACCGGTGGCCCAGGGGCGTCTGTCCGTCCCGGGGGCGTGAATTTCAGCCCCTCCGGCGTTTGAGGAGCGGGGTTCGGGGCGGAGCCCCGGCGGGGGTGAGGGGGCGGAGCCCCCCCCCCACGCGGCGGAGCCGCATACCACGGTCCGCACCCGGTGTGCGGCCCCGGCGCGGGTGATCCCGGGAGGGCTACTTGGCCGGGGGGCGGCCGACCTTGGAGGAGAGGGTGGAGATGGCCGAGCGCGGGGCCAGCTTGGCCAGCCCGGTCATCGCCTTGTAGCGCGGGTCCGGAATGGACAGCGACTTGCCCCGGGCGAAATCCTTCAGCGCCGCCGTGACCAGCCGGTCCGCGTCCAGCCACAGCCAGCTCGGCACGCTCTCCCGCTTGATTCCCGCTCGCGCGTGGAACTCCGTACGGACGAACCCCGGGCACAGCGCCATCATCCGTACGCCCGCGCTCGCCAGGTCCTTCGCCGCGCCCTGGGTGAACTGCACGACCCACGCCTTGCTCGCCCCGTAGGTTCCGCGCGGGAAGAAGGCCGCGATCGACGCCACGTTGATCACCCCGCCGCGCCCGCGGCTGCGCATCGTTTCGGCGCCCGCGCTGGTCAGTCGGAGCACCGCCTCGCAGTGCAGCTTCAGCATCCGCAGCTCATCGGTGATCGGCACCTCCAGATAGCGGTCGCGGTTGCCGAAACCGGCGTTGTTGACGAGCAGATCGACCGGGTGGGTGCGGTCCCTTAGCCGGGCCTCGACCGCGGCGATTCCGTCATCCTCGGACAGGTCCGCCACCAGCACATCGGCCTCCACGCCGTGCCGGTCGTGCAGATCCGCCGCCTGCTCCCGCAGCCGCTTCTCGTCGCGTGCGACGAGCACCAGATTGTGGCCGTCGGCGGCGAGCCGGCCCGCGAACGCGGCCCCGATGCCCGCGGTGGTTCCGGTGATCAATGCAGTCGTCATACGCGCACGTTATCGGCCGGGCGGACCGCCGAGCGGGACCGCGAGCGATCTGGGCCGGAATGAGCACTTCCGTCAGCCGGACCGGTACTTGAGGGCGGCCTTCCGCGCCTCCGGATGCAGTGCGTCGCCCGCCACCAGCACCCTCGGCAGCAGCTCCCGCTCGGTGGTCTCGGCGCGGAAGAGGAAGGCGACCGTCACCTCGTGGTCGGGCCGGTGCACGATCTCGACGGGGTCGCCCGAGCGGACCTCGCCGGGTTCGAGCACCCGCAGATACGCCCCCGGGACGGCGGCCTGGGTGAACCGCTTGAGCCATCCCCGCTCGCCCAGCCACCCCGCGAACGTACGGCAGGGGATGCGCGGTGAGGTCACCTCCAGCAGCAGCTCGTTCCCCACCCGCCAGCGCTCGCCGATGCGGGCGCCGCTGACGTCGATGCCGCTGGTGGTGAGGTTCTCGCCGAAGGCGCCGTTGGCCAGCTCGCGGCCCAGTTCCTGTTCCCAGACGTCGAGGTCCTCCCGGGCGTAGGCGTAGACGGCCTGGTCGTCGCCGCCGTGGTGGCGGGTGTCGCAGACATCGTCACCGGACAGACCGCTTCGGCCCTGGCCCTTCGGCCCCGGGGCCGCGACCCGCACCGGGCGTTCGACGGGCCGCTTGTCGATACCGGTGCCGGTGGGGCAGTCGGTGTAGTCGGTCCGCATCGCGCGGCCCAGATTCACCGTGAGAACGGCTGGAGTATGCAGCATGACCGCACCGTAGGGCAGGGCGGTCAAAGCGTCGACGTAATATCCCGGCCCATCCCCAAGGGTCGCTTATGCTCGGAGGCATGATCGAGGCCCGCCATCTCAGGGTGCTGCGCGCGGTGGCCGCCACCGGCTCCTTCTCCGCCGCCGCCCGTGAGCTGGGCTGCACCCAGCCCGCCGTCAGCCAGCAGATGAAGGTTCTGGAGGGCGCCGCCGGCACCCCGTTGCTGATCCGCAGCGGGCGGGAGATGCGGCTGACCGAGGCGGGCCGGGCGCTGGTGCGGCATGCCACCGGGATCCTGGCCGGGCTGACCGCCGCCGAGGAGGAGGTCGCGGCGATCGCCGGGCTGCGGGCGGGCCGGGTGCGGCTGGTGTCCTTCCCCAGCGGCAGCTCGACCCTGGTGCCCATGGCGCTCGCCGAGCTGCGCGCGGCGCATCCGGGGACCCGGGTCTCGCTGGTGGAGGCCGAGCCGCCGGGCTCGGTGGAGATGCTGCGCTCGGGCGACTGCGAGATCGCGCTGGCCTTCCGGTATCCGCAGATGGGCGAGGAGGCTTCGGGCGAGTGGGACGATCTGGTCCTGCGGCCGCTGCTGAACGACCGGCTGGTGGGCGTGGTGCCGGAGGGGCACAAGTTCGCGGGCGCCGGGGCGGTGGGCATCGCCGAGCTGGCCGGGGAGCCGTGGATCGCGGGCTGCCCGCGCTGCCGGGGGCATCTGGTGGAGGTGTGCGAGTCCGAGGGGTTCACGCCGCGGATCGACTTCGCGACGGACGACTATCCGACGGTCATCGGCCTGGTCGGGGCCGGGCTGGGGGTCGCGGTGCTGCCCGAGCTGGCGCTGGAGTCCGTACGGACCAAGGGCGCCACGACGCTGGAGGTCGAACCGGCGGTGCGCCGGGAAGTGGTGGCGCTGACCCTGCCCGACCTCGCGCGCGTCCCGGCGGTGGCGGCGACGCTGGACCGGCTGGAGCAGGCGGCCCGCAGGTGAGCGGGCGTTTTCGCGCACCGGGTGGTGAGCGGAAGGAACGTTTCTTCGATTGGCTGCGACCGGGTTCCGATCAGGATCCGGGGGCCCCGGTGCCGGCGACCGCGCGGTGGCGTGCCCGCCCCATGAGCTCCTCGCGTTCGTCCTCGGTCAGTCCGCCCCACACTCCGTAAGGCTCGCGTACGGCGAGGGCGTGCGCGGCGCACTGCGCGCGTACCGGGCAGCGCATGCACACCTCTTTCGCCGACATCTCGCGCGCGCTGCGGGCAGCGCCGCGCTCCCCCTCCGGGTGGAAGAAGAGCGAGCTGTCGACCCCGCGACACGCGGCCAGGAGCTGCCAGTCCCACAGGTCGGCATTCGGGCCGGGAAGACGGGAGAAATCTGCCATTGCCTTATCTCCTCGATGCGATCGGCTGCGGACGCTGCGTCCTGGGTCGTACACCTACGGTGTAAGTAGATGTAAATATGACTCATTGCGAATCTAGCCACACAGACCCGCAAATTGGAAGCAAGGTCGCCAAATGCCACCGAAGGGACTGCCTCGGGGGCTGCCCTATGGGGGAGACGCGAAGCGCGCGACCTGTGCCACGAAGCTGCTCCGTGTCCGGGCCCTCACGTAGAGTGTCGAAGGTGGCCGCCGAACCCCGTAACTCTTTCGGGTGACCGTCGTTGAGAGTGCGGAGGCGGTTGATGGGTAAAGCTCTCGGACAGATATCCGGGGCTGTCAATCGCTCAGGTGACGATATGTACCAGCCTGGAGGCTCAAGGTGACGCGCACTAGCTGCGGAGGACGGCCATGACATCCGTCCTCGTCTGCGACGACTCCCCGCTTGCCCGAGAGGCGCTGCGCCGTGCGGTGGCGACCGTGCCCGGCGTCGAGCGTGTGACGACGGCGGCCAACGGCGAGGAAGTCCTCCGCCGCTGGGGCGCCGACCGCTCGGATCTGATTCTGATGGACGTACGGATGCCCGGTCTCGGCGGAGTCGAGACCGTGCGGCGGCTGCTCTCCGCCGACCCGGGCGCCCGGATCATCATGCTCACGGTCGCCGAGGATCTCGACGGCGTCGCGCTGGCCGTGGCCGCCGGCGCCCGTGGCTATCTGCACAAGGACGCCTCGCGCGCCGAGCTGCGCGCCACCGTGACCCAGGCGCTCGCCGACCCCACCTGGCGGCTGGCCCCGCGCCGGCTGCGCTCGGCCGAGATGGGCGCCGCGCCCACCCTCACCGCGCGGGAGATCCAGGTGCTCGAGGGCATGAGCCACGGCCGCTCCAATGCGGAGATCGGCCGTGAGCTGTTCCTGTCCGAGGACACGGTCAAGACGCACGCACGCCGGCTGTTCAAGAAGCTCGGCGCGTCCGACCGGGCCCATGCGGTGGCCCTCGGCTTCCGCTGGGGTCTGGTCCGCTGACTCGGCCACGACCGTTCTGACGTGCTGCGCAGCGGGGGCGCTACGGTCCCCGCCCGCCGGGTGGCGGGCGGGGCGAGAGCGTGCGCGGCGGGCCCTGTCGCGGTGGCCTGTACCAGTTCCCCGCGCGATGCCGCATCCTTGAAGGTGTGGAGTTCCTCGGGGACGAGTCGGTCGGGCGTGAGGGGAGAGCGCAGGACGTGACGACAGCCGGCGCACCTGCTCATAACGCTTCAGCGCACAACTACGGACGCAGTGCCACGGAGCCACCGGGCCCGAGGCACCATGGATGGATGCCGCGCGATGAGGAGAACCCAGGAGCCGCCAAGGGCGCTCCCGGGGGCACGGGGCCGATCGGCGCCCTCGTCGGGCGCGCCGTCGAAGGGGACGAGCAGGCCACTCATGACCTGCTGGCCCTGGTTCATCCGCTGGCCCTGCGGTATTGCCGCACGAGG
>NZ_JAHLEM010000605.1 GCF_018883605.1 Streptomyces niphimycinicus | reverse complement strand
TCCCGGGGGCACGGGGCCGATCGGCGCCCTCGTCGGGCGCGCCGTCGAAGGGGACGAGCAGGCCACTCATGACCTGCTGGCCCTGGTTCATCCGCTGGCCCTGCGGTATTGCCGCACGAGGCTGTCCCGACTTCCGGGTGATGCCCGCCACTTCGTGGACGACCTGGCGCAGGAGGTCTGTCTCGCGGTGCTGTGCGCGCTGCCGCGCTACCGCGACACCGGAAAGCCCTTCGAGGCGTTCGTCGTGGCCATCGCCTCCCATAAGGTCGCCGATCTCCAGCGGGCCGCCATGCGCCACCCGGGCTCCACGGCCGTCCCCTCGGACGAGATGCCGGAGCAGCCGGACGATTCACTGGGTCCCGAGGAGCGGGCGCTGCTCAGCAGCGACGCGGAATGGGCCAAGAAGCTCCTGGCCAACCTTCCGGAGAACCAGCGCGAGCTGGTGCTGCTGCGGGTCGCGGTCGGGCTGACGGCGGAGGAGACCGGGCAGATGCTCGGCATGTCGCCCGGAGCGGTGCGGGTCGCCCAGCACCGGGCCCTGAGCAGGCTGCGCGCGCTCGCCGAGCAGTGAAACCGGAGGGCTGCCGGTCCCCGGTGGCGCTCGTTGTCCCGTTGTGCCTTCCGTATTCAGCGGCTCACTGAGAAGTTGTCCACAGGCCGGAATGAGGCACTCGGGGAGCCCGTTAGCATGGGAGTCCGCGCTGGGGCAAGACCATCTGGAAGGGTGTCATGACTGACAACGTCGACGGAGTGCCTGAGAAGTTCGCCATGCTCGGGCTGACGTACGACGACGTGCTGCTGCTGCCGGGCGCCTCCGAGGTGCTGCCGAACGCGGTCGACACCTCGTCCAGGGTCTCTCGGAATGTCCGGGTGAATGTGCCCCTGCTGTCCGCCGCCATGGACAAGGTCACCGAGTCCCGGATGGCCATCGCCATGGCCCGGCAGGGCGGGGTGGGCGTGCTCCACCGCAATCTGTCCATCGAGGACCAGGCCAACCAGGTCGACCTGGTCAAGCGCTCCGAGTCCGGCATGGTCACCGACCCGATCACGGTCCGGCCGGACGCCACGCTGCATGAGGCGGACGCGCTGTGCGCGAAGTTCCGCATCAGCGGTGTGCCGGTCACGGACGCGGCGGGCAAGCTGCTCGGCATCGTCACCAACCGTGACATGGCCTTCGAGGTCGACCGGGGCCGTCAGGTCCGCGAGGTCATGACCCCGATGCCGCTGGTCACCGGCAAGGTGGGGATCTCCGGCGAGGACGCGATGCAGTTGCTGCGCCGCCACAAGATCGAGAAGCTGCCGCTGGTCGATGACGCGGGCGTGCTCAAGGGCCTGATCACGGTCAAGGACTTCGTGAAGGCCGAGAAGTATCCCCACGCGGCGAAGGACGCGGGCGGCCGGCTGGTCGTCGGTGCCGCCGTCGGCGTCGGCGACGAGGCGTACGAGCGGGCGCAGGCGCTGGTCGAGGCCGGTGCCGACTTCCTGGTCGTGGACAGCGCGCACGGCCACAGCCGGGGCATCCTCGACATGATCGCCAAGGTCAAGTCCAATATCCCGGTCGATGTGGTGGGCGGCAATGTCGCCACCCGGGACGGCGCCCAGGCGCTGATCGACGCGGGGGTGGACGGGGTGAAGGTCGGCGTCGGCCCGGGCTCCATCTGCACCACGCGCGTGGTCGCGGGCATCGGCGTGCCGCAGGTGACGGCGATCTACGAAGCGGCGCGGGCCTGCCACGCGGCCGGGGTGCCGCTGATCGGCGACGGCGGTCTTCAGTACTCGGGCGATATCGCCAAGGCGATCGCCGCAGGTGCGGACACGGTGATGCTGGGCAGCCTGCTGGCCGGCTGCGAGGAGTCGCCGGGCGAGATGGTCTTCATCAGCGGCAAGCAGTTCAAGTCCTACCGGGGCATGGGTTCGCTGGGCGCGATGCAGACGCGCGGCCAGGCCCGCTCGTACTCCAAGGACCGCTACTTCCAGGACAATGTGCTCTCCGAGGACAAGCTGGTCCCCGAGGGCATCGAGGGCCAGGTGCCCTACCGCGGTCCGCTGGCCTCGGTCGCCCACCAGTTGGTGGGCGGTCTGCGGGCGTCGATGGGCTATGTCGGCTCGGCCAATGTGGCGGAGCTGAAGGAGAAGGGCCGCTTTGTGCGGATCACCTCGGCGGGTCTCAAGGAGAGCCACCCGCATGACATCCAGATGACCACCGAGGCGCCGAACTACTCCGGCCGTTGACCCGCGCCGTTCACCCGGGCGGCCCTGCGCGTGCCCGGGCAGGGATACTGGGACGGCTGTTCGTGAACAGGGAAAGGCACCCACGTGACTGAGATCGAGATCGGGCGCGGCAAGCGCGGCCGCAGGGCGTACGCGTTCGACGACATCGCCGTTGTGCCGAGTCGTCGCACCCGGGACCCCAAGGAGGTCTCGATCGCCTGGCAGATCGATGCCTACCGCTTCGAGCTGCCGTTCCTGGCCGCGCCGATGGACTCGGTGGTCTCGCCCCGCACCGCGATCCGCATCGGTGAGCTCGGCGGCCTCGGGGTGCTGAACCTGGAAGGGCTCTGGACCCGTTACGAGGACCCGGAGCCGCTGCTCGCGGAGATCGCCGAGCTGGACGAGCGCACCGCGACCACCCGGATGCAGGAGATCTACGCCGAGCCGATCAAGGAGGAGCTGATCGGCCAGCGCCTCAAGGAGGTGCGGGACGCGGGCGTGGTGACCGCCGCCGCCCTGTCCCCGCAGCGCACGGCGCAGTTCTCCAAGGCCGTGGTGGACGCGGGCGTCGACATCTTCGTGATCCGTGGCACCACGGTCTCCGCCGAGCATGTCTCCGGCGCCGCCGAGCCGCTCAACCTCAAGCAGTTCATCTATGAGCTGGACGTCCCGGTGATCGTGGGCGGCTGCGCCACCTACACGGCCGCGCTGCATCTGATGCGTACCGGCGCCGCCGGTGTGCTGGTGGGCTTCGGCGGCGGTGCCGCCCACACCACCCGCAATGTGCTGGGCATCCAGGTGCCGATGGCGACGGCGGTCGCCGATGTCGCCGCCGCCCGCCGGGATTACATGGACGAGTCCGGCGGCCGCTATGTGCATGTGATCGCCGATGGCGGCGTCGGCTGGAGCGGCGATCTGCCGAAGGCCGTCGCCTGCGGCGCGGACGCGGTGATGATGGGCTCCCCGCTGGCGCGGGCCACGGACGCACCGGGCCGCGGTCACCACTGGGGCATGGAGGCCGTGCACGACGAGGTGCCGCGCGGCAAGCGGATGAACCTGGGCACGGTGGGCTCCACCGAGGAGATCCTCCTCGGCCCCTCCTCCATCCCCGACGGTTCGATGAACTTCTTCGGGGCGCTGCGCCGGGCCATGGCCACGACGGGCTACTCGGAGCTGAAGGAGTTCCAGCGGGTCGAGGTCACGGTCGCCCCGTCGGCCCGTGACAAGAGCTGAGCGTTCTTCATCAGCCGGTTCAGCAAGATTCAGCAAGGGGAAGGCCCCGACCGCGAGGCGGTCGGGGCCTTCCCCTTGCTGTGTTGTCAGGGCTCAGCGGTTGCTGATCCGGTAGGCGGTGCCGACCGCGGCGACCGGCGCGAGCGCCATGAAGATGTAGGTCAGCGCGTCCGAGTCTTCCTTCCACGACTTCCACAGGTCGCTGAAGTGGTCGAAGAAGATCTCGTTCGAGGAGAGCACCTGGCTGCTGGCGCCGCCGCCGATCTTGTCGGCGTAGTTGCTCATCACATCGTGCAGGATCATCGCGTAGCCGTAGAGCTCACCGAGGAACACCGCGGCCAGGGCCAGCACCGCGCCGACCACCCACAGCCCCGTGTTGCGGCCGCCCAGCTTGGCGATCGCCAGACCGATGAGCGCACCGACGACCACACCGGCGTACGCGAACTGCGTGACCTCCGGCGGGGTCTTGTCCGTGTCCGCCATCGAGCTCAGCAGGAACGCGTAGAGGAACGCGCCGACGAGAGTGGCCACGATGGCGGCACCCACCGCCAGCATCGGGTTGCCCGGGCGGCCGACCGGCGGCGCGGGCGGCGGGAAACCGCCGCCGTACTGCGGCTGGGGCTGCTGCGGCTGCTGGGGCTGCCCCTGCGGGTAGCCGTAGCCCGGCTGCGGGGTGCCGTAGCCACCGGCCTGCTGGGGCGGGGCGGGCTGCTGTGGGTAACCGCCCGGCTGCTGCGGGTAACCGCCCGGCTGCTGTGGGTGGCCGCCGGGCTGCTGCCAGTTCTGGCTCATGGAATTCCCCCGTGGATGAAGGTGTTGAGACCGCGTTCCGGGGACAGCCGAACTGATGAGCGGCGGCGGGCCGGGAACGCGGATGGAAACTTTCCAGCCATAAAAGTAACAGGCAGGCATGACAATCAGACAAGTCGCGTCTGGCGTCCGTGACATGGCTGGGACCGGACGGAGACACGTTGGCCCGGCATATGCCGATTTCGTCGTCCGCTACTCGGCGATCCGCTTCGCGACGAGGTAACTCTCCGCTCCGGCCACGGCGTAGAAGGTGATGTCGTTGCGCCCCAGGATGTCATCGCGCCAGTGGTCCATGACCAGGCCGAAGTGCCCGATCAGGGCGTCCGTGGTGGGCCAGGAGCTCTCGTCCCCCATCAGCACCGCGACGCCGAGCAGTTGCGCCAGTGAAACACCGGCCACCGCGAGCGGTATCCCGATGAGCGCCAGCAGCGGCGCGCGGCCGCCCAGCTTGCCCAGCGCGGCGCCGGTCAACAGCCCGATGCACAGCGCCCAGTAGCCGACCTCCTGGCCGCGGTGGCCGATTTTCCCCTGGATGAAGCCGAAGACCAGCGCCCCGAGCAGTGCCGCCGCGCTGCCCGCCGCGAGACCGCGGGCCGGTCGTGGGGCCGGGGCTGCGGACGTTGCGGACGCGATCATGACCGCAAGGTAGCAGTGGCATAGCCGTACGGTGGTGCGAATGACATCAGTGCCGGGACAGAATCCGGCATAAGCAATAATGTCAACTTATGGCGCAGAACAAGTCGTTCAATGGGCGTGACATGGGTATCGACCTCGGCACCGCCAACACACTGGTGTACGTACGGGGCAGGGGCATCGTGCTCAATGAGCCGTCGGTTGTGGCAGTGAACACAGCCGACGGCAGTGTGCTGTCGGTGGGTTCGGCGGCCAAGGAGACCATGGGGCGGACGCCGACGAACATCGTCGCCGTGCGACCGCTGCGCGATGGCGTGATCGCCGATTTCGAGATCGCCGAGCGCATGCTGCGGTACTTCATCAAGAAGGTGATGGGCAGCCGTCGGCTCGCCCGTCCCCGCGTGGTCGTCTGCGTGCCCTCCGGGATCACGGGCGTCGAGCGGCGCGCCGTGATGGAGGCCGCCACCCGGGCCGGGGCGCGTCAGGTGCATCTGGTCGAGGAGCCCATCGCGGCGGCGATCGGGGCCGGGCTGCCGGTGAGCGAGCCGACCGGCTGCATGGTCGTCGACATCGGCGGCGGTACGACGGAGGTCGCCGTGGTCTCGCTGGGCGGCATCGTCACCGCGCGGTCGGTGCGCACCGCGGGCGACTCCATGGACGTGGCGATCACCTCCTATGTGAAGAAGCAGTACGCGCTGGCGATCGGTGAGCGGACCGCCGAGGAGATCAAGGTCTCCATCGGGTCCGCCTCGCCCGCCGGGCCGCTGTCCGTGCCCCGGGTGTCGGAGGCCGTCCGGCGGCCCGAGCGGAATGTCGAGGTGTTCATCCCGGGCCAGAGCGAGGACCCCGAGGACACCCAGGCGCTGCGGCCGCCGGACCGCTGCACGATCCGCGGCCGCGACCAGGCGACCGGGCTGCCCAAGGTGCTCGAACTGACCGCGGACGAGGTGCGGCACGCCCTGACCGAGCCGGTGGACAGCATCGTCGCGGCGGTGCGGTCCACGCTCGACGAGACCCCGCCCGAGCTGGCGGGCGACATCATGGACCGCGGCATCGTGCTGACCGGCGGCGGTGCCCTGCTGCGCGGTCTGGACGTACGGCTGGGGCGCGAGCTGAACATCCCGGTGCTGGTGGCCGACGACCCGCTGGACTGTGTCGCCATCGGCACCGGCCGCTGTGTGGAGGACTTCGCCTCACTGCGCACCGCGATGGACGCCCGGCCCCGCAGGCCGGACACGGTGCGGGTGTGACGCTTCGGGGCCACCTCGTGCGGGTGTGATGCCCCGGGCCGCGCCGCGCGGGTGTGATGCCCCGGGCCGCGCCGCGCGGG
>NZ_JAHLEM010000604.1 GCF_018883605.1 Streptomyces niphimycinicus | reverse complement strand
CGCTGGAGCTGGCCGCGCGGGTGCGGGCCCGGCCCGGGTGGGCCGTGCCGCGCGCGTCCGGGTTCATGCAGAACTTCCTGAGCCCACACCCGGTGGGCGGGCGCATCCGGCGGCACGGCGAGATCCGCACCGCCGCCGGTGACGGCCGAGTGGGTTGGGTCGACGCGCGGGACATCGCGGCCGCTGCCTTCGCCCTGCTGGCCGACCCCGGCATCGAGCCCGGCGGTCGGCGCGACTACCTGCTCACCGGGCCGAATGCCTTGAGTTACCAGAGCGCGGCGGCAATCATCACCGCCCGTACTGGACGGCCGGTCCGAGTGGTGACGATCGGCGCCGACGAGCAGGCGGCCAACTACCGGGCCGCAGGCATGTCTGCCGAGTTCGCCGCTGCCATCGCCGCTGTGGAAGACGGCATCAGGGCTGGTCGGGAAGACCAGGTCAGCACCGCGGTGCTGGACCTGACCGGCCGTCCGCCCCGCAATTTCGCCGAATTCGTCGAGGAGCACGCAGCCGAGTGGGCGTACGCCGGGTTGTCCGAGTGACGACCGTCTCGTTCTCGCGGTCGACGTCTCGCCCCGGTTGCGGCCGGACGCGGCCACTTGCCCGGCCCGTGATCGCAAGTCCCCGACGCATCGCCCTGCCGTGTCCTGGTCATGAGCAACTCGGGTTGACTAACCTCATTAGTCAACTACAGTTGCTTGCATGCCCGCCGCCAAGAATCCCCTGCCTCAAGAGCCCGCCGACAGCCTGGCGGCTGTCGTGGCGTTGCGGCGCCTTGCCGATCAACTGGAGGACGCCGCTGTCGAGCAGGCCATGCGGGCGGGCTGGAGCTGGCCGCAGGTCTCCGAGGCACTCGGTGTCACCCGCCAAGCGGTCCACAAGAAGCACGCCAAGCGGCTCATCGCCGCCGGAGTCAAACTGAGGAGGCGCGGCGATGAGCGCGTTTGACAAGTACCTGCACGCGGTCATCGTGCGGGCGACGCACGAAGTCCACGAGGACGGCTCGGCGACGATCGACGCGCACCATCTCCTGTTGTCGCTCGCCGCCGACCAGGGGTCCACCGCACAGCGGGTCCTGGCCTCGGCCGGGCTCGATCACGCTGCTGTCCGCGAGGCACTGGACCGAGAGTTCGAGCACAGCCTGAGCATGATTGGTGTGTCTCCGGGCGCCTATGACCTTCCCAGGCCGAATCACGCTTCCCGGCAGCCCAAGTTGGGTGCGTCCGCCAGACTCGCACTGGAGCGGAGCTTCGCCTCCGCCCGCAAGAAGGACCTGGGGTCAGCGCATCTGCTGCTCGGGATCCTGAAGGCTCACATCGGTACCGTGCCGCGCGCGCTCGCCTTGGCCGGTGTCGATCAGGCCGAGCTGGCGGACCGGGTACGGCAGACGCTCAGCGCCCGATCGGGAGCCGAACCAGCCAAGGCTGCGGGCGCCGTAGCCGAGTCTGCGCCGGACTCAAAAGCCGAGGGCTACGAGGCGATCCGGCGATTACTTCAGCAAGCCGTGGCTCAAGGCGGCCTTCCCGGCATTCTTGCTGAGGTCCGCGACGGCGACCGGCAGTGGTTCGGGACCGCAGGAGTGGCCGACACCCGAACCGGCCGCGAGCGCTCACAGCAGGACCGATTCCGGATCGGCAGCATCAGCAAGACGTTCGTGGCCACCGTCGTGCTGCAACTGGCGGCCGAAGGCAGGCTGAGCCTGGATGACACCGCCGAACAGTGGCTGCCCGGCGTGGTCCACGGCCACCACCACGACGGTTCCAGCGTGAACATCAGGATGCTGCTCAACCACACCAGCGGGATCTTCAACTACACCGATGACCAGGAAGCGCTGAACCGTTCCGAGACACACACCCCCGAGTCACTGGTGCGGATCGCCGTATCCCATCCGCCCACCCTCACACCGGGTTCGGGCTGGGCGTACTCCAACACCAACTACGTCCTCGCAGGCATGATCATCGAACGGGCCACCGGCCGCGCGCTTGCCGAGGAGATCGCAGAGCGGATCTCCCGCCCACTCGGCCTGACAGGCACTACCTGCCGCACGGCAGCGACCCGACGATCCACGGGCCACACTCCCGGCACTACACAAAGCTGTTCCGGACCGACCCCGGCGCGCCGGTCCACGACGCGACCGAGCTCGATCCATCCATGTTCTGGGCAGCCGGCGGCATGATCTCCACCGCCGGGGACCTCAACCGGTTCTTCGGCGCCCTGCTGGGGGGCCGGATACTGCCACCGGGCCAACAACACGACATGTTCACCACCGTGCCCACCCGCGACTGGATTTCCAACGCCGCCTACGGACTCGGCGTTTCGTCAGTGCGGCTGCCCTGCGGAGAAACGGTCTGGGGCATGGGGGGTGCGCTCTTCGGATCGTGGTCCTACAGCTACGGCGCTCACGGTGGCGAAGAGATGGTCACCGCCAACGTCAACGGCGACTGGTGCGATGGCGGTTGGAAGGACCCCATCGGTATCTTCACCGATCTACTCCAGGCGAAGTTCTGCGGCCGGAGCGGTACCTGAACACCGGCCGCCGCAGGGCGACTCGCGACGCGCACCCCCTCAACTCGTGCGACGCGGCGGCTTCCCCTCCTCCGGGGGCTCGCCCCGTATCCGTACCGGATATCCCACCTCGCCACCGCCCTCCCGCTCTATCGTCGGCGCACCGTCCCGCAGCCGGGTGGCGAACCGCAGCAGTTCCGGCTTCTCCCAGCCGTCGCCCGTCTCCACGGCCAGCGTGCCCGCTCCCGCGCCCTTACGGCCCTGGCACGGTGTCCATACCTCCAGCTCCACCCCGCCGTCCGGCCCCGTCACCGGAACCACCGAACCGGCCCGGGCCAGTACCGGGATGCCCGACAGCGGGGCGTCCAGGACCACCTTGCCCGGGCCGTCGTAGGCCCGGCCGGTCACCGTGTCGTACCAGCGGCCGCGTGGCAGCCGTACCGGCCGGCGGCGGGCGCCCTCCTCCAGGACCGGCGCCACCAGCAGCGCGTCGCCCAGCAGAAAGGCGTCCTCGCAGTCGCGCAGCGCGCGGTCCTTGGGGGTCCGCCACCACACGGGGCGGACATACGGGGCGCCGGTGCGCGCGGCCAACTGGGCCAGGGTCGTGAAGTAGGGCATCAGCCGCTGCCGTTCGCGCAGCGCCGCCGCCGCGTGCTCCAGCACCTCCGAGCCGAACTCCCATGGCTCCCGCCGCCCCGCCGTGATCGCCGAATGGGTGCGGAACAGCGGCAGATACGCGCCAAGCTGGAACCAGCGCAGATACAGCTCCGGCGACGGGAAGCCGGTGAAGCCGCCGATGTCGGGCCCCGAATACGGCACCCCGGACAGGCCCAGCCCGATCACCAGCGACAGCGAGGCCCGCAGCCCCGCCCAGCCGGTGGCCACATCGCCGGACCAACTGCCCCCGTACCGCTGGAGCCCCGCCCACCCCGAGCGCGAGAAGAGAAACGGCCGCTCGTCGGGGCGCAGCTCGCACAGCCCCTCGTAGCCGGCCCGCGCCATCGCCAGCGCGTAGACGTTGTGCGCCTCGCGGTGGTCGCCGCCGCGGCCCTCCAGGGCGTGCCGGGCCGAGCGCGGCAGGGTGGTCTCCCCGAAGGCGGCGAACGACACCGGCTCGTTCATGTCGTGCCACACCCCGGAGAAGCCCTGCGCCAGCCGCTCCGCGTACAGCCCGCCCCACCATTTGCGCACCCGCGGATCGGTGAAGTCGGGGAACACCGATTCGCCCGGCCAGACCACTCCGCGCACCTCACGGCCCCGGGTGTCGCGTACGAAGACGTCGTCCGCCGCCCCGCTCGCGTACACCGCGTCGCCCGGCTCCGCCTTCACCGCCGGGTCGACGATCGACACCAGCCGCACTCCGTCCTCGAGCAACTCGGCGGCGAGCCCCGGCAGATCGGGAAAGCGCGCCCGGTCCACCGTGAACACCCGGTGGCCGGCGTAGTGGTCGATGTCCAGATGCAGCACGGACAGCGGCAGATCCCGCTCCCGGTAGCCCGCCACCACCCGGCGGACCTCCTGCGCGTCGTGGAACCCCCAGCGCGCGTGGTGATGGCCGAGGGCCCACCGCGGCGGTACGGCCGGGGCGCCCGTCAGCGCCGCCCAGCCGTGCAGCACCCGCGCCGGGGTGCCCACGATCACCCAGTAGCGCAGCGGGCCGCCCTCCATCCGCGTCCGGCAGCTTCCGGGCCGGTCGTGGCCCGAGCCCGCGCCCTCCTCGCCCTCCCGCAGGGTGACCGAGCCGTCCCAGGAGTTGTCGTGGAACACCAGATGGGTGCCCGCGTCGGCCACCACCAACTGCACCGGCATGGTCAGATACAGCGGATCGTCCCCCGGCCCGAAGCTGCCGCCCGGATCGGTGTTCCACAGCCGGTACACCCCGTCCCGCAGCCGCGGCCCCGACGCCCGTCCGCCGAGCCCGAAAAACCGTGCGTCCGCCGCCACTTCGGACCGCTGGAGCCAGCGCGCGCCCTCCCCACCCGCCCCCGGCTCCAAGGGGCCCGGCGCCCCGGCCGGCTCCCACCAGCGCGGCGGCAGATCCCGTCGCAGCACCACCCCGCCCGGGGTGCGCACCTCCACCGTGCCGGTCCGCGACACCATCACCGTGACCCGCTCGGACACCACCCGCCAGCCGCCGCCGGTGTCCGGCTCCAGCTCCGCCCGCTCGTCCGGCTCCGGACAGGGCCCGTCCAGCGCGTACGACGGCTCCGGCTCGGCCCCGTCCCAGCCGCAGAACACCGCGCCACCCGTGGTCACCCGCACCCGCAGCGAGGACCTGGCGAACCGCACCACCCCGCCCCCCGGCTCCGGCTCGGCCCCCTCCACCTCACCCGGCACCCTGGCCAGCTCGGTGCCCCGGCGGGGCAGCCCGACCGCGTCGGAACGCCGACGCCGCCAGGCCGAGCGCAGTGACCGCAGCCCCTGCGCCGTGCAGATCACCTTCATCGACCGCACCAGCTTTTCCGACCGCACCAGGTCACGCGCATCCATACTGATCAGCCTGCCATTGCCGACGCCCGGCAGGGATATGGTTCAACTGCCGTTCACCTGTGGTCCTCCCACATGATCCCGCCCTGTGATGTGGAGTGGCGCCCCTGGTGTCGGAGTCGATCACGTGGCATCGTCCTGACCGGACGCATACGAGGCGGATGCACCACCCACGGACACATCCGACGCGGACAGCCCGGGAGCCGACACCCATGACCACCGCAGCCCACTCCGACCATCGGCCACAGCCCCTGTGGCAGCCCGGCGCGGACCGGATCGACCGGTCCCGGCTGACCGCCTTCCACGCCTGGGCGGCCGAGCGGCACGGCGCGCCCGCCCCCGCCAAGGACGACCCGGCCGCGAGCTACGCCGCGCTGCACCGCTGGTCGGTGGAGAAGCTGGAGACCTTCTGGCAGGCGGTCGCCGAATGGTTCGAGGTGCGCTTCACCACCCCGTACGAACGGGTGCTCGCCGACGCCACCATGCCCGGCGCCCACTGGTTCCCCGGCGCCACCCTCAACTACGCCGAGCACGCCCTGCGCGCCGCCGAGGACCCCGCCCGCGCCGCCGAGCCCGCGCTGCTCCACGTCGACGAGACCACTGACCCGCGCCCGGTCACCTGGGCCGAACTGCGCGGCCAGGTCGGCGCCGTCGCCGCCGAGCTGCGCCGCCTCGGCGTCCGCCCGGGCGACCGGGTCAGCGGCTATGTCCCCAACATCCCCCAGGCCACCGTCGCCCTCCTGGCCACCGCCGCCGTCGGCGCCGTATGGACCTCCTGCGCCCCCGACTTCGGCGCCCGCAGCGTCCTGGACCGCTTCCAGCAGGTCGAACCGGTGGTGCTCTTCACCGTCGACGGCTACCGCTACGGCGGAAAGACCCACGACCGCACCGAGACCGTGGCCGAGCTGCGCGCCGAGCTGCCCACCCTGCGCGCCGTCGTCCACATCCCGCTGCTGGGCACCCCCGCCCCCGAGGGCGCGCTCCGCTGGGACGACATCGTCCGCGAACCGGCGGAGCCGGTCTTCGAGCCGCTGCCCTTCGACCACCCGCTGTGGGTGCTCTACTCCTCCGGTACCACCGGCCTGCCCAAGGCGATCGTCCAGTCCCAGGGCGGCATCCTGCTCGAACACCTCAAGCAGCTCGGCCTCCACTGCGACCTCGGCCCCGGCGACCGCTTCTTCTGGTACACCTCCACCGGCTGGATGATGTGGAACTTCCTGGTGTCCGGACTGCTGGTCGGCGCCACCGTGGTCCTCTACGACGGCAGCCCCGGCCATCCGGACACCGCCGCCCAGTGGCGCGTCGCCGAGCGCACCGGGACCACGCTCTACGGCACCTCCGCCGCGTACGTCATGGCCTGCCGCAAGGCCGATGTCCACCCGGGCCGCGACTTCGACCTCTCCCGCATCAAATGCGTCGCCACCACCGGCTCCCCGCTGCCGCCCGACGGCTTCCGGTGGATCCACGACGAGGTGGCCGAGGACATGTGGATCGCCTCCGTCAGCGGCGGCACCGATGTGTGTAGCTGCTTCGCGGGCGCCGTGCCCACCCTCCCCGTCTACATCGGCGAGCTTCAGGCCCCCGGCCTCGGCACCGACCTCCAGGCATGGGACCCACAGGGCGAACCGGTGGTCGACGAGGTCGGCGAGCTGATCGTGGCCCGCCCCATGCCGTCGATGCCGGTCCGCTTCTGGAACGACCCCGACGGCAGCCGCTACCGCGACAGCTACTTCGAGATGTTCCCCGGCGCGTGGCGTCACGGCGACTGGATCACCCTGACCTCCCGCGGCACCGTCGTCATCCACGGCCGCTCCGACTCCACCCTCAACCGGCAGGGCGTCCGGATGGGCTCCGCCGACATCTACGAGGCCGTCGAACGGCTCCCGGAGATCCGCGAATCCCTCGTCATCGGCGTCGAACAACCCGACGGCGGCTACTGGATGCCACTCTTCGTCCACCTGGCCCCCGGCGCCACACTGGACGGGGAACTCCTGAGCCGCATCAAGACCACCATCCGCACCCAGCTCTCCCCACGCCACGTCCCGGACGAGATCATCGAGGTCCCTGGCGTCCCCCACACCCTGACCGGCAAACGCATCGAGGTCCCGGTCAAGCGCCTCCTCCAGGGCACCTCCCTGGAGAAGGCGGTCAACCCGGGCTCGGTGGACGACGTGGAACTCCTGCGGTACTACGAACGCCTGGCAGAGGAGAAGCGCGGCGCGGCTGGGGCTTGAGAGGGAGGCCGTCCGGGGCGGAGCCGCACCCCCAGCCCTCCCGGACCGGAGCTCCTCCCGACCCCACCCCTCCGCGTCCCAGCCCCCTCCGCCCCCACCCCTCCGGCTTCCCAACCCCCTCCGCCCCCAGCCCTCTCCGCGTCCCAGCCCCTTCCCGGACTCCCAGCCCCCTCCCGGACCTCCACCCCTCCGGACCCATGGCCCCCTCGGACCCGTGGCCCCCTCTGGACTCCACAGCCCCCTCCGCCCCCACCCCTCCGGCGTTTGAGGAGCGGGGTCCAGGGGCGGAGCCCCGGCGGGGGTCCGGGGGCGGAGCCCCCGAAACGGGGTCTGGGGCGCAGCCCCAGCGGGGCCCGGGGCAGCGCCCCGGTTCGGGAAGGGGCGGGGTGGGG
>NZ_JAHLEM010000603.1 GCF_018883605.1 Streptomyces niphimycinicus | reverse complement strand
GGGGCGGGGTGGGGAAAACCCCCGCCTACCCCCCATACGTGGGCTGCGCCTCCCCCAACACCCCCACCAAATCCCCCGCCAACACCCCCGCATCCCCTTCCCCCAGCCCCGCCGTCGTCATGCGCACCCCCACCCCCGCACCCAGCCGAAACCTCGCACCTGCCGCCACCCACCACCCCCGCGTCCGCAACCCGTTCACGACCGCCGCCTCGTCCCGCACCGGTACCCACACATTCATCCCGCTCGCCCCATGCGCGGCGACCCCCCGAGCCGACAGCTCGGCCAGCAGGGCCTCACGCCGCCGCGCGTAGGCGGACCGCGCCGCGGCCACCAGGTCCTGCGTCCCGGGGTCGGTCATCAACCGGCTCACCGTCTCCTGGAGCACATGGCTGACCCACCCCGAGGTCAGCACCATCCGGCCGTCATGCCGCGCCAGCGTCGTACGGTCGCAGGAGAGCGCACCCCAGCGCAGGTCCGTCCCCAGGTGCTTGGAGACCGTGCGCACGTGCGCCCAGCGCGCCAGGCCGCCCGTGGTGAGGCTGTGCAGCGGCACTCCCGCGATGTCCGCCGCGTGGTCGTTCTCGATCACCAGCACCTCGGACGGCGCCGCGTCCAGCACATCGAGCAGCGCCTCCCGGCGCCGCGCCGAGAACCAGCCACCGTAAGGGTTCTGCGCGCGCGGGCTGCACACCAGCGCACGCGCCCCGGAGCGCAGCGCCGCCCGCAGCGCGTCCGGCCGGATCCCCTCGTCGTCCACGGCCACCGGTACGGTCCGCAGCCCAAGCGCCGGGACGAGGTCCAGCAGATGGTGGTAGCCGGGGTCCTCCATCGCCACCGCGTCACCGGGCCTGAGCTCGACCGACAGCAGCCGGGCCACACAGTCCAGCGCGCCATGGGCGAAGGTGAGGTGCTCGGCGGGCACGCCATCGCGCTCGTACCAGGCGCGGGCCAGGTCTTCCAGACCGGCCAGCCGGGGCTGGGCGCGGTGTGACCGGACTCCGGGGGAGAGGCGGGCGGCCGGGAGCAGCGCGGGAAGGAAGGCCGGGTCGGGGTGACCGCCCGCCAGATCGCGCACCCCCTCCGGCACCGGCGGCGGGCGCCGCGAGGCGACGGCGGGCGTCGGGGCGATCACCGTGCCGCCCCGCCCGTGGGTCACCACGATCCCGCGCCGCCGCAGCTCCTTGTAGGCGGTCGCGACGGTGCCGGGGCTGATGCCCAGCCGCTCGGCCAGCCGGCGCACCGGAGGCAGCGCGGTGCCGGGCGCCAACGCCCCCTCCACCACGCCCTGTTCGACGGATGCGGCAATCCCCTTGGCCGACGCACCAGTGATCTCATATTGTGTCGCCACAGAAAATATTCTGTATCAATACAAAATCGAATGTCAAGGGGGACCAGGGTGGGCAAGCCAACGTGGCGCACCGCGCTGAGCGACCGCATCCCCGGCGGCCGGGACGGCCGGCGCATGCTGACCGTCACCTTCGTCGACCGGATCGGCTCGGGCCTGTGGGGCGCGACCGCGACGCTCTACTTCACCTACGCCGCCGGGCTCAGCACCGCCGAAATCGGCGCACTGCTCGCCGTGTCGGGAAGCGTCGGCATCGCCGGTCCGCCCCTCGGCGGCCTCCTCGCCGACCGCGTCCCGCTGCGCCCGCTCCTGATCATCGTCCAACTGGTCCGCGCCGTCGCCTCACTCGCCCTCCTCACCACCACCGACCTCGGGCTTCTGCTCGCCATCACCTCGGTGGGCAGCCTCGGCGACCGCGCGGCCTCCGTACTGACCAAGCTGTACGCGACCCGCGTCGCGGGCTCCGAGCGCGTCCGCTACCAGGCCATCAGCCGTACCGCCATGAACGTGGGCTGGGCCGTCGGCGGCCTGGCGGCGGCAGCGGCACTCACCGGAGGTACGGTCACCGTCTACCGCTGGCTCCTCATCGGCGACGCGCTCTCCTTCCTCGCCTCCGCGCTGTTCACCCTCGGCTGCGCCGAACCACCGTCGGCAGCCCGCATCGCGGCCAAGTCCACTCCCGCACTTAAGGAATCCGCGGAATCCGCGCTCAACGAACCCACGCCCGACGAATCCGCACCCCGGAAGACCACCGCCCCGAGCCCCTGGCGCGACCGCCGCTATCTCACCTACACCGCCAGCGAAGCCGTCCTCTTCCTCGACGACTCCGTCTTCAAGATCGGCCTGCCGCTGTGGGCCGTGACGGCCACCAACGCACCACATCAACTCGTCCCCCTGCTGCTCGTCCTGAACAACGTGCTCGTGGTGCTCTTCCAGGTCCCGTTCGCCCGCTTCGGCGCCACCCCGCGCACCGCTCGCACCTCGCTGTGGCCGCTGGCCGGTGCCTTCCTCCTCGGCGGGGCCGCGCTGGCCGCCTCGACCGTCGGCGCGCCCTGGTTCGCGGCCGTCACGCTGGTGCTGGCGGCCACCGCCTTCACCGTCGCGGAGATGCTGCACGCCACGATCTCCTGGGAGCTGTCCGTCGTCCTCGCCCCGCCCACCGCACAGGGCGCCTACCTCGGCGTGCACGGCCTGGCCCAGGCCGTCCAGCGCAGCGCGGGACCCCTCGCGGTGACGGCGGCGATCGCGGCGGGCCCCCTCGGCTGGCTCGGCCTCGGCGCCGGGCTCGCCGCGATGTGCGGCGCCCAGCACCACCTGGTACGGGACCGTGGCGACGGAGCGTTGTCAGTGGCCCCGGTTACGGTGAGTGAGCACTGAACATCCGCGCTGAGGGGGAGTCATGGCGCACACCGGACAGCGGAGCGAGGACTGGAGCCGCCCCGGCAGGCACCGGGGCAAGCACGGCAAGCCGAAGCCACATCCGAAGACAGCAAAGCCGAAGACGACGAAGCCGAAGACAGCGAAGACGAATTCGAGGACGCGGCACCGGACGAGGAGCCAGACCGCCCGCCGAGCCCTGCGCAAAGAGGTGCCCAGCACGGTGGCCCTGCTCGCCGACGAGCGGGACTTCGCGGCCATGCGGCACTACGCATCGTTCGCCTTCGACGACCACGGCGTGTATCTACGGCAGATGGAAGGGCTGCTGAAGGCGCTCGCGGCCAAGGGCGTCCACACCACCGTCGCCCTCTTCGACCCCGTCGCCTACGAGGAGTTCTGCGCGGACACCCGGCTCGACCCGGACACCCCCGCCAGCCGCACTCGCTATACGGCGGAGCTGGCCGCCGCGGGCGGCACCGTCATCTATGAGGGCCAGCCGATCGACCGCCTGGTCCCACGGCTCATCGGCGTCGCCGACGAGCAGGCCACCTGGGAGTACGCCACGGCGCTGCTCTCCCGCGCCGGCCACCGCGGGGAGTGCCGCGACGACACCACCGCCCGCGCCGCGTTCGACCGTGCCGGGGCCGCGTTGCGCAAGGTCGTCGAGGCAGCCGGGCCAGGCGTTCACCATCTGGTGTGCAGCGTCCCGGCGGACGGCACCTCGCTGGTCGCCGTGCTCCACGCCGACGCCCGGGAAGCGGGCCCGCCGAAGCTGCCCGAGCCCTCGGGGCTGGTCTTCCGCACCGTCCTGGCCTGCGGGTTCGCCCTGCGCAGCCCCGGCGGCCTGGTGCTGCGCACCATCGTGGCGGACGCCCCCGAGACGGTCCGCGGCTGGGCACTGCACGACGGCTGGCTGCGTCCCCTGAGCGAGGCGGAGGTGTTCACCGCGTACTGCACCGACGCCGAGACCGGTGAACCCATCCCACCGGAGCACGGCGTCGAATACCGGGCGGGGATCCCGCTCGGCAGCCCGGAATGACCGAAGGCGTCCCGCCACCCGGCGGGACGCCTTCACCCAGATCTCATCGACAGCTCATCGGCTCACGGTCACGGGCTCACCGGCTCATTCGCCGGACAGCACCGCCTGCGCCGCCCGGCGGGCATCCTCGGCGGTGTCCGCGGCGCGCGCCGCGGACGCGGCCCGCTCGCACTGCGCGAGCGTGTGCTTGGCCAGCGTCGCGCGCACATACGGAATGGAGGCCGCACCCATGGAGAGGCTGGTGACGCCCAGACCGGCCAGCACACACGCCAGCAGCGGATCGGAGGCGGCCTCACCGCAGACACCACAGCTCTTGCCCTCGGCCTGCGCGGCCTCCGCCGACGCCGCCACCAGGTCGAGCAGGGCGGGCTGCCACGGGTCCTGGAGCCGCGAGACCGCACCCACCTGACGGTCGGCCGCGAAGGTGTACTGCGCCAGGTCGTTGGTGCCCAGCGACAGGAACTCGACCTCCTGAAGGATCGAGCGCGCCCGCAGCGCGGCGGACGGAATCTCCACCATCGCGCCGAACTTGGCCCGCAGCCCCGCCTCACGGCACGCGTCCGCGAACGCCTTGGCGTCCAGCCGGTCGGCCACCATCGGGGCCATGACCTCGAGATAGACCGGCAGCCCCTCCGACGCCTTGGCCAGCGCCGTGAGCTGCGTCCGCAGCACCTCGGGGTGGTCCAGCAGAGTACGCAGACCGCGGACACCCAGCGCCGGGTTGGGCTCATCGGCCGGGGTGAGGAAGTCCAGCGGCTTGTCCGCGCCCGCGTCCAGGACCCGCACCACCACCCGGCCCTCGGGGAACGCCTCCAGCACCTGGCGGTACGCCTCGACCTGCTTCTCCTCCGATGGCGCCTGAGTGCTGTCGTCGAGGAAGAGGAACTCGGTGCGGAAGAGGCCCACACCCTCGGCGCCCGCCTCGACCGCCGCCGGTACATCGGCCGGTCCGCCGACGTTCGCCAGCAGCGGCACCTTGTGCCCGTCCGACGTCGCGCCCGGGCCTGAGGAGGCGGCCAGCACGGCCCGGCGCTCCTCGGCGGCCCGCGTCAGCTCGGCCCGCTTCTCCTCGCTCGGGGACACGAAGATCTCACCCGTGCTGCCGTCCACGGCGATCAGGGTTCCCTCGACCAGATCCCCGGCACCGGGCAGCGCGACCACGGCCGGCACCCCAAGGGCACGGGCGAGGATCGCGCTGTGGCTGGTCGGCCCGCCCTCCTCGGTCACGAACCCCAGCACCAGCGTCGGGTCGAGCAGCGCGGTGTCGGCGGGGGCGAGGTCCCGCGCGATCAGCACATACGGCTCATCACTGTCCGGCACACCCGGCATCGGCACACCCAGCAGCCGCGCAACGATCCGGTTCCGCACATCATCGAGGTCGGCCACCCGGCCCGCCAGGTAGTCCCCGGCCCCCGCGAGCAGCGCCCGGTAGGCGGCGAAGGCGTCGTACACCGCGCGCTCGGCGGTGCTGCCCACGGCGATACGCCGCTCGACATCGGCCATCAGCTCCGGGTCCTGCGCCATCATGGCCTGCGCCTCGAGCACGGCCTGGGCCTCGCCGCCCGCCAGATTGCCGCGCGCGACCAGATCGGCCGCCACGGCCTCCACGGCCTGGCGCGCCCTGCCCTGCTCGCGAGGTGCCTCATCGGCCGGAATCTGCCTCGCCGGCGGCTCCAGGACCGCCGTCCCCATATGGCGCACCTCGCCGATGGCCACCCCGTGGCTCACGCCGACGCCTCGCAGCGTTGTCTCCATGTCACCCGTCCCCGGTCGATACGGCGGAACCCCGCCATGGTGGATGTCGTACCAGCAGTGCGCGCCGCCCGGCCCCGGTCCCCACCGGCCGCCGAGCGTACGCGCGGCTCACCAGTTGAAGAGCGTGTCGCCCGGCTTCACGTCGACGTCCTGCTTGACGTCGGACAGGGCGTCGGCCGTGGCCTCGAGCGCCACGATCGGACAGATCGGCGACTTGCCCGCGGCCACGGCGGTGGCCGGGTCCCAGCGCACGATCGCGTCGCCCCGCTTGACGGTGTCCCCCTTGTTGATGAGCACCTCGAAGCCCTCACCATTCAATTGCACGGTGTTGATGCCGAGGTGGGTGAGCACACCGTGCCCCTCCCCGTCCACGACGACGAACGCGTGCGGGTGCAGAGAGACGACGATGCCGTCGACCGGAGCCACGGCCACAAAGGGCTCGAGCACCGGGTCGATCGCCGTGCCCGGACCGACCATGGCGCCGGAGAACACCGGATCGGGAACCGCTTCGAGTCCGATCACGCGGCCGGTGACCGGTGAGGTCACGCTGGTCATGGGGGCCTCCCGGGGTGAAGAATCATCACGCGCCGTCACCGTCTGTCCCGGACAGCGCACTGCCCAGAAGAGTAAGTCATAGGAACTTCGGATTCCGCACACGTGGCGCTGGCAGAGTGGACGCTCGGGCCTGGAATCGATTTGCCACGGCCGCGAGAGGCCCTGTACTGTCATACCCCTGCCCACCGGCTGAAGCACTGCGGTCATCTGCGTGTACATCCAGGTTCAGGGTGGCGCCATCAGTTACTTGATCCAAATCTCGGATCCGCTTTCGCATGCCTTGCGAAAGACACCGGTTCGGAGAGCGGGAAATGGTCTGATAGCGTGTGAAACACCGAAGGGAAGCGCCCGGAGAAACCGGTGAAACGGTTTCGAAGGAAGCGTCCGTTCCTTGAGAACTCAACAGCGTGCCAAAAGTCAACGCCAGACATATAGATACCCCGTCCATCTCGGACGAGGTTCCTTTGGAAAATACACAGCGAGGACGCTGTG
>NZ_JAHLEM010000602.1 GCF_018883605.1 Streptomyces niphimycinicus | reverse complement strand
AGCCGCAGCCCGGCCAGCCCTTCGGCGGCCAGCCCGCCCCGGCCCCGGCTCCGGGGCCCTCGGGCGGCGGGGACTTCGCCCCGTTCTGGTTCGCGGTGCCGGTGGCCCGCCCGCTGTACGCCGAGGACGGTTCGTCGAGCACCATCGCCGAACTGGCCCCCGGCACCTGGTACCTCGCGGTGGAGCAGCGCGGTCAGGCGCTGGTCGCCCAGACGCAGGACGGCCGTCGCGGTGTGCTCCAGGACACCACGGGGATCCAGCGCGGCTGAGCCGAGTACAGCCGCGCGTTCCATGACGCGCCCCGTGCGCGTCGCGCATGACGTGCAACGGCCCCTCGCCCGTAACCCTCGGGCGAGGGGCCGTTGCCATGTGCACCCCCGGCCCGTACAGTCCGGCCGGTGCGGCTGACCTGCCGTCAGCCGCCGCTCCACCCTGTCCGGCGGAACGAGGGGGCTCCCATGCGGCTCGGTCTGGCGCTCGGCTACTGGGGCCGCGGCCCCGACCCCCGCCATCTGGAACTCGCCCAGGAGGCGGAGCGGCTGGGCTACCACTCGGTGTGGACCGCCGAGTCCTGGGGCTCGGACGCCTTCACCCCGCTCACCTGGCTCGCCGCGCACACCACCCGGATCGCGCTCGGCACGGCGGTCGCGCAGATGGCCGCCCGCACGCCCACCGCCACCGCGATGCAGGCGCTCACCCTGGACCATCTCTCCGGCGGCCGGATGATGCTGGGGCTGGGGCTGTCCGGACCGCAGGTGGTCGAGGGCTGGTACGGACGCCCGTTCCCCAAGAGCCCGCTGACGGCGACCCGTGAGTATGTCGAGGTCATCCGGCAGGTGCTGGGCCGTGCGGCGCCGGTGCGGCTCGACGGGCGCTACCACCCGCATCCGTACGCCGGTCCGGACGCCACCGGTCTCGGCAAACCGCTCAAGCCCATCGTCCACCCGCTCCGCGCCGATCTGCCGGTGCTGCTCGGGGCGGAGGGGCCCAAGAACATCACGCAGACCGTGCGCATCGCCGACGGCTGGCTGCCGCTGTACTGGTCGCCGTCGCGCACGGAGCTCTATCAGGAGACCCTGGCCGAGGCCCGGGACGGCTTCATGGTGGCGCCGATGACACAGGTGCGGGTGTGCACCGATGTGGCGGAGGGGCTGAAGCCGGTGAAGGCGATGCTCGGCTTCTACATCGGCGGGATGGGCCATGCGGCCCGTAATTTCCACGCCGATCTGATGGCCCGGTTCGGCTACGAGGACGAGGCGCGCCGGGTGCAGGAACTGTTCCTGGCGGGCCGGCGGGCGGAGGCGATCGACGCGGTGCCGGACGCCTTCGCCGATGAGATCTCGCTGGTCGGGCCGCGGGAACGGATCGCGGAGCGGCTGGAGTTGTGGCGCAAGGGCCCGATCACGGATCTGCTGGCGGTGGCGCCGGATCCGCAGACCTTGCGGGTGCTGGCGGAGCTGGCGGGCTGAGCGCGTCGTACGGGTGTGCGACCACGCCCTGGTTTGGCGCCGCGGAGCCGGGCAACACGTGAGGCATGTCACGAAGTTATCGCCACGGAAGCAACCAGGCGGCGACCGTCGTGGCGGTCGCAGCGGACGTCATGGCCGTCATCCTCGGCCTCTGGATCCTGTTCGCCCTTCTCGACGCCAACCGCGCCAATGACCTCGTCACGGTGGTCCATGACGCGGCGAGCTGGCTCGCGAGCTGGTCCCATGACCTGTTCACCATGGACACGGACTGGCTCCGGACCGTCCTCAACTACGGCCTGCCGGCCGTGGTGTACCTCTTCATCGGCCACGCGATCGCGGGGCGGCTGCGGCGGGGCTAGGCGATGTCCGAGGGGAACAGCCCGCCGCAGGCGTCACGGACCGTCGGACATCCCTAGGCGCAGCAGTCCGAGTCCAGCCCCCGCGGCAGGCCCTCGGCGCCGAAGACGGCCGTGGTCGCCTCGTCGCCGCCCAGCGCCGCCACGGCGAGCAGCAGCGACCCGGCCGTCCAGGTGGTGCGCTCCTCCGGCCAGACCGCGTCGTCCTCGAAGACGTAGCCCGTCCAGTACATCCCGTCCTCGGCCCGCAGTGGCGACTGGATCCAGCGCAGGATGTCCACCGCGTGGTCGGACTCCCCCATCGCCCACAGCGCGAGCGCCAGTTCGCAGCTCTCGCCGCCGGTGACCCAGGGGTTGGGCGAGACACAGCGGACCCCGAGTCCCGGGACCACGAAGCGGTCCCAGCCCTCCTCGATGCGCTCCTTGGCGGCGGCGCCGGTCAGCGCGCCGCCGAGGACCGGGTAGTACCAGTCCATCGAGTAGCGGTGCTTGTCGAGGAACCGCTCGGGGTGGTGGCGGATGGCGTGGCCGAGCAGCCCCGCCGACAGCTCCCAGTCGGGCTGGGGCTCCTCGCGGTGCTCCGCGATGGCCAGGGCGCAGCGCAGCGCCTGATAGACGGAGGAGGAGCCGGTCAGCAGGGCGTCGGGGTCGAGGGTGCCGTCGGCGGCGCGCCGCCAGCCGATCTGGCCGCCGCTCTGCTGCATTCCGAGGACGAACTCGACGGCGGCGAAGACGGTGGGCCAGATGCCGTCGAGGAAGGCGTCGTCGCCGGTGGAGAGGTAGTGGTGCCAGGCGCCGACAGCGACGTAGGCGCAGAAGTTGGACTCCCGGCCGCGGTCGGTGGGGTCGGCGGCGGCCACGCCGTCCGGGGTGTCGGGGTAGGCCGCGCACCAGGAGCCGTCGGGGTTCTGGTGCCGGATCAGCCAGCGGTAGGCGGCCGTGGCGCGCTCGTGCTCGCCCGCCGCGTCCAGCGCCATGGCGGCCTCGATGTGGTCCCAGGGGTCGAGGTGGTGGCCGCGGAACCACGGTATGGCGCCGTCCGCGTGCTGGACGGCGGCGATGCCCTCGACCGTGCGCAGCACCTGCTCGGGGCTGAGTACGCCGGGCAGCGCGAGCCGTTCGGTGCGGGGGCCGGGGCGCGGTCCGAGCGCCGTCACGCCTGGTCCTCACGCGGAGTGTGGGGCTTGGTCGCGTAGGCCACGAAGCTCTTGCCGACGATCGGGTTCAGCGCCCGCTCGGCGACCCGGGTGGCCAGCGGCTTCTTCATGATGTCCCACACCAGGAGCTTGTGGTACGCGCGCACCGGCAGCGCCTTGTCGTTATCGACCCCGAAGGCGCACTTGAGCCACCAGTACGGGCTGTGCAGCGCGTGGGCGTGGTGGGTGCCGTACGGCCGCAGTCCGGCCTCGCGCATCTTCTCCAACAGCTCATCGGCGCGGTAGATGCGGATATGGCCGCCCTCGACCTCGTGGTAGGCGTCCGACAGCGCCCAGCAGACCTTCTCGGGGCCGTAGCGGGGCACGGTGACGGCGATCCGGCCGCCGGGCTTGAGCACCCGCACCATCTCGGCGAGCACGCCCTTGTCGTCGGGTATGTGCTCCATCACCTCGGAGATGATGACCACGTCGAAGCTGTCGTCGGGGAAGGGCAGGGCGAGGGCGTCGCCCTCCATGGCGGTGGCCGTGGCGCCCGCCGGGGCCTCACCGGCCTCCTTCATGGCGGCGAACCACTTGGCGACCTCGCGTATCTCCTCGGCGTTCCGGTCGAGCGCGACGACCTGGGCGCCGCGCCGGTAGCACTCGAAGGCGTGCCGGCCGGCGCCGCAGCCGAGGTCGAGGACGCGATCGCCGGCGGCGAGGGGGAAGCGGGAGAAATCGACGGTCAGCACGGGGGTCTGCTTTCGTCCGGCGGGTTCGTGGGGCGGGAGAGGGGCAGCGGGCGGGGCGGGAGGCGAGGCGGGGGCGGGGCTCAGCGGCGGGCGGCCGGCGCGGATACGCCGATGGCCCTGCGGTACTGCTCGACGGTGCCGCGCGCGGCCTGTTCCCAGGTGAAGCGGCGCAGCACCCGTTCACGGCCCGCGGCGCCCAGCCTTCGTCGGAGGTCGGCGTCGCCCAGCAGCCGGAGCAGGGCCGCGGCGAGCGCGTCGGCGTCGCCGGGGGGTACGGCCAGGCAGGTCTCGCCGTCGGGGCCGGCGACCTCGGGGATCGCGCCGCCGGTGGTGGCGACCAGCGGGGTGCCGGTGGCCATGGCCTCGGCAGCGGGCAGCGAGAACCCCTCGTACAGCGAGGGCACACAGGCGATCTGGGCGCCGCGCACCAGGTCCACCAGTTCGGCGTCGCTGATGCCCTTGACGAACTCGACGGCGTCCTCGAGCCCATGGCGCGCCATGGTGGTGGCCACCGGGCCCTCCTGCGGCCGCTTGCCGACGACGACCAGATGGGCCTCGGGGTTCTCGGCGCGGACCTTGGCGAGCGCCTCGATCAGATACACCAGGCCCTTGAGCGGCACATCCGCGCTCGACGTGGTGACGATGCGCCCGGGGATGACGGGGACGGCGGGGTCGGGCGAGAAGAGCCCGGTGTCCGCACCGATGTGCACCACATGGATCCGGTCCGGCCGCACCCCGAGGTCCTCGACGATCTCCCGGCGGGAGGAGCCGGAGACGGTGAGCACCGAGGGCAGCCGCCGGGCCACCCGCTTCTGCATCCGGGTGAAGCCGTACCAGCGGCGCACGGAGAACCGGCGCTTCCAGCCGTCGGCGGCCTCCAGCTCCAACTGCCGGTCGACGGTGATGGGGTGGTGGATGGTGGTGACCAGCGGGAAGCCGAGCCGCTCCAGGCCCAGCAGCCCGTATCCCAGGGTCTGGTTGTCGTGGACGATGTCGAACTGGCCGGGGCGGGCGGCGAGATGGCGGCGGGCGCGCAGGCTGAAGGTGAGCGGCTCGGGGAAGCCGCCGGTCCACATGGTGGAGACCTCCAGGGCGTCGACCCAGTCCCGGTACTCCTCGCGCCGGGGCGTACGGAACGGGTCGGGCTGGCGGTAGAGGTCGAGGCTGGGCAGCTCGGTGAGGGTGACGCCCTCCCCGGCGTCCAGCACCGGATACGGCTGGGCGCCGATGACCTCGACGGTGTGGCCGAGCCGGGCCAGCTCCCGGGAGAGATGGCGCACATAGACGCCCTGGCCCCCGCAGAATGGATTCCCCTTGTAGCTGAGCAGGGCGATGCGCAGCGGCCGTTCGTCGGGGGCGGTGGGGGGCGCTGCTCGAAGCGGGTCGGCCCCGGTCTCCTGCGCGGCCTCTGCGGTCACTCGCGCCCCCTCCTTGGTGCAGTTCAGCGGGAGCGTATCCGCTTCCGATTATCTAGAACAAGTTCCACTGGCGCATCCCCTGAGGAGTCACGAAGATACCTGCCCCGCATGGCCGCTCCAGGGCCGGGGCAGGTGATCCCTACCACTCGGTAGCCAGGACGCCGGGGAGAAGTTGGCAAGACGCCGGGGAGAAGTTGGCAACGGGCGTGTGCACCGGGCGGACCGCCCGCCGACCGGGCCGCGAGCGCCGCACGGCGACAACCCGCCCCAACTGCCGCGACAGCAACCTGCCCCAACCGCGCGGACACGGGTGCTTCGGGGAGGACCCGCGCTAGCCTAGAACGAGTTCCAGTGACTCGCAGGCCCGGGCCCGCCCTGTCATCATGCACGGTGTCCGCTTGCCGCCGAGCCGCACACGCAACACATCCGAAGTAGGACACATGACCGCAGAAGTCAAGCCAGCCGCCCTGCGGCTGACCGAGCGACAGGAGGCGCGCCGCCGGCGCATCCTGCACGCCAGCGCCCGGTTGGCCAGCCGAGGCGGCTTCGACGCGGTCCAGATGCGCGAGGTCGCGGAGAACTCCGGGGTGGCGCTGGGCACCCTCTACCGCTACTTCCCCTCCAAGGTCCATCTGCTGGTCGCGACGATGCAGGACCAGCTTCAGCATATGCACGAGACGCTGCGCAAGCGGCCGCCGACCGAGGCGGAGCCGGCCGCCCGGGTCGCCCAGACCCTGATGCGCGCCTTCCGCGCCCTGCAACGCGAACCCCATCTGGCCGACGCGATGGTGCGCGCCCTCACCTTCGCCGACCGGTCGGTCAGCCCGGAGGTGGACACGGTCTCCCGGCTCACCACCGCGATCATCCTGGACGCCATGGGCCTGGCCGACTCCCCGACGCCCGAGCAGCTCTCCGCGGTCCGCGTCATCGAGCACACCTGGCATTCGGCGCTGATCACCTGGCTCTCGGGGCGTGCCTCGATCGCCCAGGTCAAGATCGATATCGAGACCGTCTGCCGACTGATCGACCTGACGGCGCCCGCCCCGGCCCGGTAGCAGGGCGGCGCACCGGGCGGGGGCGTCCGAATATCCGGGGCGGACGATATACCGGGTATACCGGGGCGTCCGATAGCAGGACGGCGTAGCGCGCAACAGGGGCGCATGGGCCAATTCTTGCGCCCCTTCGAGCTTCCGGACGTGGTTTGTGCGCCCTTGCGCCCCCTCTTGGCTCAAATTCCGCGTTCACGCCCTGCCCAATACCGGTATTCATGAACGGCGCGCGACAGAGCGACAACGGCGCGCGACGAGAGAACGCATCGTGGGGGGTGGAGAAGTTCGTGATCAGGTTACTTCTGGTACACGAGTCAGGGCTGCTGCGATCGGCCCTGGCCTCGGTGATAGGGGCCGAACCAGACATCGAGGCAGCCGCGTGTGCCTGGCATGACGCGCGTAGCAAGGCCCGTTCCATGGCGCCGCAGGTGTGCGTGGTGGACACCGACTGCCCAGCGGCCGACAAGGCGGCACGCAAGGGCGAGTGGGGGAAGTTCGTCGCCTCCGCCTCTGGGGAGGGCGGGGACTGCGGACTTCTGGTGCTGGTCAACTCGGAGCGGCCGGGCCCACTGCGCCGCGCCCATGAGGCCCGGGCGCTCGGGTACGTCGACAAGGACGCCCCGCCGCAGCGGCTGATCGAGGCGATCCGGCGAGTGGCGCGGAAGGAGCGCTATGTCGACGACGCGCTGGGCTACGGCTTCCTCCAGGCGGCCAAGATCCCACTGACCGAGCGCGAGTTGGGCGTGCTGTCCCTGGCCGCCGACGGCGCCTCCATCCCGGAGATCGCCCGTACGCTCCATCTGTCCACCGGGACGATCCGCAACTACCTGGCCGCGATCACCCGGAAGACCGGGGCGCGCAACCGCGTGGACGCCATACGGATATCCCAGTGCGAGGGCTGGGTCTGACCGCTGCCGACGGCGGCGGTCGGAGCCTTGCTGACGGCGGCGGTCGGAGCCTTGCCGACGGCGGTCAGGGGAGCCGCTACTCGTCAGGGGGGAAGACCTGTTCACCGGTGTCCGACAGACGCAGCGCGATCGCCTCGACCGGACAGCCCTCGGCCGCCGCGAGCACCGCCTCGGAAGCATCGGCCTCCGCCTCGACGGGATGCGACTGCCGCGCCCCGTCGAGCCGGAAGCCGCCCGGCGCGGTGCTCACGCACATCCCCGAGCCGATGCACACGCCCCGGTCCACCTCGATCCGCCAGCGGTCCCCCATCAGTCCGTCTCCCCGTCCCAGCCCTGGGGCAGGTGGATCATCTTGTGCTCCAGATACGCGGAGAACCCCTCGGGACCGAACTCCCGGCCCAGACCGGAGTTCTTGTAGCCGCCGAACGGCCCGAGCATGTCGAGGCTGAAGGTGTTGACCGAGTAGGTGCCGGTGCGGATGCGCCGCGCGAAGTCGATGCCGCGCCCGACGTCCGCCGTCCAGACCGAGCCGGACAGCCCGTAGTCGGAGTCATTGGCGATCCGGGCCGCCTCCTCCTCGTCCCCGTACGGCAGCAGACAGATCACCGGGCCGAAGATCTCCTCACGGGCGATCCGCATGCCGTTGCCGACGTCGCCGAAGAGCGTGGGCTCCACGTACCAGCCGGTGTCCAGGGCCCCCGGACGGCCGCCGCCGGTCAGCACCTTGGCGCCCTCCCGCTGCCCCAGGGCGATGTAGTCCAGCGACCGCTTCTGCTGCCGCCGCGCCACCAGCGGCCCGACCTGGGTGGCCGGATCCAGCGGGTCGCCGACGACCAGGGCGGAGGCGGCTGCGGCGAACCGCTCGGCGATCTCGTCGTAGTGGCTGCGCGGAGCGAGGATCCGGGTCTGGGCCACACACGCCTGGCCGTTGTTCATCCAGGCGTTGGGCACGATCCCGGCGACGGCCGCCTCCAGATCCGCGTCCGGCAGGATCACCGCGGCCGACTTGCCGCCCAACTCCAGCGTGACCCGGGTCAGATGGCGCGAGGCCACCTCCATCACCCGCTTGCCGGCCGCGACCGACCCGGTGAACGACACCTTGTCCACGCCCGGGTGGCCGACCAGATACTCGCTGACCTCGCGGTCGGCCGGAAGGATCGACAGCACTCCCTCGGGCAGCCCCGCCTCGGCCGCGATCTCCGCCAGGAGGTAGGAGTCCAGCGGCGTTTCGGGGGACGGCTTGAGGATCACCGAGCACCCCGCGAGCAGCGCGGGCGCCAGCTTCGCGGCGGCCACGAACTGCGGCACGTTCCACGGCACCACGGCCGCGACCACCCCGACCGGCTCCCGCCGCACCAGCAGCGGGCCGAGCACCCCGGCCCGCCGCTCCTCGTAGCCGAAGTCGCGGGCCACGGTGATGGCCGCGTCCCACACCATCATCGCGCCGAGTGCCTGGGCCAGGACGCTCCAGGAGTAGGGGGAGCCGTTCTGCGCGCTGATGACGCGGGCGATCTCCTCATGGCGCACCGCGATGGCATCCTTGATCCGGGTGACCACCGCGATCCGCTCGGCCACGTCCATCCGGGGCCAGGGGCCCTCGTCGAACGCCGTCCGCGCCACCGCGACCGCCCGGTCCACATCGCCGCGCGCCGCGTGTGGCACCCGGCCGATGACCTCCTCGGTATGGGGCGAGACGACCTCGATGGTGTCCTCGCCCGCCGGGTCGGTCAGCGTGCCGCCGATGAAGAGCTGCCCGTGCTCGATGAGATCGCCCATCGTCTGCCTCCGGCCGATGACTGAGGGGTACGTCCGGCTGGCCCGAACCCGGGGCCGCCGACAGCCGGCCCGCGCTCGGGGCCGCCACTGGCTCGCCCGAACCCGGGGCCGCCAATATCTGACGCTGCATCAGAACTGATACCAGTTCCAGCTATAGTGGGCAATGCTTGTGTCGAGGAGAGGGGGAGCCGATGGCGCAGGTGACGCGGGTGACCGAGCACGGCGGCGGAGTGTGGAGCATCCCCGTCCCGATCCCCGACAATCCGCTCGGCCACACCCTGGTCCACCTTCTCGACACCGACCGCGGCCCGGTCCTGATCGACACCGGCTGGGACGACCCCACCGCCTGGGACACCCTCACCGCCGGGCTCGCCGCCTGCGGCACCTCCGTCTCCGAGGTCCACGGCGTCCTCGTCACCCATCACCACCCCGACCACCACGGGCTGTCCGGCCAGGTGCGGGAGGCGTCCGGGGCGTGGATCGCGATGCACGCCGCCGACGCCCAGGTCGTCCGGCGCACCCGCGAGGCCGAGCCCTCCCGCTGGCTCGTCTACCTGGAGGAGAAGCTCAGCGCGGCCGGGGCGCCCGAGGAGCATCTGGCCCCGCTGCGCGCCAGCCGCGCGTCCGGCCGCTCGGGCCTTCCGGGGCAGCGGCCCGCCCTCCCCGACCGCGAGATCGTCCCCGGCGAACTCCTCGAACTGCCGGGGCGCCGGCTGCGCGCCGTCTGGACCCCCGGCCACACCCCCGGCCATGTCTGCCTCCACCTCGAAGAGGCCCACCCGGCGGCCGGCGAGGGCCTGCCCGGCCATGGCCGCCTCTTCTCCGGTGACCATCTGCTGCCCGAGATCACCCCCCATATCGGGCTCTACGAGGACCCCGACGACACGACCGTCATCGACCCCCTCGGCGACTACCTCGACTCCCTCGAACGCGTCGCCGCCCTCGCCCCGGCCGAGGTGCTCCCCGCCCATCAGTACGCCTTCACCGACGCCCCGGCGCGGGTGCGCGCGCTGCTGAGCCACCACGAGGAGCGGCTGGCCGGGCTCCAGGCCCTGCTCAGCACCCCGCTCACCCCGTGGCAGCTCGCCGAGTCCATGGAGTGGAATCGCCCCTGGGAGCAGATCCCCTACGGCTCCCGCAACATCGCGGTCTCGGAGGCGGAGGCGCATCTGCGCCGGCTGGTGAAGCTGGGCAGGGCGGAAGCGGTGCCGGGCAGCAATCCCGTGATGTACCAGGCGATTTGAATGACGGATGGGGGGGGTGCGGGTCGCCCTGACCGGAAGCTAGCCTTACCCGCTCCGGCGCACCCACCCCCGTATCAGCAGGAGCACGCGTGACGAGCCCCATCCGCGATTCCGCCCCCACTCCAGGCCCGGATTCCACCCCGGCGGCAGGTTCGGATTCCGATCCGGCGGCAGGCCCGGATTCCGCCCCGGCGCCCGATCCGGCGGCCGGTCCGGCAGCCGGTCCGACGCCGCCCCCGGGCTGCCCCGCGCACTCCGGTCGGGCCCCGGCCGGGGAGCGGCTGGAATCGCTGCACGGCCCCGAGTTCGCCGCCGACCCGGCCGCCACCTACGCACGGCTGCGGGAACACGGGCCTATCGCGCCCGTGGAGCTGTCGCCCGGCGTGCCCGTCTCGCTCGTCACCAGCTATCAGACCGCGCTGGACATCCTGCGCAGCCCCGAGACGTTCTCCAAGGACGCGCGCCACTGGCAGGCTCTCGCCGACGGCACCATCCCCCTGGACAACCCCGTGGTGCCGATGATGATGTACCGGCCGAACGCGCTGTGCAGCGACGGCGAGGCGCATCACCGGCTGCGCTCGGCGATCTCCGACACCCTCGACCGGCTGGACATCCACGCACTGCGCCGCTACGTGGAGCGCAGCGCCGACTTCCTCATCGACCTCTTCGGGCCGAAGGGCGAGGCCGATCTGCTCAAGGAGTACTCCGCCCGGCTCCCGCTGCTCGTCTTCAACCAACTCTTCGGCTGTCCGCCCGAGTTGAGCGACAAGCTCGTCAGGGCGCTCTCATCGCTCTTCGACATCACCGAGGACTCCGAGCAGGCCAATGTGCTTCTCGCGGAGACCCTCTTCGAGCTGATCGCCCGCAAGCGGGCCACTCCGGGCCCGGACATGACGTCCTGGCTGATCGCCCACCCCGCCGAGCTGACCGACGAAGAGCTGGTCCACCAGATCGTCGTCCTCGTCGGCGCGGGCACCCAGCCCCAGCAGAACCTGATCTGCAACGGGCTGCTGCTCCTGCTGTCCGACGAACGGTTCGCGGGCACCCTCGCGGGCGGCACCATGCTGATCGAGGACGCGCTCAACGAGGTGCTGTGGAAGGACCCGCCGCTGGCCAATTTCTGCATCCACTACCCGCGCCACGATGTGACGGTCGACGGACACAAGCTGTCCAAGGGCGAGCCCGTCGTCATCAGCCTCGCCGCCGCCAACAACGACCCGTATCTATTGTCGAACCGGCGCGGCAACCGGGCACATCTGGCGTGGAGCGCGGGCCCGCACACCTGCCCCGCCAAGGATCCGGCCCAGGTCATCGCCGCCGTCGCCATCGAGAAGCTCCTCGACCGGCTGCCCGACCTCGAACTGGCCGTACCCGCAGAGGAGTTGGAGTGGCGGCCCGGCCCCTTCCACCGGGCCCTGGCCGCGCTGCCGGTGCGCTTCCCGCGGACGGCCGCCAAGTCCGATGAGGCGCTGGCCGAGATGGTCGCCGCGGCGACGGAGACGGGCGCGGGAGCGGTGGGCAGCACGCCGCCGGTCGCCGGG
>NZ_JAHLEM010000601.1 GCF_018883605.1 Streptomyces niphimycinicus | reverse complement strand
CACCGGGCCCTGGCCGCGCTGCCGGTGCGCTTCCCGCGGACGGCCGCCAAGTCCGATGAGGCGCTGGCCGAGATGGTCGCCGCGGCGACGGAGACGGGCGCGGGAGCGGTGGGCAGCACGCCGCCGGTCGCCGGGGAGAACGGCGAGAACGGCGAGAACGGCGAGAACGGCGAGAACGGCGAGAACGGCGGTCCCGCTGAGACCGCGCCGTCGGCGGACGACACGGCATCCAGCGCTACGGCGCCGGAATCCGGCTCCGAGCGCGAGGCCCGGCGCCGCTGGTGGAAGTCCCTGGCCCAGTGGTGGCGCCGCGGATAGCGGAGCGCGCGCTGTCCCCCGGCCCCCCGCGTTATCGGATTGCCGGGTGGTGCCCGGCCGCGTAGCGTCGCGGTGCGTGATCGCGACGCTGCGCACCGCGCGCCTGCTGCTCGAGCAGTACCGGCGCGAGGACGAGGACGCCTTCGTGGCGCTGTTCCAGGACCGGCGGGTGTCCCGCTGGATGGGCGACGGGAAGCCCGTTCCGGAGGCCGAGGACCGGGCGCTGTTCGGGCGGATCTTCACCAAGGTCTACGCCCGGCGGCTGTTCGACGTCTGGGCCGTCCGCGAGGAGGGCCGGTACGTCGGCCACGCCGAGATCAAGCCGACCGGGGTCACCGGCGGCCACGAGATCGTCTACGCGCTGGCGCCGGAGGCGTGGGGGCGCGGTCTGGGGACGGAGCTGGCCGAGGCGGTCGTCGGCCACGGCTTCGGCGCGCTCGGCCTGAGCGCGGTGCACGCCACGGTCACGGCGGCCAACGACGCGTCGCTGTCCCTGCTCACCCGGCTCGGCTTCGCGCACCGCCGCGACATCGAGGAGGACGACGGCACCACGACGCGCTGTCTCACACTCGTCCGGGCCGACCGGGGTCCGTGGGAGCCGAGGCCGACGGAGGGCGGCTGAGGTCGCCCGATAAGTCGGCCGATAAGCTGTCCGTAAACTTCATACGCGTCCGATCGGGGGAAGCCGGTGCGATTCCGGCGCTGACCCGCAACCGTGAGTACGCCCCGCGGGGCGTATGAGCCGGAACACCCGGGCGGGCGCGACGACGCAGGCTCCCGCCGCCGGAGGACCGGTGGCGGCACCGTCGAGGTATGCGGAGCTGAGCTGAGCCGGGTGCCGGACGTGTCGCGGAGCGTTCCGCGCGCCGATGGACGGCCGTGCGCGGCTGCGTGCGCCCGTCCACCGACCGAGAGGCACCACAGCCATGAACATTCGCCGCAGCGTGGCGGCTCTTTCCCTCTGCGCCGCCCTGTGCGCCGCCGTGGGCGCGGCCGCCGCGCCTGTCGCTGTCGCCGATGACAGCCCGGCCGGGCGTTCCGAGGGGCTCTACGGCGCCAAGGACCCGAAGTTCGACGGGGTGTGGCGGCAGTCGCTGGCGCTGCTCGCCCAGGACGCGGTGGGCGTCACCCCGGCGAAGTCGGCCATCGACTGGCTGACCGGGCAGAGCTGCGCGGACGGCGGTTTCGCGGCGTATCGCGCGGACACCTCGAAGGCGTGCGACCCGAAGAAGGGCGAGTTCACCGACGCGACGGCGGCGGCGATCCAGGCGCTGGCCGCGGTGGGCGGCCGCGCCGACACCGTGGAGAAGGGCATCGGCTGGCTGAAGAGCCACCAGAACGAGGACGGCGGCTGGGGCATGAACCCGGGCGGGCCGAGCGACGCCAACTCCACCTCGGCGGCGATCGGCGCCTTCGCCGCCACGGGTCAGGACCCGGCGAAGGTGAACGCCAAGGGCGGCAAGAGCCCGTACGACGCGCTGCTCGCGCTGCAACTCGGGTGCTCGGCGAAGGCGGCGGAGCGCGGGGCGTTCGCGTACACCGCGGACAAGGGCAAGCCCGTCGCCAATGAGCTGGCCACCGCGAGCGCCGCGCTGGCCGTCCAGGGCAAGGGCTTCGTCTTCGAGACGGTCGGCAAGGACCGCGGCGCCGCGCCGGAGCCGCTGAGCTGCGCGGACGGGAAGGGCGGGGCTGATGGGGCGGACGGGGCCGGTACGCCGAAGGACGCCGCGAAGGCCGCCGAGGCCGCGCTGGCCCATCTGTCCCGCGTCATGTCCGACACCGATATGCATCTGAAGTCCGCGCTGCCCGGCGCCAAGGACCAGCCCGACTTCGGCGGCACCGCCGACGCCGTGGTGGCGCTCGCCGCCGGGGAACACAGCGCGACCGCGGGCAAGCCGCTTCAGTGGCTTCAGGGCAAGGACAGCGGCGCGGCGGCCTGGGCCAAGGGCGACCCGGGCGCGCTCGCCAAGCTGATCCTCGCGGCCCACGCGGCCGGCGCCAACCCGCGCGACTTCGGTGGCGCCGACCTCGTCCAGCAGCTCAACGCCACCGGCCCGAAGCCCGAGGCGGCGGCCCCGGGCGGGGAGTCGGACGGCAAGAACGAGAAGGGCGAGAAGAGCGAGAAGAAGAGCGACGACGACGGCGGGGTCGGCGGCGTGTGGTGGACGGTCGGCGTCTGCGCGGTCGCGGGTGTGGGCATCGGCTTCCTGCTCAGCGGCCGCAAGAGGCGGCAGCTTTGAGCTTGCGCACGGACGTGAAGTCGCCCCCGCACACGTATGGGGCCTCGGCCCCGCACACCCAGGCGGCTTCGGCCCCGCGCACCGGCGCGGCATGGGTTCCGCGCACCCGCGCGGCATGGGCTCGGCGCACCCGCACGGCATGGGCTCCGCGCGCGTACGCGGCATGGGCTCCGCGCACCCGCACGGCATGGGTGCG
>NZ_JAHLEM010000600.1 GCF_018883605.1 Streptomyces niphimycinicus | reverse complement strand
GCAGCGGCACTTCGTTGCGGCCCTCGGGATCCTGGATCCCATTGTGGTCGCCGTCGAACCACACCCGGTTGCCGATCTGGATCGGCGCGTTCGCCGCCTCGTAGGCGATATCGCCGAGCCCACCGGCCTTACCGAACCCGCTCTGTGCCTGACTGACGAACTGGTACCCGTTGGCTTTCGGGTTGTTGCCCGGGCCCTGGCCGGTGGTGATGTTGTGGTACCCGGTCCCTGAGGTCGCGACGTCGACGACCGGGTCGAACTCCGTGCTGACGACCCACTGCTGCTGCGGGATGTAGGCCACCGACCCCAGCGCGGTCTCTGCGTGAACTCCGTTGCCATAGAAGTCGCCCGGGAAGTACTCGACGACACTGCTGTCCTGGTTGCCACCGGTGGCGGGGGTGGCGTGGTTGGGGCAGTCCCCGGTGCCTTCCCACGAGTACCCACCGGTGGGATTGGCGCAGGCCATGTTGATGTCGCCGCCGGCCATGCCGCTTTCCGGGGTGTCGTTCCCCGGCCTCGGGTCCAGTCCACCCCAGGCCACGACGTCCATGAACCGGTCACGGAAACCGAGGACCATCGAACCGTCGCGGGTGAAGGCGAGGGAGGCGAGCTCCGGCTGCGGATCGATGAAGACGTTGCCCACCTTCCGCTCGTCCCACGTGGCCAGGGAGGTGTTCCACGGGTTCCAGTGGGTGGCCTGGTCGACGTCGTTGGAACCGAAGACGGAGCCGCGCTTGGCGGTGAGCGGCTGGGTCAGCACGGTGTCGAACTGTCCG
>NZ_JAHLEM010000060.1 GCF_018883605.1 Streptomyces niphimycinicus | reverse complement strand
CGACGAGGCCGGGCACGCCCGGTATACGTACCGGCTTCGCGTGTCGTCCACCGCCCGTACGACGCTGCTGGCGGAATGGGACCGGTGCCGGTGGATCTGGAACGAATGCGTCGCCAAGTCCAGGGCCACCCACCTGCACAACAAGACCACGGGCGGGAAGCGGACCTGTGGCCCGGCGCAGCTCGACCGGATGCTGACCGAGGCGCGGGAGCGTACGCCGTGGCTGCGTGCGGGTTCCAGTGTTCCGCAGCAGCAGTTGATCCGGGACTTCGGCAGGTCCCGTGCCCAGGCGCGCAAGGACATCCGGGAACGGCTGCCTCAGCGGCAGCGGTCCGGTATGCCGAAGTGGAAGAAGAAGCGCGAAGCCTTTCCGACGCTGAACTACACCCGGCGCGGGTTCCGCCTGAAGAGCGGACGCCTGCAACTGGCGGGCGGGATCGCGCTGACGGTGGTGTGGTCGCGGGCGCTGCCCGCCGAACCCTCCTCGGTGCGCGTGTACCAGGACAGCATCGGGCACTGGTACTGCTCGTTCGTGGTCCCCACGAGGGTGCGGCCGCTGCCGGAGACCGGCAGGGTGCTCGGTGTGGACTGGGGCGTGCAGCAGACCGCGACCACCACCTCGAACGCCCACGACCTCCCCCACGCCGGGCACGGCCGCAAGGCCCGGGCCAGGCTGACCCGGTACGACCGGATGATGGCCCGCCGCAGACCGAAGAAGGGCCAGGCCGCCTCGAAGGGCTACCGCGAGGCGAAGACGTGGCGGGCGAAGACCTACGCGAAGATCGCCCGGCAGCGGCAGGACACCGGCCGCAAATGGGCCAAGAAGGTAGTGACCGACCACGATGCCATCGCCGTCGAGGACTTCAAACCGAAGTTCCTGGCCAAGTCCTCGATGGCGCGCAAGGCGGCCGACGCCGCGATCGGCGCCACGAAGAAGGCCCTGATCCAGATGGGCCGCAAGCACGGGCGGGACATCCGTCTGGTGCATCCCGCGCACACCACCATGGACTGCGCATCATGCGGAGCGAGAACCAAGCACGCACTGCCGCTGTCCGAGCGCACCTACACCTGCACCGCATGCGGAGCCGTCTCCCCCAGAGACAAGAACTCCGCCCGCGTGATGCTCCACCGGGCAGGTCTGAACCCGGCTGGCGCCGAGGGCGCAAGACCTCCGGGAGCGCAGCTCCCGGAGGCAGCCTGAGCCAGGAATCCCCATCAGCCCTGAAGGAAGGAATCCCCTCCCTTCAGGGAGGGGAGCAGTCAAATCGCGCAGCCATAGGTCCAGCAGCGGACCGGTGCGCTCATAGGTGTCGAAGAACCACACCATCCAGGGCACGGCCGCGGCCACCTCGCCCACGTCCTTCAGGAACGCGGGGGTGAGGGCGTCCAGGGGCGACATGACAAGGTCCACGTCGTCATGGCTGCGGAGGCGGGCGCTGAGCTTGGCCCGCGCGCGGTCGGCGGCCTGGGCGACCCGGTCCGGTTCCGCCGCCCCGGCCAGCGCCCCGACGCCCGGCACCATGCCGAGCCCGATCAGCCCCGCCC
>NZ_JAHLEM010000006.1 GCF_018883605.1 Streptomyces niphimycinicus | reverse complement strand
CCACCAAGGGGTCGGGCCCCTCGAACTGCCGCTTCCAGAGGGCGAGTTCCTCGAGGCGGGAGGGGTGCCCGGCGAGGGTGGTGAGGTGTTCGGCCCAGCCCCGCAGCGAGGTGCCGACCGGCTCCAGCTCACGCCCCTCCACCGCCGCGGCCAGATCCGGCAGCAGAATCCGCCAGGAGACCCCGTCGACCACCAGATGATGCGCCACCAACAGCAGCCGACCGGGGGCGTGCGCGCCGTTGTCGAGCCATACGGCCCGGACCATCTCACCGGCCTCAGGTCTCAATGGCCTGTCCCGCAGCGGCTGACCGCGCAATACTCCGGGGTCGGTCACGCGCGTGATCACATCGGCCGCGTCGACGGTGCCCCGCGGTCCGGTCTCCAGGTCCCAGGCGCCGTCACCCTCGCCTCCGAGCCGCATCCGCAGCGCGTCATGGTGGTCGAGCACCGCCTGCAACCCGGCCGTCAACCGCTCAAGCGTCAGCCCGGCGGGCGTACGCACCAACACCGACTGATGGAAACCGTCCACCGGCCCACCTCGCTCCCGCAGCCAGTGCACGATCGGGGTCAGTGGCACCACACCGATGCCATGATCCGGTGGCTCCACCGCCGTCGCCCGGACCTCCCCGGCCATCGCGGCGAGCGCGGCCACCGTGCGGTGCTGGAAGACATCGCGCGGGGTGAAGACCAGCCCGGCGGCACGGGCCCGGCTGACGAGCTGGATGGAGACAATGCTGTCCCCGCCCAGATCGAAGAAGTTGTCGTCCGCCCCGACACCCGACAGCCCCAGCACATCCGCGAACACCGCGCACAGCGCCTCCTCGCGCGCGGTGGCGGGAGCCCGTCCCTCGGCCACCGGCCCGAAGTCGGGCGCCGGAAGGGCCCGGCGGTCCAGTTTGCCGTTGGGCGTCAGCGGCAGCCGCTCCAGCGCGACGAAGGCGGCCGGAACCATGTACTCGGGCAGTTCGGTGCCCAGGTATTTCCTCAGCTCACCGGCGTCGGGGCCGCCCTCGGCGACGACGTACGCCACGAGCTGCTTCACACCGGCGCGGTCCTCCCGGGCGATCACCGCCGTCTGCCGGACCTGCGGATGGCGGACGAGAACCGCCTCGATCTCCCCCAGCTCGATCCGGAAACCACGCACCTTCACCTGCTCATCGGCGCGCCCGACATACTCCACATTCCCATCCGCCCGCCACCGCACCACATCACCCGTGCGATACATCCGCGCACCCGCCCCGCCATACGGATCCGCCACAAACCGCTCCGCCGTCAACCCCGGACGCCGCACATACCCCCGGGCGAGCTGCACACCGGCGAGATACAGCTCACCGGCGACTCCCGCGGGCACCGGCCGCAGCCGTGAATCCAGCACATACAGCCGGGTGTTCCACACCGGGGCGCCGATCGGCACCGGCCCGGCGGGGTCCTGGGCGGAGCACTCCCACGAGGTGACATCCACGGATGCCTCGGTGGGCCCGTACAGATTGTGCAGCGGCACGTCCAGCGTCTCGTAGAAGCGGGCGCGCAGCTCACCGGGGAGTGCCTCCCCGCTGCACAGGACGCGGCGCAGACCGGTGCAGTGGGCGACGGTGGGCTCGGTGAGGAAGACCTGGAGCATGGACGGGACGAAGTGCACGGTGGTGACGTTCTCGTCCCGGATCAGCCGGGCGAGATACGCCGGGTCCTTGTGGCCCTCCGGCCGGGCGACCACGAGCCGGGCGCCGGTGATGAGCGGCCAGAAGAACTCCCACACCGAGACGTCGAAACCGGACGGTGTCTTCTGGAGCACCCGGTCGGAGGCGTCGAGCCCGTACCGCGCCTGGGTCCACAACAGCCGGTTGACGATTCCCTCGTGCGGGACGAGCACGCCCTTGGGCTTGCCCGTGGAACCCGAGGTGTAGATGACATAGGCGGTGTTGCGGCCGGTCAGCGGGGCGGGCCGCTCGGCGTCGGTGAGATCGCGGTCGGCGTGGCCCGCCAGCGCCGCCCGGGTGTCCGCGGTGTCCAGCAGCAGCCGGGGGGTGTCGTCGTCGGGCGGCAGCGCCTCGGTGATGTCCGCGGTGGTGAGCAGCATCGCGGGGTGGGCGTTCCCCAGGATGTGGCGGATGCGCTCGGCCGGGTAGTCGGGGTCGACCGGCACATAGGCGGCGCCCGACTTCAGTACGGCCACCAGAGCGACGATGAGGTCCAGGGAGCGCGGCAGGGCGAGGGCCACGAACCTCTCCGGGCCCGCTCCCCGCTCGATCAGCAGCCGCGCCAGCCGGTTGGCGCGGGCGCTCAGCTCCGCGTAGGTCAGCGTCCGGCCTTCGAAGACCACGGCGGTGGTGTGCGGGGTACGGGCGGCCTGGGCCTCGATCAGCTCGGTGAGCGTGGCCGAGGGGATGTGGTGCTCGGTGGCGTTCCAGTTGACCAGCGTCCGCTCGCGCTCCGCGGCGTCCAGGATGTCGGCGTCGGCGACGGGCCGGTCGGGGCCGGTGGCGATGGCTTCCAGCAGCCGGTTGAGCCGGGTGCCGATGGCCCGCACGCTGTCGGCGGCGAACAGCTCCGGCCGGTATCCGAGGCGCAGGGAGAGCCGCGGGCCCGGAACCGCCACGAGGGTGAGCGGATAGTGCGTGGCGTCTTCCGCGCCGGCCTCGGTGACCCGCAGCCCGCTGTCGGCGCTGTCCAGCAGCTCCGGGTCCAGGGGGTAGTTCTCGAAGACGGTGAGGGTGTCGAACAGCTCCCCCACCCCGGCCAGTCGCTGGGTGTCGTGCAACCCGATGTACTGGTGCTCCATCAGCGCCGCCTGCTGCTCCTGGAGGCGGGTCAGCAGTTGGGCCCAGCTCTCCTCCGGGAGCGGCGTCACGCGCACGGGCAGCGTGTTGATGAACAGGCCGACCATCGATTCGACGCCGCCGATCTCGCCCGGCCGTCCGGAGACGGTGGCGCCGAAGACCACGTCCTCGGCTCCGGTGAGCCGGCTGAGCAGCACCGCCCAGGCGCCCTGGACCATGGTGTTCATGGTCAGCCCGAGTCCCCGGGCGCGGTCGGTCAGCGCGGTGGTGAGCTCCGGCGACAGGTCGAGGGTGACCCGCTCCGGGGGCAGGGCCGGGGTGTCGGTGCCCGTCGGGGCGAGCAGCGTGGGCTCCTCGATGCCCGCGAGCGCCTGTCGCCACGCTTCCTCGGCCGCCTCCCGGTCCTGGTCCGCGAGCCAGAGCAGATAGTCCCGGTAGGGGGTGGTGGGGGGCAGTTCCGTGTCGTCACCGCCGCGTGCGTACAGCGCGAACAGCTCCTGGGCCAGCAGCGCCATCGACCAGCCGTCGAGCAGGAGGTGGTGGTACGTGAGGAGCAGCCGGCAGCGGTCGTCGGCGAGCCGCAGCAGGACGAAGCGCAGCAGCGGTGGCGCCGCCGGATCGAAGCCGCGGGATAGCTGCTCCTCCGCGATCCGGGTGAGCTCGGCCGTCTGCTCGTCCGGGGCGAGACCGCGCAGATCCCTGGTATCCCAGGGCAGTTCCACCTCGTGGTGGACGACCATCACGGGGGTGCCGAGCTGCTCGTGGCGGAAGCCCGAGCGGAGGTTGGGATGCCGGTTCAGCAGGGTCCGCGCGGCGGCGCGCAGGGCGCGTTCGTCCAGTGTTCCCGCCATGGCGAGGAAGAGCTGCACGGTGTAGACGTCGGCGGCGCCCTCGTCGAACAGGGCGTGGAACAGCAGCCCTTCCTGCATGGGCGAGGGCGGCAGCACATCCTGGAGATCGGGGCAGGTGCGCTCCAGGGTGTCGATCTCGTCCTGGGCGAGGGCGACCAGCGGAAGGTCGGAGGGGGTGCGACCACCCGCTCCCGGTGCCTCGGCGTGGGCGGCGAGGGTGTCCAGGGCGCGGAACCAGGTCTCGGCCAGGTCGCGTATGTCGTCTTCGGAGAGCAGGCCGTCCGGCCAGCTCCAGGTGGCGTGCAGTTGTGCACCGTCCTGGGTGTCCAGGGTGAGCGCGTCGACGTCGACGGTGTGGACGAGCGGCATGTCCTCGTCGCCGCCGCCGGACGCGCTCTCCACCGCCCAGTCGGTGTCGGTGCCGGTCGCGAGGCGGCCGAGGTAGTTGAAGCCGATTTGCGGGGTCGGCAGGGCGCCCAGCTCGCGCGCGGTGTCGGGGTTGAGGTGGCGCAGCAGACCGTAGCCGATGCCATTGTCGGGCAGGCCGCGCAACTGCTCCTTGACCCGCTTGAGGGCCCGTCCGGCCTGCGGCCCGCCCTCCCAGACCTCGTCCCAGTCGGCCACTCCGGGCTCCAGGCGCACCGGGTGGAGGCTGGTGAACCAGCCGACCGTGCGGGACAGGTCGGCGCCCTCGACGACGTCCTCCCGGCCATGGCCCTCCAGGTCCACCAGCACACCGGTGGCCTCCGCGTGGCCCCTGCGCCGCCGCCAGTCGGCCACCGCCAGCGCCAGGGCCGTCA
>NZ_JAHLEM010000599.1 GCF_018883605.1 Streptomyces niphimycinicus | reverse complement strand
CAGGGAGGTGTTCCACGGGTTCCAGTGGGTGGCCTGGTCGACGTCGTTGGAACCGAAGACGGAGCCGCGCTTGGCGGTGAGCGGCTGGGTCAGCACGGTGTCGAACTGTCCGCCGTCGTAGGTGTAGACGACGGCTTTCAGGTCTTCGCGCTTCTGTGTGCTCTCCGCGCTGCACACGCCACCGACGTAGAGCTTGTTGTCGTGGACCTGAAGACCGAACGGCCGCCAGTCGGTGGACGTGGCGCAGCCCGGGTCCGGGATGCGCACCGTCGCTTTGGGCGCGGATGCCGTGGTCCCGGTCGCGTCGAAGCTGACCAGGGACCGGGACCGCAGGTTCACCGCGTACAGCGTCGAGCCGTCCTCCGACAGGGCCAGGCCGCCGATGCTCTCCTTGCCCGGCGCATCGGTGAACCCGGCGTCCTTGATCATGTTGGAGGAGTCGTGCGGCGTCGCCGTGGCGTCCGGCACCTTCGCGAACAGGGTCGGCGCGCCCCCGCCGTCGGTCGGCGTGGTGTAGATCGCGTTACCGCCGCCCGGCCCGTACGGGGTGTACCGGCGGGCGAACGCGCCCTGGAAGATCCGCTTCTGGTACTTGTCGTAGGCCAGCGCGAACGTCGTGCCCACCTGGGCCTGCGTGTTGAGCGCGGTCGGGCACGCCGAGTCGCCAGGACACGTACCTCGTTTGTCCGTCCCGAACGCCACCAGTGCCCGGGTGTCGTTCCCGCCGGCGCCGTTCTGGATCGGCACGAAGTACCGGGTGTCCGGCAGCGCGTAGTCGGCCGGGTTCCAGACGCCGGTGATCACCGAGTCGTCCTTGCCGTCCGACACGTTCACGAAGGTCGTGAAGCTGTCGAAGTGGTTCTCCGCCGTCGAGGCCGGCGCCGCCTGGAGGGACTTGTTGTACGGCGCCGGGATGGTGACGTCAACGCGGTACTGACCGCCCGTCAGGTCGTCCGACGGCGAGACCACCACCTTTCCGGTGGCGTCCGTGGTGCCGGTGACCCGATGGCCTGCCGGGTCCGACACCTTGACCTTCATGCCCCGCTGCGGCACGTCCATGGTCGTGTTGATCACGCCGGTGCCGAAGAAATCCCGCAGCACCTGAACCGTCAGGGTGCCGTCGCCAGTCGAGGCGTTGGCCGTCCCGGCCGTCGCGCCCATGGTGCTGCCCAACAGTACGAAAGCGCAGAGGCCCACTCGTGTCAGTGGACCCGTACGCTCGGCTGTCCGGCGTAACCTTCCACATACTCTTCGCACAGCCATCACTCTCCCCTCGTGATGTGAACCGACCACCCGTTTCCGGTCGGGTATCCGTTTCCCGGCCCCGGGTGACACGTCGGTCATGAAAAGGGCCCACCGCTGTTTCGGTGGGCCCGGTCGTTCTTGGTCATCCTGGCGGAGGTGGTGAATTCAGGGACTCGGGAGTGCCATTCCCGGACGAGTCGCACTTGGCCTCGCCTCCCACATGGAAACAGCACAAGAGTCTGAATTGTCATCCTGAACCGCCCCACCAGCAGCGATACTGTAGCGGGTGTGACCCAAGATCGGGGGGAGAGTAGGGAATGAATAAGCGGAACGGGTTAGCAATCCGCCGGGTACGGAGTCTGAAAATCGGACACGTTTTCTCACGGCGCGCGGCCGGTCAGCGCCGACGGCTGCGGCCACGCTGGGTGGTGGCCGCGGCCATCGGCGGTGTGGCCGTCGCGGTGGCCACGTTCCTGGTCGTCGACAGCGACTCCGCCCCTGCCGGTCCGAGGGAATTGACCTCGGATCAGGCGGGCCGTCTGGCGGTCACGCGGTTCCTCAACTTCCAGGCGGGCGGACGGGCCATGACGATCAACGTGCCGGGCACCGCTGGTGAGCTGACCTTCACCGGATCCATCGACTACCGCGGCAAGATCGGTTACGGCGTGGTGCGCGGCACCGGGCGCGACACGTCCAGCGACGGGCTGATCCAGTGGACGGCAGCCAATGTGCTCGTCCACCCGATGGTGAACGCCCCGGCGAAGGCACCGGCACGGCCGCCGGGGTCGGGCTGGTACAGCCGTCCGCTGCAAAAGCACGGCAGTTCGCTGGACAGTTCGCTGGCCATCGCGCTGAAGCTCGGCAGCGACCGGCCGGACAATGCCGAACTACTGCCGCAGAACGGTGCCGCCTGGGTTGGACGGGACCGGTTGGACGGCCATCAGGTGGACATCATGACCGGGCCGAGCGCCGAACGTGCCACGTCCGGTACGGCGGGTACATCCGGTACGGCGGGTGCGTCCGGTACGGCGGGTGCGTCCGGTACGGCGGGTGCCGTGCGCTACTGGATCGGCTCGGACGGCACCATGTACCGGGTTCGCGTCGGCGTGGCCTCCGCATCGCGGCCGGTGGTCATCGATTTCGACACTCAGAAGTACGTTCCGGTCCGGCCGGTACCCGGAGTCACCCCGGCGCGGTAGCCGCCGCTCAGGACGTCCCCACCCGCGCGCCCGCGGCGAGCAGTGCCGCCGACGGCAGCCGGATGTCCGCCGTGTCGTCCGGCAGCGCCGGAACGGCCGGAACAGCGGTGGCCCCCGCGGACCTGGCGTTCGGGAACTGCGGCTGTCGCTTGGGCGCCGCCACATCGGTGAACGGGATACCGCCGGGTGCCGTCGGCTTCGCCCAGGTGCCGGACGGCGAGAGCGACCGGGCGGGACGCGGGCAGGACGCGGTGGTCGCGAGCCGGGCGGGCACGGTCGTTCGCAGCTCGTTGCCGCGCAGGCAGTTGCCCCGTCCCTTGGTGGCGGTGGGGAACGTCCAGCCGACGTCAACGCCGTTGGCGGCGAAGGTGTTGTCCAGGATCCGGTTGCCGTTCGGCGGTATGTCAGCGGTTGCGGTGATCACCACCCCGGCGTTGCTGTTGCCGGCGATCCGGTTGCGGACGAACTGGTTGTCGCTGCCGCCGTCGATCCCGATGCCGATACCCCATCCGCCGTCGGCCTGTTCGGGGGTGGCCGCCTGCTGGTTGGCCGCGATCAGGTTGCCCGCGATGACGGCGTCCTTCTGCGGGAGCAACTTCTCCTGATGGTCGGAGTTGGTGGTGAGCCCGACCCGGTTACCGACCAGGCGGTTACCGACCACGTACATGTCGCCACTGGCATTGGTGCCTTCGTAACCGACCGCGTTGAGTTCGGCGACGTTCTCCCGCACCACGATGCGACAGGGCTTGCACTGTCCGACATAGATCCCCGAGTCGGCCGAACCCGATGTGTACGAGTGCTCGATGACACCGTTTTGCGCGGAGAACGCGTAGATGCCGTACAGCCCGTTGCGGGTCGCGGTCACATGGGAGACCAGGAACGATTTCAGGAAGGTGACGGGCTCGTCGCCGGTGTCGTAACCGCCGGACTGCCCAGGCGCTCCGGCGGCCGCCTTCGCCGAGCCGGTGACCAGGACCCCGTTCTGGGTGTTGTTCTCCACGGTCAGGTTCTCCACGGCCACCCCGGGAGCGGCGACGACGATGCCGTTCGGCTGCCGCAACCGCCCGTCGATGACGACCTTGTCCCGGGACGCGCCGCGAAGCGTGATGCGAGCCTTGGAGATCTTCACCGACTCGTGGTAAGTGCCGGGCGCGATCAGCACAAGATCGCCGGGCCGGGCCAGAGACACCGCGGCCGAGATCGTCGGGGCGTCGGCCGGCACGTTGATCGTCACATGCGCACCGGACGGCCGCCGGCCGTCGTCCGATCCGTCATCGTCCGCGCCGCAGCCGACTATTACGGGCGTCAGTGTGCCGAGTAACGCGGCCATCAGGCGAAGACGGAGACGAGGCATGGCGTCATCCTGGCACGGTCGCCGACAGGGTCGCAGGCACCGATACGGATATGGCACAGTTCACACTGTGTGCCAAGCCGACTCTCGCCCGTCACGCCGCGCGTTTCTCGGTGCCACCGGCACGGTGACCGCCGTCGGTCTCTCCGCCGGGTGCCAATCGAGTTCCGCCCCGCCGGACCGGTCCGATGCCCCTGCGCCGACCCCGCCGGTGTCGGCGGTGGGCCGGCACCAGGCGGGCATCACGCTTCCACAACCAGCCCAGCGGAACCTGCTGGCCGTGGTGGCCGACCTCGTCGACGAGGTGCCTGTCCGTCCGCTGCTGGCCGAACTCGGCGAGGCCATCCGCACGCTCACCGCGGGGACCGACGCACGGCTGATGGGCCTCCCGCCGGGCGATCTGACCGTGACGATCGGGGTGGGCCCCCGGCTGGTGCGCACGGTCGATCCTGCCCTGCCCGGCGCGAAGGACCTCCCGCGGTTCTCCCGCGAACGGATCGCCTCCCGCGCGCGCGGTGGCGATCTGCTGATACAGATCTGCGCCGGCGACGCCTTGGTGGTACCGGTGGTGACTGCCGCGCTGCTGGGGCAGGCCGGTGACCGGATACGGGAACGCTGGCGGCAGTCCGGGGTCCGTGGTGCGAACGTGCCGGTGGATCGGGGCCGTGCCGCGCCCCGGAACCTCTTCGGTTTCGTCGACGGCATCGTGGGCCCCCACACCAGGGCCGAACAGGAACGCGACCTGTGGTTGTCCGGACCGGCTCCGGTCGCCGACGGCACCCTTGCCGTACTACGACGCATGGAACTCGATCTGCCGCGGTTCGCCAAGCTGTCCGTCGCCGAACAGGAAGCGGTCTTCGGCCGCCGCCGAGCCACCGGCGTGCCCCTCTCCGGTGGCCCCATCGCCTCGGGCCCGGACCTCGGGGCCAAAACGCCGGACGGACGCTACCTCGTCCCGGCGGACGCCCATGCCCGCAGGGCGCATGCCACCGCGGTCGGCGTCGGCCTCATGCTCCGTCGCTCCTACAGCATCGACGGAGCCGCCCCCGGCCTGCTCTTCATGAGCTTCCAGAACGACATACGGACCTTCACCAACACCCTCACCCATATGGACAATTCCGACGCCCTGCTGGAATTCACCACCACGACCGCCAGCGCGACCTTCCTGATACTTCCCGGCTTCGACGAAGAACGCCCGCTTGGTTCCCGGCTCTTCCGCTGAACGTCCCGGCTCCCTCTGCACCGTCCCGGCTGCCCCGCCCGTCACTCGTGGGAGCCGGGCCGTTGGTCGCGGGAGGGGGCATGACACACGCCGTGTGCGGCCCGCAAGCCTCAAGCGCGCGTGTCTCCTGAGCCGACACCACGCACGGCCGAGGAGGACTAGGCGCCGTCGGGCGGGGATGGAGGGGCCGCGCCATCCGGCGCGGCCTCGTACAGCTCGTACCAGATGCATTTGCCGTCGCCCCGCGGATCCACCCCCCAGTTGTCGGCGAGCATCTCCAGGAGCAGCAGCCCGCGCCCCGACGAGGCCAGTTCGCCCGGCCGCCGGCGGTGCGGCAGCTCATCGCTGCTGTCGGCGACGTCCAGCCGCAGCCGCCGGGCCCCGTGCCGCCCGCTGACCTCGGCCACCAGCAGGGCGTCCCCGTCGGTGTGCACCAGCACGTTGGTGACCATCTCGGAGAGCATCAGCACCGCCGACTCCACCTGGTCCGGGTCCGCCCAGTCGTGCAGCATGTCGCGCAACTGCTGCCGGGTGCCGGCTATGCGCTCCGGTTCGGCCTGCGCGACCGTGACCGCCGTCCGCCGCACCGGCGCCGAACCGGGCCCGACCAGGCACACCTCCGCCTCCCGGCGGATCAGCAGCAGCGCTATGTCGTCCTCGCGCCGGTCCGCGAGCGGACCGGTGGTGTGGTGGGAGGGCGGCCCGTGCACGGCCTGCACCAGGGAGTCGGCGAGGGCTTCGAGATCGTCGGAGTCGAGACCATCGGTGGGGAGGGCGCCGGTGGGGAGGGTGCCGGGGTCGTTCGTGAGGGCGCCGGGGTCGTGTGTGAGGGTGCCGGGGTCGTCTGTGAGGGTGGCGGGCCGTTCGAAGACCTTACGGATCCGGTCCCAGCCGGTCTCCAGATCGTGGCCGCCGGTCTCGATCAGCCCGTCGGTGCACATCAGCAGCGTCTCGCCGGGCTCCAGTACCACCCGGGTGGTCGGGTAGTCGGTGTCCGGGTCGATGCCCAGCGGCAGCCCGCCCGCCGTGGGCCGGACCATCATCGTGCCGTCGGCGAGCCGGACCGCCGGGTCGGGGTGGCCCGCGCGGGCGATGTCCAGGGTGCCGGCGACCGGGTCCACCTCCATATAGAGGCAGGTGGCGAATCTCGGGTCGTAGCGGCCGGCAGAGCCGTCAGGACCATCCGGCGCAGCCAGCCCGGCGAGGAAGCGGGAGGCGCGGGAGAGCACCGCGTCGGGGTGGTGCCCCTCGGAGGCGTATGCCCGGACCGCGATCCGTAGCTGCCCCATGATCCCGGCGGCGTGTACATCGTGGCCCTGCACATCGCCGATCACCAGCGCGGTACGGCCCGAGGGCAGCCCGATCACGTCATACCAGTCGCCGCCGACCTGTAGCCCGCCGCCGGTCGGCACATAGCGCGCGGCCACCGTCAGCCCCGGGATATCGGGCTTGCTGGCGGGCAGCATCGAGCGCTGGAGCCCGTCCGCCAGCTCCCGTTCGGTCTCCTGGAGCGCGGTGCGGGACAGCGCCTGGGCCAGCATCCGGGCGATCGTGGTCAGCACCGAGCGCTCATCGGGCGAGAACGACACCGGATGGGCGAATCCGGCCATCCACGCGCCGATGGTGCGGCCCGCGACGATCAGCGGCAGAAATGCCCAGGACCGGCGCTTACGGGGCCGGCCGAGCGACCAGGCGGCCGGAAACCGGCCGCGGTACTCCTCCGGCGTGGGCAGATAGACCGCCCGGCCGGTGCGGACCACCTCGGCCGCCGGATAGTCGCTGCCCAGCCCGATGTCATGAAAAGGGTGATCGGCCCCCGCCCGCGGCCCGTGGTGGCCGATCACCGAGATCCGCTCGCCCTGGACGCCGAAGACCGCGAGCCCCTCCGGGGAGAAGCCCGGCATGGACAGCCCCGCCGCGACCCGCAGCACCTCGGCGGTGGACATCGCCTCCGCCAGCGCCCGCCCCGCGTCCAGCAGGAACGCCTCGCGGTTGCGGCGCCAGTCGCCGGTGACCGGCGGGCCCGCGGCCGAGGTGCCGGGCAGCGGGTCGGGGACCTCCTGGAGGGTGCCGAGCAGGTGGTAGCCGTCCTCGCTGCCGCCCCGTGCCATCGGCCGGGACCGGGTGCGTACGGTCCGCAGTACGGTGCCCTTCTCGTCCACGATGCGCAGCCGGGCCTCGGCCAGCGTGCCCTCGGCCACCGCCAGGTCGACGATCGCCTTGACCTCCAGCCAGTCCGCGGGGTGGAAACACGCGCGGGCGGCGGCCTCGGGAAGGGTGGTGGCCTCGGCGGGCAGGCCCACCAGCCGGGCCGCCTCCGCGTCATAGCTGACGGCGCCCGAGACACTGTCCCAACGCCATAGGCCGGTCGCTATGGCGGCCAGCAGGTCCTCGGTGCGCATTGCACTACCTTATGGGGATTTGCCGACCGCTTACCAGCGAGGGTCGTGGCGCCGGTAGGCTTGGCCGGAAGTTCACGAGGGTACGCACGCCTCCCGATCAGACGACTTGGATGAATGATGCATCGGTACCGGTCGCACACCTGTGGTCAGCTCCGCGCCGCTGACGTCGACACCGACGTCCGGCTCTCCGGCTGGCTCCACAATCGACGGAACCTGGGCGGCATCCTCTTCATCGATCTCCGCGACCACTACGGCCTGGTCCAGTTGGTGGTGCGCCCCGACACACCCGCCAACGAGGCGCTGAGCTCGATCACCAAGGAGACCGTCGTCCGCGTCGACGGCCGGGTCATCGCGCGTGGCGCGGACAACGTCAACCCCGAACTGCCCACCGGCGAGATCGAGGTCGAGGTCGCCGACGTCGAGGTGCTCGGCGCCGCCGACCCGCTGCCCTTCACGGTCTTCCCCGAGGACGGGGTCGGCGAGGAACGGCGCCTGGAGTACCGCTTCCTGGACCTGCGCCGCGAGCGTATGCACCGCAACATCATGCTGCGCTCCGCCGTCATCTCCGCCATCCGGCAGAAGATGACCGCGCAGGGGTTCAACGAGCTGGCGACCCCGATCCTGTCCGCCACCTCGCCGGAGGGCGCCCGGGACTTCCTGGTCCCCTCCCGGCTGCACGCGGGCAAGTTCTACGCGCTGCCGCAGGCCCCGCAGCAGTTCAAGCAGCTTCTGATGATCGCGGGCTTCGACCGCTACTTCCAGATCGCGCCCTGCTTCCGCGACGAGGACGCCCGCGCCGACCGCTCGCCGGGCGAGTTCTACCAGCTCGACGTCGAGATGAGCTTCGTCGAGCAGGAGGACGTCTTCGGCGTCATCGAGAAGGTGATGACCGAGCTCTTCGAGGAGTTCGGCGGCGGCCGCCATGTGACCTCGCCGTTCCCGCGGATTCCGTTCCGCGAGGCCATGCTGAAGTACGGCTCCGACAAGCCGGATCTGCGGGCCCAGCTCGAGCTGCGGGACGTCAGCCATATCTTCGCGGGCTCCGGCTTCAAGGCGTTCGCGGACAAGCACGTACGCGCGCTGGCCGTGCCGGACACCGCCGACCAGCCGCGGAAGTTCTTCGACCAGCTCGGCGAGTTCGCGGTCGAGCAGGGCGCCAAGGGGCTGGCCTGGGTCCGGATCGGCGAGGACGCCAAGCTGACCGGGCCGATCGCGAAGTTCCTCACCGAGGAGGACGTCGAGAAGCTGATCACCGAGGTCCAGGGCAAGCCCGGCACGTCGATCTTCTTCGGCGCGGGTGAGTTCGACGAGGTCTCCAAGATCATGGGCGCGGTGCGGGTCGAGGCCGCCAAGCGGACCGGCCACTTCGAGGACGGCGTCTTCCGCTTCTGCTGGATCGTGGACTTCCCCATGTTCGAGCGGAACGAGGACACCGGGCAGATCGAGTTCTCCCACAACCCCTTCTCCATGCCGCAGGGCGGTCTGGAGGCCCTGGAGACCAAGGACCCGCTGGATATTCTGGCGTGGCAGTACGACATCGTCTGCAACGGGGTGGAGCTGTCCTCCGGCGCCATCCGGAACCATGAGCCGGACGTCATGTACAAGGCGTTCGCGATCGCGGGCTACGACCGGGAAGAGGTCGAGCGCGAGTTCGGCGGCATGCTGCGCGCGTTCCACTTCGGCGCCCCGCCGCACGGTGGTATCGCCCCCGGCGTCGACCGCATCGTGATGCTGCTGGCCGATGAGCCCAACATCCGCGAGACCATCGCCTTCCCGCTCAACGGCAACGCGCAGGACCTGCTGATGGGCGCGCCCAGCGAGGTGGACGAGACCCGGCTGCGGGAGCTGCACCTGTCGGTGCGCAAGCCGCCGCAGGTCAAGAAGGCCGAGAAGGCCGAGAAGGCAGAGAAGGCGGAGAAGACGGCCGAGGGGGCCGAGAAGCCCGCCGAGTAGCCGGGCCGGACGAGAGACCTACAGGGCGGGGGCGTGCCGAACGGCGCGCCCCCGCCCCGCGTCTGCGGCGGATGGCCGAATGACGCGCTTCGCACAGCCATTCACAGCGGGCACCCATGGGGCTGCCAGGTTGCCTCCCTACTGTCCCGGGCCATGACCGAACAGCAGAGCAACGACCTCGATTCCCAGCGGGACCTGACGAGGCGGCGGGTCGTGGTGGCGGGCGGCGCGGCGGTCGCGGCGGCGGGCCTGGGAACGGCCATCGCCACCACCGCCTCGGCGGGCGAGACCTCCGCTGCCTCCGCCACCCCGTCGGCCTCCGCCTCCGCCCCGTCCGGGGAGGTCTGTTACCGGCTCACCTCGGAGACCACCGAGGGGCCGTACTACATCGACGCGGACAAGATCAGAAAGGACATCACCGAGCACAAGGAGGGCATCCCGATGACCCTCCGCCTCAAAGTGATCGACTCCGACGCCTGTAAACCGGTGGCGAAGGCGGCCGTCGACATCTGGCACTGCGACGCGCTGGGGCTCTACTCGGGCTATGAGAGTTCGAGCAGCGGCGGGGGCGGCACCCCGCCGACTGGGACACCGCCCACCGACGGCTGAGGTGGCCCCGTACAACACCAGCACCACCGGCGCACCACCCTCGACGAGGACGGGATCTACCATTCCTGGGCAGTGAGCGGGAGTGAGTCCGCTCACTGGCACGCCCCGAACGGTTTTGGGCACTCCCCCAGCTACCGCTGGGAGGTACCCCCTGGTCGTCCGCTTTCGCGTCCCGGGCGGCGACACGAATCGCGTCCGTGGTCCGAGCCGGGCAGGCGGAGTCCCTCACGACCTGGCCATGTGGATACGGCCAGAGGCGACGGGGAGGCCCTGAACCATCTCTCTGGTGGAGCAGGGGCCCCGCACGCCGGCACCGCACCCGGCGTCCCAGATCGCACAGCCACGCTAACCCAACCCGCCTGTGGCGCCGCAAGGCCAGAAGCCGACCATCACACGATCGAGCTAAACCGGCCTTACTCACTCCCGGACGAGCAGTTGCCAACCCCGGGCAATGGCGCACAGGGCGGTCTGCTGAACCTCGAGTACCGCAAGGGAAAGATCGCGAAGGGCGTCACCGGAAGCCTCACGCTGGGGGTCGACCCGGACGCGACCCACGAGGGCACGGACCTCTGAAGCCCTCGGGCCACAGCCTCGGGTCAAAGCCTCCGGTCCACGCCGCACGGTGTGCCACGGTCCGCGCGGGCGACCCGGTGCACGGCGCGCAACAGCCGCTTCGGCGTGGTCCGGTGCTGCCATAAGACGGCTTGCACGCCGTACTCCATCACCGCCATCAGCTCCGTCTCACGCAGCTCGCCCGCGATCAGCACCACCCGCTGCCGCCCGCCCCGCACCAGACGGCGCAGCTCCGCCCCGGCGCGGTCGTCGAGGCGCTCGGCGAGCATGACGGCGACCGCGCCACGGGGTTCTTCGCCGGGCGGGCATGGCCGGTCGACCAGCTCGACGCTGGGCTGATGCTGTAGATGACGCACGACCCCGGCCCGGCTGAGCGGGTCGGGGCCGTGGACCGTCACCGTGACACGTGGGTCCGGCACTGCTTCCTCGACTCCCCGGTGGTTATGGACTCCACAGGGTCACCGAGGGGACTAAACGAACGGTTGCCGCGCGATCAACACGCGCATGAGCGGCTGCGCGGCGCCCGTTCGCCGACCGCTACGCGGCGCCGTTCCCGTTCTGCTCCGCACCGCCGAAGCGCTCCCGGAAGGACTCCAGGTCCTCCTCGGTGATCTTCGCGAAGAGCACCGGGGGAACGGTGAAGGCCGTGCCCGCCGGAACCGACGCCAGCGCCTTCGCCTCCTCCTGACCGACCCAGACCGCGGTGTCCTCGCTCAGCGCGAACGCCGACCGCATGGCCCGCGCCGAGGCCGGGATGAACGGCTCGGAGACGATCGCGTAGAGGTGGATGAGGTTCATCGCCGTACGCAGGGTGAGGGCCGCGGCCTCCTGGTCGGTCTTGATCTCCAGCCAGGGGGCCTTCTCCTCCAGATAGGAGTTGCCCGCGCTCCACAGGGCGCGCAGCGCCGCCGCGGCCTTGCGGAACTGGAGCGTGTCCATGTGCTCCTCGTACTCCGCCAGCAGCCGCGCGATCTCCTCGCCCAGACGCTCCTCCGCCTCCCCGGCGGCCTTCCCGGCCGGGACCTCGTCGCCGAACCGCTTACGGGAGAAGGACAGCACGCGGTTGACGAAGTTGCCGAGGGTGTCGGCCAGGTCCTTGTTGACGGTGGCGGTGAAGTGCTCCCAGGTGAAGGAGGTGTCGTCGGACTCCGGGGCGTTCGCCATCAGGAAGTAGCGCCAGTAGTCGGCGGGCAGCACCTCGAGCGCGGCGTCGGTGAACACCCCGCGCTTCTGGGAGGTGGAGAACTTCCCGCCGTAGTACGTCAGCCAGTTGAACGCCTTGACGTAGTCGACCTTCTTCCAGGCGTCCCGGGTGCCGAGGAGGGTGGCCGGGAACATCACCGTGTGGAACGGGACGTTGTCCTTGGCCATGAACTCGGTGTAGCGGACGGTCTCGTCCACGTCGTACCACCACGACTTCCAGTCGCGGTTCTCCGGGTCGAGGTCTGCCCACTCCTTGGTGGCCCCGATGTACTCGATCGGCGCGTCGAACCAGACGTAGAAGACCTTGCCCTCGGCCGCCAGCTCCGGCCAGGTGTCGGCCGGCACCGGCACGCCCCAGTCCAGGTCGCGGGTGATCGCCCGGTCCTGGAGCCCCTCGTTCAGCCACTTGCGGGCGATCGAGGAGGCCAGCGTCGGCCAGTCCTTGCCGCGCTCGTCGACCCAGGCGGCGACCTCCTCCGCCAGCTTGGACTGGAGGAGGAAGAGGTGCTTGGTCTCCCGGACCTCCAGATCGCTGCTGCCGCTGATCGCGGAGCGGGCGTCGATCAGGTCGGTCGGGTCGAGCACGCGGGTGCAGTTCTCGCACTGGTCGCCGCGGGCCTTGTCGTAGCCGCAGTGCGGACAGGTGCCCTGGATATAGCGGTCGGGGAGGAAGCGGCCGTCGGCGTTGGAGTACACCTGGCGGATCGAGCGCTCCTCGATGAAGCCGTTTGCCTTGAGCTCACGCGCGATCGTCTGGGTGATCTGCACGTTCTGCGCGGAGGAGCTGCGGCCGAAGTAGTCGAAGGCGAGCCCGAAGCCGTCGTAGATCGCCTTCTGCGCCTCATGCTGCTGGGCGCAGAACTCGTCGACCGGCAGCCCGGCCTCCTTGGCGGCCAGCTCGGCCGGGGTGCCGTGCTCATCGGTGGCACAGATGTAGAGGACGTCATGGCCGCGCTGGCGCATATAGCGGGAGTAGACGTCGGCCGGGAGCATGGACCCCACCATGTTGCCCAGGTGCTTGATCCCGTTGATGTAGGGAAGGGCGCTGGTGATGAGGTGTCGAGCCATTGCAGGCTGCTCCCGAGTCGATACGGTAAGTGACGTCCAGCTCTACTGAGCCGCCCATATCGTATCCGAGTGACGGGGGCCACCCGCGCGGCGTTTTTTCCGCGGCGGATGGCCCCCGGTGTGGTGCCAGGTGGGTTGCCGGATGTGGTGCGGCCCCTGGTCAGCCCTGTGTACGGGCGGCCAGCCAGCCCGGGAACTTCTTCAGGATCTCCCGGTACAGCTCGGCGTCGGCGACCGTACGCGGGTCGAGCCCGGCGTGGAAGAAGCCGGTGTTGTCGACCGCCCGCTTCTCCGGGACGGCCAGCGCGGGCGCGGTGTCCAGCTTCCGGAGGAAGTCGAACCCCTTCGCCTCCGGGTCCCCGAACGCCAGGAACTGCCAGAACAGCGGCAGCCCCGCCGCCTCGCACAGCGCCTTCTCGGCGGCGGTCTTGGTGGTGGGCGCACCGTCCGTCTGGAAGATCACGAACGCGGGGTCGGTGGTGCCGGACGCCTTGTAGTGCTCGATGACCGCGTTGACGGCGGTGTGGTAGTTCGTCCGCCCCATGTGGCCGAGCGAGCCGTGCAGCTCCTCGATGCGGCCGGTGTGCTGGTCCAGCTCGAGGTCGGCGGTGCCGTCGATGTCGGTGGAGAAGAACACGACGGGCACGGTGCCGGTGGCGTCGAACTGCGCGGACAGGGCGAGCGCCTGGTCGGCCAGGTGCTGAACCGTGCCGTCCTTGAAGTACCCGCGCATCGACCCGGACCGGTCCAGCACGAGATAGACGACCGCCCGCTGCCCGGCCAGCCCCTGCGCCTGAATGGCCTCCCCGGCCGCGGCGAAGGCCCCAACCAGCCCGGGCGCCCGCGATGCGAGGTCGGCGGGGGAGATGGCGGATGCGGTGGTCGCGGGCGCGGTCGCGGGCGCGGTCACGGTCGAGGTGGCGGGTGCGTCGGCCTTGGCGGCGG
>NZ_JAHLEM010000598.1 GCF_018883605.1 Streptomyces niphimycinicus | reverse complement strand
CGGGAACGCAGCCGCTCGACGTCGGCGGTGAGCCGGGCGGCGCGCCGGGCGGCCCAGTCGGGGGCGGCGGCGACCACGGAGCCGGAGACGTCGTAGAGCGCGGCCCAGCCGTCGACATGGGCGGCGAGCCGGGCGAGCAGCGCGGCGGGCCCCTCGGCGCCGATGGCGGCGCGGGTCAGCTCGCGCTGCGCCTCGAACCCGGCGGTCACGGCCCGGTACTGGTCGGCGGCTATGGCCGCGGAGACAGCCTTGCTGATCGCGATGAAGGGGGTGGGGCGGGGCACGCCGATCAGCGGCAGCCCCTCCTCCTTGGCCGCCGCGGCGAGCGCGGCCGGCACCTCGGCGTACTTGACGCCGAGCGCGAAGCCGAGCCCGACCACGCCCGCGCCCACCAGCCGCCGCACATAGCGGCTCATCGCCTCCGGGTCCTCGGCCTCGATCTGCATCGCGGTGATCAGGAGCAGTTCGCCGCCCTCCATATAGGGCACGGGGTCGGCCAGCTCGCTGACATGTGCCCAGCGCACAGGCGTCTCCAGCCGGTCCTCGCCCGCGAGCACGGACAGCTTGAGACCGGGGTGGCGGACGAGTGAGGCGAGCGTGGGAGGCATGGCACCTTCGATGCGAATGCGGCGACTTCACCGTCCCGTATGAACGGCTACTGCCGATTCTGCCTCAATGGAGGAATACGTGGAATTGACGGCCAGATTTGGCCACCGGTCTGGCCGTGACGCTGCGGTCGCCCCGTCGCGTTGAGCGGGGCAACCGCAGCAGAACGTCGATCGCGGCGATGCGGCAATGCGGCACACCTGGGGCGGTCGGTCACCCGCGGAGATCCACCAGCACCGGCGGCCCGCCCTCGCCCCTTACGGAGGTCACCGAGAGCACCGCATGCCCGGCGGGAACCGCGTGGGCCAGCTCGGACGCGGACCAGCGCTCGCGCTCCACCGTCCGTACGGTCACCGACTGCGTGGTCACCGCCTTACCGGTGACGACCTTACGGATGAAGTGCAGCACCTTGGTGAGCGGTTCCTCGGCGATGATCTGCCGGTCGGTGATGTCCCGCGTCTCGACCCATTCCGTCCCCCACACCTCCGCGAACCGCGCCCCGTCCCAGGTCGTCACCCCGGCACAGGCCATCCGGCAGCCGACCGCGCCGAGCAGGGCACTGCGCAGCGCCTCGGGGACGTCGTCGAGGGTACGGAGGGTGAGCACGGCACCCGCGTGGGCGGAGCGGAGCCGCTGGATACCCCGCAGGGCCTCGGGGGTGATGGTGTGCGAGGCGTCGTCCAGGACCAGACAGGCGAACAGCGAACGGTCGGCGCGGCCCACGGCGCACTCGGTGAACTGCGCCAGGACCAGCCGGGCCAGCATCCGCGACGCCTCCGCATGGCCGCGCTCGGGCAGATCGATACGGACCCGGAGGGGGTGTTCGAGGGCGCGGAGGGAGAACGGGCGGCGGTCGCCGGTGGTGTCGAAGAAATCGGCGAACGCGGGCCGGTCCAGCAGCGCGATCCGGTCCGCGAGCAGCGTGCCCACGTCCCCGGGCGCACCCGACTGCCGGACCCGCGCCTCCAGCTCACGGGCCTGCGCCCGCTCCCCGGCCTCGTCCAGCGCCGCGCGCAGCGCGTCGACGGCCGCCTTGGAACCGTCCAGCAGCTCCCGCAGATCCGGAACGGACGGGAAGCGGCCGTGGGCAGCGCGGTAGGGGCCGAGCAACTGGGCCAGCGCGGTGGCGGCGCGCCGGCTGTCCCCGCCGGGCAGCGAGGCGGCCATGTCGCCGATCAGGGCCTCGGCGAGGATGCCCGCGGCCTCGTCGGGGTCGGTGGTGCCGCCGTAGAGGTCGAAGTCGTAGCCGGAGTCCGGCCGACCGATCTTCACGACGACGTCGAACGCCTCATCCGCCCCGAGCCCGGCCCCCGCCGCCCCGACCGCCACGACGGCGACCTGCCCGGCGAGCGCCTGTAGACACAGCGACTCCACGACGGGCCGCACCATCCGCCCCGTCTTCCCCGAACCGGGCGGCCCGACGGCCAGCAGCGAGGTGGCGAGCACATCGGGCTCGAGCGCCAGCCCGACGCCGCGGTGCTGATAGGGGTTGCGGCGGTCGTCGGCGGCGGTACCGAGGCGGACCTGATGCGCGAGGAGATCATGCCGCGCCGTCCTGGCGGGCAGATCCCGCGCCCCGGACGGATGCCCGTACGAGGCGGCGCCGTGGCGCAGCACGGTGTCGGTGAACGAGGCGAGGGAGTTACGCCCGGCCCGCACGGACTGCCAGGCGCGCTCGATGCGGGCATGGTCGACGTCGTTCATCGCCCCCGCCCGCGCGTCCGCCGCCAACCGATCAGCCGCACTGTGCGCCCCGGCGGCCCGCAGGTGCGGCCACTCCACGGGATCCCCCTCGGGCCGCCCCGCGGCGGCCACCTCGGGGGCGGGCTCATCCCAGGCCCGCCGGAAGAGGGGCGCGACGTAGCGGCGCCAGACTTCGGACCAGTGGCCGACGCGGCCGAAGATCACGGCAAGGCAGGCGAGAACAATGCCGATATAGATCCGCTGGGCCCACCAGCCCGCCTGTGTGTTGCCCCCGCGCTCGTACCACGAGTCCGGAGTCAGCAGATACATGGGCCACAGCCAATAGCCACCCAGGTACCCGTTCCAGAGCAGCGACCAGACCAGCCAGCCGCACAAGGCCGAGATCAGCGCCCCGCTGAGCAGCCGCCGCCCTGGGATGCGGTCCGGCTCCTCCGGCGCCTTCGGCTTGTGCTCGTACGTCCATACCCCCGGTGCCGCCTCGGGCCGCGGAGCGCGCAGCCAGGCGACGAAGGACGGCCGGGCCGGGGGCGTGCCGGGAGCCTGGGCGGGTACCGGGGCCGCAGCAGGGACCGGCGGGGGCGCGGTCGGCGGCACCGGCGGTGGGGCGGTGGGGAAGGAGGGCGGGGATTGCGGGGGCGGGGGTGGGAGCGGGTTGTGGCGTGTGCTGCGTGGGTCGAACGTGCCCTCGGTGTCCATGTGCTGCCCCTTGCCCCCTGACCGGCTGTTCCTCGGCTTTCGCGCCATCGCTCAATCTAGTGTTCCCGCGCGGGGAGTTCAGCGACCCGGGCGGTGCCGTCTCACTCGCGGGGTCCACAGAGCGGTCACTGGATCCGTAAGGCGGACACCGGATCCGTGAAGCGGTCGCTGGATCCGTAAGGCCGCCGCCGGATCCGTAAGGCGGTCGTCGGGCTATGGCCGTGGCGGACAAGGCAACACGCGCAGTGCTCCCGAACGGAACATGCCTCATCCGGCGCCGCGCCCCTAGCCTGCGACTAAAACCGCTGTTCTTTCCCCTGGAGCCCCTCATGACCGAACTGTCCGGAGGCCCGTCCCTCCCCCAGGAGCGTCGCGTCGTCACCGCCATTCCCGGCCCGAAGTCGCAGGAGCTGCTCGCCCGTAAGAACGCGGCGGTCGCCGGTGGGGTGGGGAGTGTGCTGCCGGTCTTCACCGTGCGCGCGGGCGGCGGTGTGATCGAGGACGTGGACGGCAACTCGCTGATCGACTTCGGTTCCGGTATCGCCGTGACCTCCGTCGGCTCCTCCGCGGAGGCCGTCGTGCGCCGGGCGTCCGCGCAACTGGCGGACTTCACCCACACCTGTTTCATGGTCACGCCGTACGAGGGCTATGTGGAGGTCTGCGAGGAGCTGGCCCGGCTCACGCCCGGCGACCATGCCAAGAAGTCGGCGCTGTTCAACTCGGGCGCCGAGGCGGTGGAGAACGCGGTGAAGATCGCCCGTTCGTACACCAAGCGCCAGGCGGTCGTGGTCTTCGACCACGGCTACCACGGCCGCACCAACCTCACCATGGCGCTCACCGCCAAGAACATGCCGTACAAGCACGGCTTCGGCCCCTTCGCGCCGGAGGTCTACCGCGTTCCGCTCGCCTACCCCTACCGCTGGCTGACCGGCCCGGAGAACTGCGCCGAGGAGGCCGCGGCCCAGGCCATCGACATGATCAGCAAGCAGGTCGGGGCGGAGAACGTGGCCGCGATCATCATCGAGCCGATCCTCGGCGAGGGCGGCTTCATCGAGCCCGCCAAGGGCTTCCTGCCCAGGATCGCGGAGTTCGCCAAGGCCAACGGCATCGTCTTCGTCGCGGACGAGATCCAGTCCGGCTTCTGCCGCACCGGCCAGTGGTTCGCCTGTGAGGACGAGGGCATCGTCCCGGACCTGATCACCACCGCCAAGGGCATCGCGGGCGGGCTGCCGCTCGCCGCCGTCACCGGCCGCGCGGAGATCATGGACGCGGCGCACTCCGGCGGTCTCGGCGGCACCTACGGCGGAAACCCGGTGGCGTGCGCGGCGGCGCTCGGCGCGATCGAGACGATGCGCGAGCTGGACCTCAACGCCAAGGCCAAGCGCGTCGAGGAGGTCATGAAGGGCCGCCTGGCCGCGATGCGGGAGAAGTACGACATCATCGGCGACCTCCGCGGCCGCGGCGCCATGATCGCCATCGAACTGGTGAAGTCCGGCACCAAGGACCCCAACCCCGAGGCCACGGCCGCCGTCGCCAAGGCGTGCCACTCGGCCGGGCTGCTGGTGCTGACCTGCGGAACCTACGGCAATGTGCTGCGTTTCCTGCCGCCGCTGGTGATCGGCGAGGACCTGCTGAACGAGGGTCTCGACGTCCTCGAGAGCGCCTTCGCCGAGCTGTGACCATGGGTGATCGATGGGTGGAGTGAAGAAGATGTGCGGGGCCGATGACAGGTGGGTGATCGGCCTGTCCGGCGGGGCTTCGCTGCCGTACGGTCATTCCAGATGAGAGAAACACCCCGCTCGCAGGGGACTGCGGGCGATGCCGAGCCGGTGCTTCCCCAGCCCCGACCCGGCTGTGCCCTCGCGCACACCACTGGAGCTTCCGGCTCCGGATCTCCTCACCGATCGGATGGCCGCCCGCCCCAAACCCCCCGGGGCGCGCGGCACACCGGTCGCCACGGCGGCCCCGGAACTACCCCCCCCTGTTCCGGGGCCGCCGACTGTTCGCTCCCCTTCCGCGCCCCGGGCGCCGTTCGTCACGCCCCGCGCGCTCCTCACACCTCGCGCGCTCTTCACACCTCTCGCACTGATCGCACTGCTCGCGCTGTGCACCTGGCAGATCGCCGCCCATGGCCCCCTGCGGACCTACGACGAACGGCTCGGCCGCGCGATCGCCGGCTCGGCGTTCCCCTCCCCCGTCGCCGAGTTCCTCGCCGACCTCGGCAATACGGCGGTGGCGGTCCCCGTCCTCGCCGTCGCGCTCTGCTGGGCGGCGTGGTGCGCCCGGCGCGCGGGAGAGCCGCGCTGGTGGCTGCCGCCGCTGGCCGCCGCGGTGGCGATGGCGGCGGTTCCGGCGCTGGTGGTTCCGTTCAAGGCGCTGATCGACCGTCCCGGCCCGCCCGGCCCGCTGGCGGGCGAGACCGGGTTCTTCCCCTCCGGCCATGCCGCGACGGCCGCCGTCGCCTATGGCGCGGCGGCGCTGCTCCTCCACCCTCTCCTGCGCCCACGGCTACGGCGGCCACTCCTGGTGGGCATCACCGTACTGAACCTCGCCGTGGCCGCCGGGCTGGTCCGGCGTGGCTACCACTGGCCGCTGGACACCGTCGCGAGCTGGTGTCTGTGCGGTCCGCTGCTGTGGGCGATGTTCCGGCTGTGCCGGAGCAGCCAGCGCGACGGTCTGAACCGGTCGCGCCCCGGCGGCTAGCGGAAAGCGGCCCGCGAAAGCCGCGGTCACCCCGGGCCGCACCGAACGGCCCGGAGTGACCTCAGCCGAACACGGTCCTCCGGTCTTCCCGTCCTCCGGTCTCCCGGTCTTCCGGGCCTAGCTGTCGAAGCCCAGCCCCACCTTGTCCATGGCCTTCAGCCACAGATTGCGGCGCCCGCCGTTCTCGTCGGCGCGAGTCATGGACCACTGGGTGATGCCGATGCCCGCCCAGCGCACCGGCTCCGGCGGGAAGGGCAGGGGCTTGCTGCGGACCATCTCCAGGCGGGTGCGCTCGGTGCGCTCACCGGCGAGCAGATCGAGCATCACCTCGGCGCCGAAGCGGGTCGCCCCGACCCCCAGGCCCGTATAGCCGAGGGCGTACGCCACCCTGCCCCCGTGCGCGCTGCCGAAGAACGCGGAGAAGCGCGAGCAGGTGTCGATCGCGCCGCCCCAGGCGTGGCTGAAGCGCACGCCCTCCAACTGCGGGAAGCACTGGAAGAAGTGCTGGGCGAGGGTGCGGTAGGTGGCCGGGTGGTGATCGTATTCGGCGCGCACCCGTCCGCCGTAGCGGTAGATGATGTCGTAGCCGCCCCACAGGATGCGCCGGTCGGCGGTGAGCCGGGAGTAGTGGAAGTGGTTGGCGGTGTCGCTGAGTCCCTGCCTGCGCCGCCAGCCGATCGCCTCGAGCTGCTCCTCGGTGAGCGGTTCGGTCATCAGCGCATGGTCGTAGACCGGGGCGATGAACGGGCGGACGCGGCGCACCAGGGCGGGGAAGGCGTTGGTGGCGAGCGCCACCTGACGGGCGCGGACCCGGCCGTAGGGGGTGCGGACGGCCATCGCCGCCCCGCTGCTCGCCAGCCGTTCGGCCGGGGTGTGCTCGTAGATCCGTACGCCCAGCTCGGCGCAGGCCCGTGCCAGGCCCCAGGCGAGCTTGGCGGGGTGCACCATGGCCACGCCCCGGCGGTCCCACAGCCCGGCCAGGAAGGTGGGCGAGTCGACCTCGGCGCGTACCGCGTCGCGGTCGAGGAACTCGGGCGGCTCCAGGCCGAGGGCACCGGCCAGTTCGACGGTTTCGCGCAACTCCTCGACCTGGTGGGGCGCGGTGGCGACATCGATCTCGCCGGTGCGTTCGAAGTCGCAGTCGATGCCGTAGCGCTCGACGGCGGATTCGATGGCGTCGAGGTTGCGCAGGCCGAGCCGTTCGAGTTCGGCCAGTTCATCGGGCCAGCGGGCGGCGCCGTTGCCGAGGCCGTGGGTGAGCGAGGCGGCGCAGAAGCCGCCGTTGCGTCCGGAGGCGGCCCAGCCGATCTCCTGGCCCTCGACCAGGACCACCTCGCGGTCGGGGTCGCGTTCCTTGGCGATCAGGGCGGTCCACAGTCCGCTGTAGCCGCCGCCGACGACGAGCAGATCGCAGCGCTCGTCCCCGACGAGGGCGGGGCGAGGGCGGGGCCTGCCGGGGTCGTCCAGCCAGTACGGCCGGTACGCGGCGTCGGCCAGGGCTTTGAGGGCGGACGGGCCGGGGGCGCTGTCGCCCCCGGGCGAGCGGGTCATGGCGTCCGTGGCCATGGTTTTCAGCTCCTCTTGCGGCGGGCGCCGGCCAGTTGGCCGGCGAGAACGCACAGCACCGCGACGGCGAACATCGCCGTGCCGATCACATTGATCTGCACGGGTGTGCCGCGCTGTGCCGATCCCCAGACGAACATGGGGAAGGTCACGGTCGAACCGGCGTTGAAGTTGGTGATGATGAAGTCGTCGAAGGAGAGCGCGAAGGACAGCAGCGCGCCCGCGGCGATACCGGGCGCGGCGATCGGCAGGGTGACGCGCACAAAGGTCTGCGCCGGGGAGGCGTAGAGGTCCTGGGCGGCCTGTTCGAGCCGGGGGTCCATGGACATCACCCGCGCCTTGACGGCCGTCACGACAAAGCTCAGGCAGAACATGATGTGGGCGATGAGGATCGTCCAGAAGCCGAAGTCGACGCCCATGTTGAGGAAGAGGGTGGCCAGCGAGGCGGCCATGACGACCTCGGGCATGGCCATCGGCAGGAAGATCAGGCTGTTGACCGCGGAGCGGGCCCGGAAGCGGTAGCGGGCCAGCGCGAAGGCGATCATCGTGCCGAGGAGGGTCGCGCCGATCGTCGCCCATATCGCGAGCTTCAGGCTGAGCGAGAGCGAGCCGCACATGTCGGCGACGCCGCACGGATCGGTCCATGCCTCGGTGGAGAACCGCTGCCATTGGTAGTTGAAGCGCCCGTTGGGCTTGTTGAAGGAGAAGACCAGGACGACGACATTGGGCAGGATCAGATACGCGAGGGTGCCGAGCCCCGCGATGACCACCAGGTTCCGTCGTATCCAGCGCGTCAGGGCCGTCACACCAGGTCCTCCGTCCCGGACTTGCGGATGTAGACGGTGACCATCGTCAGGATGGCCGCCATGAGGATGAAGGACAGCGCCGCCGCCGTCGGATAGTCCAGGACCCGCAGGAACTGCGACTGGATGACGTTGCCGACCATCTTCTGGTCGGCGGAGCCGAGCAGTTCGGCGTTGATGTAGTCGCCGGTGGCGGGGATGAAGGTGAGCAGCGTGCCCGCGACGACCCCCGGCATGGACAGCGGGAAGGTCACCTTCCGGAAGGTGGTGACGGGCCGGGCGTAGAGATCGCCCGCGGCCTCGTGGAGCCGGGGGTCGATGCGCTCCAGCGAGGTGTAGAGCGGGAGGATCATGAAGGGCAGGAAGTTGTACGTGAGCCCGCAGACCACCGCGAGCGGGGTGGCCAGCACCCGCTGTCCCTCGGTGATCCCCAGATAGCTGGTGACGTCCAGGATGTGCAGCGAGTTGAGCGCGCCCACCACCGGGCCGCTGTCGGACAGGATCGTCTTCCAGGCCAGGGTGCGGATCAGGAAGCTGGTGAAGAACGGCGCGATGACCAGGATCATCACCAGATTGCGCCAGCGGCCCGCCCGGAAGGCGATGAGATACGCGAGCGGATAGCCGAGCATCAGGCACATCACGGTGGCGGTGGCGGCGTAGAGCACCGAGCGCAGGAACTGCGGGTAGTACTCGCTCAGCGCGTCCCAGTAGGTCTGGAAGTGCCAGGTGACCTTGAAGCCCCCTTCGAGGGAGCCGGTCTGGACGGAGGTCGACGCCTGGTAGATCAGCGGCGCGGCGAAGAAGATCAGCAGCCAGAGGATGCCGGGGAGCAGCAGCCAGTAGGGCACCAGCCGCTTGCGGACGGCGGGCTTGAGAAGGGGCGGCTTCTGGACGGGCGCGGGCGCGGGCCCGGCGGCGTCCGGCGGGGCGTCGGGAGTCGCTGTGGCCGTCACGGGGCCTCCTCGTCCAGCTCCGTACCCGCGTCGATGTCCTGGGTCGCGTCGAGGCCGAAGGTGTGGGCGGGGTTCCAGTGCAGGACGACCTCGGCGCCGGGGACGAGCCGGGCGTCGCGCTCGATGTTCTGCTCGTAGACGGTGATCTCGGGGCAGTCCGGGGTGGTGATGAGGTATTGGGTGGAGACGCCGATGAAGCTGGAGTCGGCGATCCGCCCGGTGAGCCGGTTGCGGCCCTCGGGTATGGTCCCGGCGTCCTCGGCATGGCTCAGGGTGATCTTCTCGGGACGCACCCCTACCAGCAGTTTCCCTCCCGTACGGACGGGGGCGCTACATCGGTCGGCGGGCAGTGAGAGCTTGCCGCCGGCGGCGGCGAGGACGAGGTCGCCGCCGCTCTTGTCGGTGATCTCGGCCTCGATGAGGTTGGAGGTGCCGAGGAAGTTGGCGACGAAGGTGGTGCCGGGGTTCTCGTAGAGGTCGGCGGGGGCGCCGCGCTGTTCGACCCGGCCGCCGTTCATCACCGCGACCGTGTCGGCCATGGTCATGGCCTCCTCCTGGTCGTGGGTGACATGGATGAAGGTGATGCCGACCTCGGTCTGGATGCGCTTGAGCTCGAGCTGCATCTGACGGCGCAGCTTGAGGTCGAGCGCGCCCAGCGGTTCGTCGAGCAGCAGCACCCGGGGGTGGTTGATCAGAGCCCGGGCGACGGCGACACGCTGCTGCTGGCCGCCGGAGAGCTGTTGCGGCCTGCGGCGGGCGAAGTCGCCGAGCTGGACCAGCTCCAGCATCTCCTCGACCTGCTTCTTCACCGACTTGACGCCGCGCCGGCGCAGTCCGAAGGCGACGTTCTCGAAGATGTCGAGATGCGGGAAGAGGGCATAGCTCTGGAAGACCGTGTTGACGGGCCGCTTATGGGGCGGGAGGGCGGTGATGTCCTCATCGGCGAGCCGGACGATGCCGCTGGTGGGCTCCTCCAGTCCCGCGATCATGCGCAATGTGGTGGTCTTGCCGCAGCCGGAGGCGCCGAGCAGGGCGAAGAAGGATCCCGCGGGCACGTACAGATCGAGCGGCTGGACGGCGGTGAAGGACCCGTAGGTCTTGCTGATCCCGGTGAGACGGACGTCGCCGCCGGAGGCGGAGGTGGCACTGGGGTCGGTCATGGGGTGGCTTCCCTCGTCTGTCAGGCGCCGGTGAGCTTGGTGAACTTTTCCTCGAAGACTGTCTCTTCCTCGCTCGAGAGCGAACGGAAGGCATGAGACTTGGCGGTCATCTCCTCGTCGGGGATGATCAGCGGGTTCTCCGCCAGGTCCTTGTTGATCTTCGCAAGCTCATCGCGGACCCCGTCGACCGGACATTGGTAGTTGATGAAGGCGGCGACCCTCGCGGCGTTCTTGGGCTCGTAGTAGTAGTCGATGAGCCGCTCCGCGTTCTTCTTGTGGCGCGCCTTGTTCGGGACCAGCAGATTGTCGGTGGAGGTCATATAGCCCGCGTCCGGGACGGCGTACTCCACCTGGGGCTTGTCCAGTTGGAGCTGGACGAGGTCGCCCGCCCAGGCCACGCACGCCGCCAGGTCGCCCTGGCCGAGGTCGCCGGTGTACTCACCGCCGGTGAACCGGCGGATCTGCCCGCGGTCGACGGCCTTCTGGATACGGGCGAGGGCGGCGTCGTAGTCGTCGGCGGTGACGTCCTCCGGCCGCTTGCCCATGTCGAGCAGGGTCAGCCCGACGGTGTCGCGCATCTCGGTCAGCATCCCGACCCGGCCCTTGAGCTTCGGGTCCTCCAGGAGTTGCGTGATGGAGGTGACCTTACGGCCGCCGGTGGCCTTCTTGTTGTACGCGATGACGGCGGGGATGCCGGTCCACGGGTAGGAGTAGGAGCGGCCCGGGTCCCAGTCGGGGGTGCGGAAGCCCTCGGCCAGGTTGGCGAAGGCGTGCGGCAGGTTGGCCGAGTCCAGCTTCTGCATCCAGCCGAGCCGGATCATGCGGGCGGCCAGCCAGTCGGTGACGCAGATGAGGTCACGGCCGATGCTCTGGCCCCCGGCGAGCTGCGGCTTGATCTTCCCGAAGAACTCGACGTTGTCGTTGATGTCCTCGGTGTACTTCACCGCGATACCGGTGCGCCGCTGGAACTCGTCCAGGGTGGGGTGGCGCTTCTTGTCCTCGCTGACGTCCATGTACTCCGACCAGTTGGAGAAGTCGACCTTCTTCTCCTCGTCGGAGTGGTCATCGGAGGCGTTGTTGGCCTCGGTGCGCCCCGCGGGCGGGATACCGCAGCCGCCGAGCGCCCCGAGCCCGCCTACGGCCATCGCCCCGGCGCCTCCCGCGCGCAGCAGGGAGCGGCGGGTGAGCGCCATCCGGCCGCTGGTCATGGAGCGCCGTATCGCGGCGATCTGCGGTGGGGACAGGCTCTCGGAGTCGTGCCGTGCTTCCATAAACTGTGCCTTTCGAGGGTGTCGGCCGGTGGCGGCCGGCCGAGGCCACGCGGAGGTGGCCGCACATACAGGTCTGTCGGTCAGGTCTGTCGATCCCCGAAGACCGTGCGGTGCCAGTCCTTGCGGACCACTGCGGTGTTGTCGAACATCACATGCTTGACCTGCGTGTACTCCTCGAAGGAGTACGCCGACATGTCCTTGCCGAAGCCGGAGGCCCGCACACCGCCGTGCGGCATCTCGCTGATGATCGGGATGTGGTCGTTGATCCAGACGCACCCCGCCCGGAGCTCGCGGGAGGCGCGGCCCGTCCGGTAGACATCGCGGCTCCAGGCGGAGGCGGCGAGACCGTAGGGGGTGTCGTTGGCGAGTGCGATCCCCTCGTCGTCGCCGTCGAAGGGGAGGACCGCCAGGACCGGGCCGAAGATCTCGGACTGGACGATCTCGCTGTCCTGGGGCGCGCCGGTGATGAGCGTGGGCCGGTAGTAGGCGCCCTTGGCGAGGTCGCCGCCCGGGGCGTCGCCGCCGGTGACGACGGTGGCGTAGCCGCGGGCCCGGTCCACGAAGCCCGCCACGCGGTCGCGCTGGGCGTGCGAGACCAGCGGGCCGAGGTCGGTGTGCGGATCGAAGGGGTCGCCGAGCCGTACGGACGCCATCAGATCGGCGACGGCGGCGACGAACGCGTCGTAGAGCGGGCGCTGGACATACGCGCGGGTGGCCGCGGTGCAGTCCTGTCCGCTGTTGATCAGCGCGCCCGCGACGGCGCCGTGCGCGGCGGCCTCCAGATCCGCGTCGTCGAAGACGACGAAGGGCGCCTTGCCGCCGAGTTCGAGATGGATCCGCTTGACGGTGGAGGTGGCGAGTTCGGCGACCCGCTTGCCGACCGCCGTCGATCCGGTGAAGGAGGTCATCGCCACCGCGGGGTGGGAGACCAGCCGCTCGCCCGCCTCCGCGCCGGTGCCGCTCACCACGTTGACAACACCGTCCGGAAGGCCCGCCTCCGTGGCCGCCTGCGCGAACATCAGCGAGGTCAGCGGCGTCAGTTCGGCGGGCTTCAGCACGATGGTGTTGCCCGCGGCGATGGCCGGGAGGACCTTCCAGGCCGCCATCTGGAGGGGGTAGTTCCAGGGGGCGATGGAGCCGATGACCCCAATGGGCTCGCGGCGGATGTACGAGGTGTGGTCACCGCTGTACTCACCGGCGGCCTTGCCCTCCAACTGGCGGGCGGCGCCCGCGAAGAAGGAGGTGTTGTCGATGGAGCCGGGCACATCGAACTCGGTGCTGAGCTTGATGGGCTTGCCGCACTGAAGCGACTCGGCGTAGGCGAGGTCGTCCGCCCGCTCGGTGAGCACCGCGGCGAAGCGGTGCAGCGCGTCGGACCGCTCACCGGGGGTGGCGCCCGCCCATTCGGGGAAGGCGGCCCCGGCCGCGGCCACGGCGGCGTCGACATCGGCCGCACCGGCGAGCCGGTAGCCGAACACCTGCTCGCCGGTGGCCGGGTCGATGACCTGATGCGTGCCCTCGGAGCCGCCCTGGCGCAGACGGCCCGCGATGTACTGGGCACCGTCGGCGAACCGCTCCGTCACGTCGAACCGCTGATCCATCGCGCTCTCCTCCGCCGGTCCGCCCCAACGAGGCGCGGCGTAGCTACAACCGGAATTGAAGGCTGATCCTGACAGAGAGGCTTCGCTTCAACAAGGGATTCCGTTGTTGCTTTTTGATTTCGCGACGGATTCAGTGATCGGAGCAGCCCCGGCGTCACCGTTTCCACGCCGGATCCCGGTCCGGACCGACGGTTTGGACAGCCGGGCCGGACGCCGGGCGGGATGCCCGGCCCGGATGCCGGTCCGGAGGTCGCTCCGGGTGTCGCTCCGGACCTCCGGTCCAGAAGTCCGGACCTCCGGTCTAGAAGATGGAGTCGATGGCGGCGTCCACCGCCGCTTCGTAGATCACCGGGAGCACCATGCCGATGATTCCGCAGACCAGACCGGCGGTGGCCGAGCCTCCGTTGTTCGCCTGCCCCCGGCCGACCTTCGCCTTGCCGATGGCGCCGAAGATGATCGCCAGGACTCCGAGGATGACCGCGAAGACCCACAGGAAGTAGGTGATCCCGCAGACCAGGCCGACGATGCCGCAGACCAGCGCGGCCGTGCCCATGCCGTTGTTCAGCCGCATCGGCATCCCGGCCGCCCCCGGGTAGACGGGCGGCGCGGCGGGGTATCCGGCTCCGGGGTACTGCGGTGGCTGGGCCGGCGGCGCGGGCATGGCGTAGGGATTGGCCTGGGGGTCGTACGGATCCTGCGGCGGGCCGGGCATGGCGTTGGACATCGGTGGTCTCCCCTCCTGGTAAACGTCCGGCAATGTTATGGGCATGCCGCATCCCGGGACAGCTCGATTGCCCAGGTCGGCGCCGCTGTCGGCGGCGCCTGCCGGTGGGGCGTGGAAGCGTCCCGGGAGGCCGGTCGCGTTGCGGGAGGCGCGTCAGCGGCCGATATCGGCGACCGGGAGCACCACCGCGGCCGAGACATCGGCATAGCCCGGATCGTCATCGCTGTCCGAGCTGTCGTCCCCGGTGGCGATGTAGACAAAGATCATGGCGACGCTCGCCACCACGGCGACCACCCCGAGGATCACCCCGGCGAGCGCCGAGCCGCCGTTGGTCGCCTCGCCGCTTGCCGCCCTGGCGCGGCCGAGCACCCCGAAGACGATCGCGAGCACACCGAGGATGATGCCGAACACGATGCTCGGGGAGAGAACCAGGCCGATGATGCCGAGCACCAGGGCGGCCGTGCCATGGCCATTGTTCGGCACATACGTCCCGCCCGGCCAGCCCTGGCCGTACGTCCCGGCGGGATAGGCGGCGTCGGGATAGGCGGTGCCCGGATATCCGGAGCCGGAGTATCCCGTGCCGGGGTGGGCGGTGCCCGGGTAGCCGTAGCCGGGATAGCCCGGCACCCCGCCGTACGGGGACTGCTTGGGGAGCACCTGCTGCCCGTATCCGGTGTGGCCGTATCCCGGCTGGGCGCATCCGGTCGGCCAGTGGCCCGCCGAGCCGTACGGCCCGGCGGCCGGATAGGCGCTGGGTGTGCCCGGGCCGGTCGGCGCGGGCGGCGGCGGGGGCACCG
>NZ_JAHLEM010000597.1 GCF_018883605.1 Streptomyces niphimycinicus | reverse complement strand
GGCAGCGGCGTCGCGTGCGCGCCGGGCGGCATGGCGGCGGCCAGTTCACGCACCCGTGTCAGGTCGTCGGGGGTGAGCGGGCCGACGCGCCAGGCGTCGTGGTCGGTGGCGGTGAGCCCGGGCAGCAGCTTTCCGCGGGCCGCGAGTTGGAGGGCGAGTACGGCGGCGGCGCCCCAGAAGGCCGTGGCGGGGTCGCACTGGCCAGGACCGGCCTGCGCGGCCCGCGCCCGGGCGCGGGTGAGCACCGGCAGCGCCTCGCCCAGGGGCAGCACGAGCGCCCGTACGGTCCGTGTCCGGACGTCGGGGCCGGTGGGCGCGGGGCCGGTGGGCGCGGGGCCGGTGGAGCCGTCGTCGGCGCCGTCCGCCGGGACGGCGACCGTCAGCTCCTCGGCGGAGCCGGTGGCGGGACCGGAAGGGGGCGAGCCGTCCGGCCGCCAGAAGGCGATCCGGCCGGTGCGTGCCGGATCACCGGGAAGGAAGACCGCGGTGCAGCGGGAGAGTTCGGCGACCTCGGAGGGTGTTGCCGCGGAGGGTGGGGTCACAGCGCTGAGCGTTCCTCAAATTTGACTAGTGGAGCCCGGGCCGCCTGAGGGTACAGGATGACGGCGCCAGGAGGAACCGGGTGCCGTCGGCGTCCGTTGTGTGGAGTGAGTGCGGCTATGGGCCGTGAAGGAGGCGGGCGAAATGTCCACACGCGCGAAGGTCGCCACCGGTGGTGTGGTGGCAGGTGTGATCCTGCTCTGGGTGTTGCCCTTCTGGGCGGCGCTGCTGGTGATCGTGGGGGTGCCGGCGGCGGCCTATCTGCTGCTCGACTCCTCCCAGCGCCGCAGGCTGCACAGGGTCTCCCGTAAGCAGCTCGGCCGCTGAAGCGGCCGGCCGCCGAGCGCGGCCGCGGAAGGCGGCCGGCCGGGCTCGGGGCCACGGGCGGCGCGCAGCCGGGAGTGACCGTGCAGTACCGATCGCGGACCGCCCGCGACCCCGTTCGGGGCCCGGCCGGCTGGGGAGCTATGTCCCGGCTGAGGCCCGGGGCCTGGACGCGGTGGGCGGTGGGCGGTGGCGACCGTACGGGCGGCGGGCCATGCGCTCGGCGTCCTTGACCGGCCGGGACGGAGGAGGGTGCTCAGGCCCTCAGCGGGGAGGGCGCTCAGGCCCTCAGCGGGGTTGCCCGGCCGGCCGCTCAGGTCTCAGCGAGGTGGTGCTCTCAGTGGGGTCGCATCGCCAGCTTGTCCAGGGCCGTCAGCAGCTCCGGCAGCTCGGGGCCACGGCCGACCGGCAGCACCTCGCCCGGAGCGTCGTCCAGCAGCACGAAGGCGATGTCGTCGGTCCGGGCCACCATGCTCCAGCCCGGCCCGTCGGCCCGGAGCGTCCGCGCGTCACCGGAGGCGAACGCCGAACGGATCCGGCCCGCCGGCGGGGGCGAGGCCAGATAGCCGCGCGCCTCCTCGAGCACCCGCCGCACGCCCCCGTGCGGCTTCTCGCCCGGGGCCACGAACGTCACATCGCTGTCGACCTGCTCACGCCAGATCGCCCACTGGAGCGCGATCTCATCGGCGCCGAGCCGCCGCTGGGCCGGGCCCCATCGCTCGGAGTCCGGCGGTGTCAGCGGCGCCCGGGAGGCGTCCGCCCCCAGCTCGGCGCCGGGAGCGGGGTCATGGGGAGCCGGTACGCCCGGAGCGGCCACGGCCACCGCGAGCGGCCAGCCGGGAAGGGAGGCGACCACCGTCCGGTCGTCGATGGCCAGGGCGTACTCCATACCGCAGTCCCAGGTGGCGATGGCGCACGCCACGAGTGACACATCGTCGGTGACCACAGTCCAGCGGGCGCCGCCGCCGTCCTGCCCCAGCACCAGTCCGTAGCCGGTCTCGTACGGCTCAAGCCCGAGCACGGCACATGCCTCGGGATAGTCGTCACCGAGCACGCTCGGGAATTGAGCGGGTGTCAGCAGCACCGCGGTCAGCACATACAGCGCCTCGTCGCCTGACTCCTCCGTGGCGGGCACGACAGCCTCCTCTTGCGCATGCGGATCCGAAGGGCGATCCGTCGTCGCGCACCTTAACCACCCAGTAGCCATGGAGTCGAGACATCGGGTCGCGGTCGGCCCTCAGTCGTCGGTCGCCGCGCGGAGCGTGTCGAGCGTGCGCCGCAGCCAGGACAGTTCGGCCTGGCTGGTGGCCCGGGCGATGGTGAGGATGCCGCGCCGGAAGGGGTCCTCCACCTCTTCGGCCCGCAGCGGGCGGTCGCCCTCGTAGAAAAAGCTCGACGGCCGCCGCAGAAAGGCCATCCGGCGCTCCAGCAGCTCCGCCTGTGCCAACGGGTCGTCGAGATGCCGCAGGAACGCCAGCAGGGTGAACCAGCGGTTCTCGTCGGTGATGTCGGTGTCCGCCGGATGTGCGAGTCGGCGGCGCAGCTCCGCATGTCCCTCGGCGGTCAGCGTGAGGACATGCCGGGGAGCGGCTCCCGCGCCCGGCTGGGTCCGGCGGGCCAGCAGTCCGGCCTTCTCCAGCCGCTTGATCGCCGGGTAGAGGGTGCTCTCGGCCACCGGTTTCACATGCCCGGTCAGCGCGGCGATGCGCTTGCGCAACTCGTAACCGTGCTGGGGGGCGTCGTGGAGGAAGCCCAGGATGGCGAGTTCGAGCATGGCCGCATTGTGCCGCATGGCCGCTGTACCTCGTAGACGTGATACATCGAGAACGATGTATTGCCGGTGCATTGTCGGGCGTCCGACGCGAACCACACCGACCCGGAGCGGGCCACAACGCGATGTTCGACATCGCCCCCGGCTTCGCGGCGGCGATCGCGGATCAGCCCTGACCGGTCGGGTCGGGCCCGTCTAGTCGGTTAGTCGGTTTCGCGGGCGGCAAGCGCCAGAAAGCGTGTGTCCTCGTCGACGTAGGACTCCAGGCGCCAGCCGGCGCCCGCCAGCAACGGTCGCAACTGGGGCTCCGCCCGCAGGTCGTCGGGGGTGAGCGGCCGGCCGTGGCGGGCGGCGAGAGCGGCCCGCCCCACCGGATGGAACAGCGCCAGCCGCCCGCCGGGGCGCACCACCCGGGCCAGTTCCCGCAAGCCCGGCCCGGGCTCGGCGAGATGGGAGATCAGCCCGGCGGCGAACACCGCGTCGAGGCAGCCGTCGCGCAGCGGCAGCCGCGCCACATCGGCGAGGGCGAGGGCCGCGAAGCCGTCCCGGCCCTCGCGCCGGGCGGCGTCCAGCATGGCGGGTGTGAGGTCCACGCCGAGGACGGTCCCCTCGGGACCGACCGCGGCGCGCAGCGCCGGCAGCGCGCGCCCCGTCCCGCATCCCGCGTCGAGGACCGCGTCCCCGGTCCGCGCCTCCAGGTCGGCCACGGCGTCGGCGTAGGCGGGGCCGTCGTCCGGGAAGCGGCTGTCCCAGTCGGCCGCCCGGGGGGTGAAGAAGTCCCTCACGGCAGCCGCGCTGTTTCCGTGGGAGGGCTCATGTGGCACGGGAACTCCTCGGGACACCTTGGATACGACGACGGTGAAGCGATGCGATGAGCAAGCAGCCTACGCCCGCATCGAGTGCAGATTCGGACGCTTACCGATCGCTCTGGCATCTGACTCTGTCAAATTTCAACAGGTTCCGTAATGCGCCCCCAAGGCGCACCCCTGACGGGTCTAGCGTCCCTGGCTCAGGGGGGACCTGGAGCGCCGCTCGGCGCGGCGCATCCCGACCGAGGGAGACCGCCCATGACCAAGCCCCGCAGTGCCGCCGCACGCTCCATGGCCGATCTCGACCGGATTCTGGACGATCTGGTGGCAGAGGCCGGCGGCGTACGCCATGCCGTGGTGCTCTCCCGGGACGGGGCGACCGTCAGCGCCTCCCGTGGGCTCTCCCGCCAGGAGGCCGAGCACCTGGCCGCCGTCGCCTCCGGATTCCACAGCGTCGCCGCGAGCGCGGGGCGCAGGGGGCGCGGCGGCCCGCCCCGGCGGACGATGATCGAGATGGCGGCCGGCCTCCTCGTCGTCGTGGCCCTGGCGGACGGCGCGTGCCTGGCCGTTCTGGGCACCGCGGGCGCCGAACCGGCCGTGGTCGCCCAGGAGACATCCCGGCTCGTGGACCTGGTGGACCGGCGGCGCGGGCCGTGGTCCCGCCGACGCTTCGGCCGGATCCGCCGGTGTACCCGGAACGACCCCCGGAGGACCATGCCGACGGCCACGGCGAAGGGATGCGGCGATGCGAGCGGTGACCTGGCAGGGCCGGCATGATGTGCGGGTCGAGACAGTGCCGGACCCCATCATCAAGGAGCCGACGGACGCGGTCGTCCGGATCACCACCACCGGGCTGTGCGGCTCCGACCTGCATCTCTACGAGGTGCTCACGCCCTCCATTGCTCGGGTCTGCCGACGCAGTGCGAGACCACCCAGGTCCCCGAGCACGGCATGGGCGCGGAGCTCTTCGGCTTCACCAGGCTCTACGGCGCGGTGGCCGGCGGCCAGGCGGAGTATCTGCGGGTGCCGCAGGCCCAGTACGGCCCGATCAAGGTGCCCGAAGGAGTCCAGGACGACCGCTACGTCTATCTCTCCGATGTGCTGCCCACGGCCTGGCAGGCCGTCGAGTACGCCGGGATTCCGCGTGGCGGCACGCTCGCGGTCCTGGGACTGGGCCCCATCGGGATCATGGCCTGCCGGGTGGCGAAGGTCCGGGGCATGGCCGACCGGGTCATCGCAGTGGACCTCGTCCCCGAACGGCTGCGCCGAGCGCGCGCCGACGGCGTCGAGGTCCATGACCTCAATGATTTCTCCCGTCAGGAGGACCTGGTCGAGGCCGTCCTCTCGACCACCGGCGGCCGCGGGCCGGACGCGGTCATCGACGCGGTGGGGGCGGAGGCCCACGGCAGCCCGCTCGGCCGGACCGCCCATCGGGTCGCGGGCTTCCTGCCGCGGGAGTGGGCCGCCAGGCTCACGGAGAAGACCGGGGTCGACCGGCTGGCGGCGTTGCGGCTCGCCATCGCGCTGGTGCGGCGCGGTGGAACGATCTCCCTCAGCGGGGTGTACGGAGGCATGGCCGATCCGCTGCCGCTGATGACCATGTTCGACAAGCAGATCCAGTTGCGGATGGGCCTGGCGAACGTGCGGCGCTGGGCCGACGACATCTTCCCGCTGCTGACGGACGACGACCCGCTGGGCGTCGACGGGTTCGCCACCCATCGCATGCCGTTGGAGGAGGCACCCCGCGCCTATGAGATGTTCCAGCACAAGGAGGACGGTGCGATAAAGATCCTCATGCGCCCGTAAACGTCGGATGGGCGGGGGTGCGTCATGAAGGGTTGGATTTCGGTCGAATCTCGCTAGTCGGTGACTCCGGCGAGCGCGAGCACCTTGTCGATGCGCACCCTGACCAGCAGCTCGCCCGGCACGCCGTTGCGGTCGCCGAACTCCTTCGCCCGGTCCTCACCCATATAACGGGCGGCGATCCGGGTCGCCCACTCGCGGACCTGCGGCAGATCGTCGATGAGTTCGGCCTGGCCCCGCAGGGTGACGAAGGCGAACGGCGGCCTGTCGTCGTCCACGCAGATGGCGACCCGGCCGTCCCGGGCCAAGTTGCGGCCCTTGACTGTCTCCTGACCTGTGTTGAAGAGAAGGTCGTCACCGTCCAGCAGGAACCACACGGGGGCGATATGCGCGCTTCCGTCGGCCCGTACGGTCGACAGCTTCGCGGTGCGGGTGCCCTCCATGAGGAACTTCTGCCACTGATCCTTGGTCATGTTCTGTGCCATGTCCCCATCCTGCGTCAATCAGCGCACAACCGTGGGGTGCCGGGCGGGGCGGGTTGCCCAGACGGCGGCAGTGAGAAAGGCTGGCACGCAGATGAAGGGGAATCGGGGAGGAATCGGATATGGCAGTGAACAAGGGGCTCGACTGGTTACTGGATGACCTGACCGAGCGGATCGCGGAGATACGGCATGCGCTGGTGCTGTCCAACGACGGGCTGGTGACGGGGGCGAGTTCCACACTGGTGCGCCAGGACGCCGAGCACCTGGCCGCGGTGGCCTCGGGACTGCACAGCCTCGCCAAGGGGTCCGGGCACCACTTCCGGACCGGCCGGGTGCGGCAGACGATGGTCGAATTCGACGAGGGCGTCCTCTTCGTCACGGCGGCGGGGGACGGCAGTTGTCTGTGTGTGCTCACCGGGCCGGACTCCGATGTGGGGCAGGTCGCCTACGAGATGGCGCTGCTGGTCAACCGGGTGGGGGAGCACCTGGGAGTCGAGGCCAGGCAGGAAACCGGCACACCCGGCTGAGGCCGCGCGGAAGTTATCCACAGGGCTGACCGACCCTCTTGCTTCGCGGCTATCGTCGTCACTGTCAGTGATTGAGGCAGTGCGGGGGAGGACGTCGCCATGGCAGTGCGGATGGATCAGGAGCTGCGGGAGAGCCAGGGGCCGTGGAGCCCGGAGTGGCTCGGGGAGCCGAGCGTACCGGGACAGGCGAGCGGGCCGGGAGACCCTGGCGGGCCGGCGGAGCCGGGTGGATCGGGCGAGAGCGTCGGGTTCGGCGCGGCGGCCCGGGCGCTGGGGCTCAAATCGCGAGAGTTCGAGCTGGCCGTGCAGTTGGGAGAGGTGCGCACCGTCAGCACCGGCCTGAGCCGGCGGGTGGCGTGCGAGGAGCTGAGGCGGGTGACCGCCGCCGAGGGTTTCCCGGAGGCGCTCATCGTCCGCCTGCGCGTGGTCGGCACGGCGGAGGGCGCGGAGCTGCTCGGCATCAGCCAGGGCCGGCTCACCCGTCTCGCGCGCGGGGGTTTCTTCGCCCCCGTCCGGTTCTATGTCAATCGCTATCGGGCCGTCGTATGGCTCTATCTGGCGTCGGAGCTGACCGAGTTCGCCATCAGGCAGCCGGAATTGCTGAGCGGCCGCACGCCGCCTGGGCTGAGCGCCGCATTGGCCGCCGGGGAGGACTGGCGGGCGGCGCAATGGCGCAGCCGCAGGATCGGCAGGCTGCTCGCCCAGACCGAGGACCCCTGGGAGCGGGCCGCGGTGCTGGCCTCGGTGCTGGGCTCCGTCGAATTGGCCACGGCCGTGGCCGATCCCTACGAGCGGGCACATCTGCGGGAGCTGCGCCCCGCACTCGTCCGGACGCGCCCCGAGGCCGGAGCGGTCCGGGACGTCATCGACGCGGTGGTCACGGCCGACGACCCACGGGAGATCCGGCGCTATCGGGCCGCCCTCACCTCCTCACTGGGCGACGCCCGCCGGGCCCGGCCCGCGCCGCGCCCGGACACCGGGGCGGAGCGACCGATCGAGGACCGCATCCCGGCTCCGGGCCGCCCGCGGAGCCTGTGGCAGAAGCTGGTCGGCAGGCGATGAGCCACGTGCGGCACATACTCCGGGGGCGCTCAGCCGCCGTCGGCGGCTCCTTCGGCCGCCCCTTCGGCAGGACGCAGCGGGCGGAACAACCCCTCCTGTACCACCGACACCAGCAGATGGCCCGCACGGTCGTAGATCCGGCCGCGCGCCAGTCCCCGGCCGCCCGTGGCCACGGGCGACTCCTGGTCATAGAGAAACCACTCATCGGTGCGGAACGGCCGGTGGAACCACATGGCGTGATCCAGCGAGGCCATGTCGAAGCCCCGTGGCCCCCATAGCGGCTCGACCGGCATCCGCACCGCGTCCAGCAGCATCATGTCGCTCGCATAGGTGAGCGCGCAGGTGTGCACCAGCGGGTCGTCCCCGAGCGGCCCCACCGCGCGCATCCATACGGCGCTGCGCGGCTCCACGCCCTTGAGTTCCTCGTCCGTCCAGCGCAGCCGCTCCACATAGCGGACGTCGAAGGGCTGCCGGCGCTCCATGCGGGCGAACGCCTCGGGGAGCGCTCCCAGATGCGAGCGGACCTCGTCGGCGAGGCTCGGCAGAGCTTCCGGCCCGGGCACCTCCGGCATCGGCAACTGCTGCTCGATACCCGGCTCAGGAGAATGAAAGGAGGCGGTCAGATTGAAGATCGTGCGACCCTGCTGGATGGCGACGACCCGGCGGGTGGTGAAGGAGCGCCCGTCCCGGATCCGCTCCACCTGGTACACGATGGGCACACCCGGCCGCCCCGGCCGCAGGAAGTACGCGTGCAGCGAGTGCACCGGACGCAGCCCGTCGGTGGTCCGCCCGGCGGCCACCAGCGCCTGGCCCGCCACCTGCCCGCCGAACACCCGCTGGAGCGACTCATCGGGGCTGAGCCCGCGGAAGATGTCCTGCTCGATCCGCTCCAGATCGAGCAGATCGACCAGGCGCTCGGCGGGATTGGTCATCGCTGGTGCTCCTTCACTGAGGGGGCCGGGCCGGTCCTCGGCGTGGACCGCGTCCAGGAGGCTACAGTTGGCCCACGTCGGTGACCCGGACCACCGCCCGGCCCTCCTCGTCGGAGGCGGCGAGATCGACCTCCGCCGAGATGCCCCAGTCGTGGTCGCCGTTCGGGTCGTCGAAAGTCTGCCGCACCCGCCACAGGCCGTGCTCGGGGTCCTCCTCGATCAGCAGCAGCTTCGGCCCGCGGGCCTGCGGCCCGGTGCCGAGCTCCTCGTACTCCTCCCAGTACCCGTCCATCGCCTCCGCCCAGGCATCCTCGTCCCAGCCGGAGTCGGTGTCCATCTCCCCGAGTTCGGCGACCTTGTCCAGGGCGGCCAGCTCCACCCGGCGGAACATCGCGTTGCGCACCAGCACACGGAAGGCGCGGGCGTTCGCGGTGACCGGCCTGACCTGGTCGGCGCGCTCCTGCGCCTCCTCCGCCGACTCGTCCTCCGGGTTGGCAAGCTGCTCCCACTCATCCAGAAGGCTGGAGTCGACCTGCCGCACCATCTCGCCGAGCCAGGCGACGATGTCCTGGAAATCATCGGACTTCAGATCGTCCGGCACGGTGTGGTCCAGCGCCTTGTAGGAGCTGGCCAGGTAGCGCAGCACAATGCCCTCGGTCCGCGCCAGGTCGTAGAACGAGGTGAACTCGGTGAAGGTCATCGCCCGTTCGTACATGTCGCGGATCACCGACTTGGGCGACAGCGGATGGTCTCCGACCCAGGGATGGCTCTTGCGGTAGAGCCCGTACGCGTGGAAGAGCAGCTCCTCCAGCGGCTTGGGGTAGGAGATGTCCTGGAGCCGCTCCATGCGCTCCTCGTACTCGACGCCGTCCGCCTTCATCGCGGCGACCGCCTCACCGCGCGCCTTGTTCTGCTGCGCCGCCAGGATCTGCCGGGGATCGTCCAGCGTCGACTCGACGACCGAGACCATGTCCAAGGCGTAGGAAGGCGATTCGGGGTCCAGCAGCTCGAACGCGGCCAGCGCGAAGGTGGACAGCGGCTGGTTGAGCGCGAAGTCCTGCTGAAGATCCACCGTCAGCCGGACGATCGGGGCGGCTCCCTCCGCACCGTCGGCGCCCTGTGGCTCCACCTGCTCGACCACCCCGCCGTCCAGCAGCGAGCGATAGATCGCGATCGCCCGGCGGATGTGCCGGAGCTGGTTCTTGCGCGGCTCGTGGTTGTCCTCCAGCAGGCGGCGCATCCCCTCGAAGGCGTTGCCGGGCCGGGCGATGACCGACAGCAGCATCGCGTGGGTGACCCGGAACCGGGAGGTGAGCGGCTCGGGTTCGGAGGCGATGAGCTTCTCGAAGGTGTTCTGGCCCCAGTTGACGAAGCCCTCCGGCGCCTTCTTGCGGACCACCTTGCGGCGCTTCTTCGGATCGTCCCCGGCCTTCGCGAGCGCCTTCTCGTTCTCGACGACATGCTCGGGCGCCTGGGCCACCACAAAGCCCGCGGTGTCGAAGCCGGCCCGGCCGGCCCGGCCCGCGATCTGGTGGAACTCCCGGGCCCGCAGCGTCCGCACCCGCTGACCGTCGTACTTGGTCAGCGCGGTGAACAGGACGGTGCGGATGGGCACATTGACGCCCACGCCGAGGGTGTCCGTACCGCAGATGACCTTGAGCAGCCCGGCCTGCGCCAGCTTCTCCACCAGCCGCCGGTACTTCGGCAGCATGCCCGCATGGTGCACGCCGATCCCGTGCCGGACATAACGGGACAGATTCCGGCCGAACTTGGTGGTGAACCGGAAATTGCCGATCAGCGAGGCGATCTCGTCCTTCTCGGCGCGCGAGCACATATTGATGCTCATCAGGGCCTGGGCCCGCTCGACCGCCGCCGCCTGGGTGAAGTGCACGATGTAGACCGGCGCCTGCTGGGTCTCCAGCAGCTCGGTCAGCGTCTCGGTCAGCGGCGTCGTCCGGTATTCATAGCTCAGCGGCACCGGCCGGGTCGCGGATCGCACGACCGCGGTGGGCCGCCCGGTGCGCCGGGTCAGATCGCCCTCGAACCGGCTCACATCACCGAGCGTCGCCGACATCAGGATGAACTGCGCCTGCGGCAGCTCCAGCAGCGGGATCTGCCACGCCCAGCCCCGGTCCGGCTCCGCATAGAAGTGGAACTCGTCCATCACCACCTGGCCGATATCGGCGTCCTTGCCGTCCCGCAGGGCGATGGACGCCAGTACCTCGGCCGTACAGCAGATGACCGGCGCGTCCGCGTTGACCGACGCGTCACCGGTCAGCATCCCGACGTTCTCGGTGCCGAAGAGCTTGCACAGTTCGAAGAACTTCTCCGATACCAGGGCCTTGATCGGCGCGGTGTAGAAGGTGACCTGGTCCCGGGCGAGCGCGGCGAAGTGGGCGCCGGCCGCCACCAGGCTCTTGCCCGATCCGGTGGGGGTGGACAGGATGACATTCGCCCCGGACACCACCTCGATCAGCGCTTCCTCCTGGGCGGGGTACAGCGAGATGCCCCGCTCCTCGACCCAGGTGGAGAACGCCTCGAAAAGTGCGTCGGGGTCGGCGTCGCTCGGAAGCTGATCGATAAGAGTCACGCACCTATACTGCCTGGTTTCCCCGCCGGGACGGGAACCGGCTGTGCGGACGAAGATCGCCCGCGGCTAGGCTGTGCCGGGCCGAAGCAGTCAACTCCCGCACGGAAGCGGGAAAGAACAGGGGCGGGGTACGACCATGATGGGACCGGCGCATTCGCTGTCCGGAGCGGCGGCCTGGCTGGGGGTGGGGGCGGCGGCCGCGGCGGCCGGCCACTCGATGCCCTGGCCGGTGCTGGTCGCCGGCGCGCTGATCTGCGCGGGAGCGGCGCTCGCCCCCGACCTCGACCACAAGGCGGCGACCATATCGCGCGCCTTCGGGCCCATCTCGCGGACACTGTGCGAGGTGATCGACAAGCTCTCGTACTCCGTCTACAAAGCGACCAGGAAGCCGGGCGACCCGCGCCGCTCGGGCGGCCACCGCACCCTCACCCACACCTGGGTATGGGCGGTGCTGATCGGCGCCGGAGCCTCGGCGCTCGCCATGGTCGGCGGGCGCTGGGCGGTGCTGGGCATCCTCTTCGTGCATATGGTGCTGGCCGTCGAGGGGCTGCTGTGGCGCGCGGCCCGGGTCTCCAGCGATGTCCTGGTGTGGCTGCTCGGCGCGGCCAGCGCCTGGATCCTGGCCGATGTGCTGCACCAGCCGGGCAACGGCTCGGACTGGCTGTTCAGCGCACCGGGCCAGGAGTACCTCTGGCTCGGCCTGCCGATCGTGCTCGGCGCCCTGGTCCACGACATCGGGGACGCGCTGACCGTCTCCGGCTGCCCGATCCTGTGGCCCATCCCGATCGGCCGCAAGCGCTGGTACGCGCTCGGCCCGCCGAAGGGGATGCGGTTCCGGGCCGGAAGCTGGGTCGAGTTGAAGGTGCTGATGCCGGTCTTCATGCTGCTCGGCGGCGTGGGAGGGCTGGCCGCCCTCGGCATCATCTGAATCCTGGACGGTACCGGGGTGGCCGCGCCGGGGCGCGGCCACCCTCGTCACTGATGCCAGGAGCGCCACAGCGCGGCGTAGGCTCCGTCCGCCGCGACGAGTTCGTCATGGCTGCCCAGCTCGGTGATCCGGCCGCTCTCGACCACGGCGATCACA
>NZ_JAHLEM010000596.1 GCF_018883605.1 Streptomyces niphimycinicus | reverse complement strand
GGTGGCCGCGCCGGGGCGCGGCCACCCTCGTCACTGATGCCAGGAGCGCCACAGCGCGGCGTAGGCTCCGTCCGCCGCGACGAGTTCGTCATGGCTGCCCAGCTCGGTGATCCGGCCGCTCTCGACCACGGCGATCACATCCGCGTCATGCGCGGTGTGCAGCCGGTGGGCGATCGCCACCACGGTCCTGCCCTCCAGCACCCGGCCCAGCGACCGCTCCAGATGGCGCGCCGCCCGCGGGTCCAGCAGCGAGGTGGCCTCGTCCAGCACCAGCGTATGCGGATCGGCGAGCACCAGCCGGGCCAGCGCGATCTGTTGCGCCTGTGCGGGAGTGAGCGCCAGACCGCCCGATCCGACCTCGGTGTCCAGGCCCTCGTCCAGTGCGCGGGCCCAGCCGTCGGCGTCCACCGCGCCCAGCGCCGCCCACAGCTCGGCGTCCTTGGCGACGGCGCGGGCCAGCAGCAGATTGTCACGCAACGAGCCCACGAAGACATGGTGCTCCTGGTTGACCAGGGCCACATGCTCACGCACCCGCTCGGTGGGCATCCGCGCCAGCTCCGCCCCGCCCAGCGTCACCCGGCCGGTGCGCGGGGAGTAGATCCCGGCCAGCAGCCGCCCCAGGGTGGACTTCCCCGCCCCGGAGGGGCCCACCAGCGCCAGCCGCGTTCCCGGGGGCACCTTCATGGACACCTCGTGCAGCACATCGCTGCCCTCGTGGTATCCGAACCGCACCTCGTCCGCCCGCACCTCACGGCCGCCGGGGAGCACCCCCGCGTCGGCGGGGCCCTCCTCGATCTCCCGCACGCCCACCAGCCGGGCCAGCGACACCTGCGCGACCTGGAGCTCGTCGTACCAGCGCAGGATCAGCCCGATCGGCTCGACCAGCATCTGCGACAGCAGCGCCCCGGTGGTCAGCTCGCCGATCGACATCCAGCCGCGCATCACACAGACGCCGCCGATCATCAGCACCGAACCGGTGATCAGCGTGTAGCTCACATTGATCACCGGGAAGAGCACCGAGCGCAGCCAGAGCGTATAGCGCTCCCACGCGGTCCACTGCTTGATGCGCAGTTCGGACTGGGCGATCCGCCGGTCGCCCAGCCGGTGGGCCTCGACGGTCCGCCCGGCGTCCACGCTCTCGGTGAGGGACGCGGACACCGCCGCGTAGCCGGCCGCCTCGGAGCGGTAGGCGCTCGGCGCGCGGCGGTAGTACCAGCGACAGCCGATCACCAGCACCGGAAGCGCCACCAGCACCGCGAGACCCAGTGGGGGAGCGGTCAGGGTCAGCGCGCCGAGCAGCAGCCCGGTCCACACCACGCCGATGGCCAGTTGCGGCACGGCCTCGCGCATCGCGTTCGCCAGCCGGTCGATATCGGTGGTGATCCTGGAGAGCAGATCCCCGGTCCCGGCCCGCTCCAGCACTCCCGGGGGCAGACCCACCGACCGTACGAGAAAGTCCTCCCGCAGATCCGCCAGCATTTCCTCGCCCAGCACCGCCCCGCGCAGCCGCACCATCCGGACGAACACGGTCTGCACCACCAGCGCCACCGTGAACAGCGCCACGATGCGGCCGATGTGGAGATTCTCCTTCCCCTGGGAGAGGTCCTCGACCAGGCCCCCCAGCAACTGGGGGCCGACCATGGAGGCGATCACCGCGGTCGCGTTCACGACCATCAGCACGGTGAACGCGGCCCGATGCCGCCGCAGCAGCTCACGCACATAGGCCCGCACGGTGGTGGGTGTGCCGACCGGCAGCGTCGTCGCCGACTCTGGTGCGGCCGGGTCATAGACGGGCGGTGCCACGCCGATCATGCCGACTCCTCGATCTGTTCCTCGATCCGCGCGATGTCCTTCAGACCGCGTCCGGTGTCCTTCAGGCCGTGTCCGGCCGGTCCGGTGCCCCGCCCGGCCCGCCGCCCGGCGGCCTCGTCCTCCGGCTCGCGGGTGACGACCGCGCGATACGCGGGATCGCTGCACAGCAGTTCACGATGGGTGCCCACCCCCGCCGCCTCGCCGTCGGGCACGAACACCACCCGGTCGGCCCGGTCCAGCAGCAGCGGGCTGGAGGTGAGCACGATGGTCGTCCGGCCAGCCCGCAGCTCCCGCACCCCGTCGGCGATCCGCGCCTCGGTATGCGAGTCCACCGCCGAGGTCGGCTCGTCCAGCACCAGCACCTCCGGATCGGTCACCAGCGAGCGGGCCAGTGCCAGCCGCTGCCGCTGGCCACCCGACAGCGAGCGGCCACGCTCGGTGATCCGGGTGTGCATGGGTCCGGCGTCATCCCCCTCGGCCGCCGACGCCTGCGCCAGCGCGTCCAGCACATCGCCGCACTGGGCCGCCTCGAGCGCCTTATCCGCCGTGACCTCGCCGGACCTCGGCACATCCAGCAGCTCGGCGAGCGCCCCCGACAGCAGCACCGGATCCTTGTCCTGCACCAGCACCGCCGCGCGCGCCGCGGTCAGCGGCACCTCGTCCAGGGCGACCCCGCCCAGCAGCGCCGACGGTGCCCGGTCGTGGTCCCCGTCGCCCAGGCCGTCGTGGGTGGGATGTCCGCCGAGCCGGTCGGCCAGCCGCCCCGCCGCGTCCGGGTCGCCGCACACCACAGCGGTCAGCAGCCCGCCGGGCGCCAGCATCCCGCTCGCCGGGTCGTACAGATCCCCGCCGAGCGGTGCGGTGGCCCCG
>NZ_JAHLEM010000595.1 GCF_018883605.1 Streptomyces niphimycinicus | reverse complement strand
GTGGCGCGCGGGCTCAGGCGCAGGGCGGCCGCCGCCGCGGCCGCGGTGCTCGCGGAGCTGTCCGCCGTGGCGGAGGCCAAGGTGCACGGCCCGGAGGTCGAGGGATGCGTGCTCAACGTGTCGTTCCTGCTGGACCGGCGCGCGGAGCGGCGGTTCCACGGTGTGGTGGAGCGCTTCGCGGCCGGCCACCGCGACCGGGTCGAGCTGCTGCTCACCGGGCCGCTGCCCTGCTACAGCTTCGCGGAAGGCCAGGTCTGACATGGGGGTGCTGAGCCAGGTCGTCCTCTTCCCGCTGGCGCCGGTGCGGGGGGTGGTGTGGGTCGCCGAGCGCGTACGGGACGTCGCGGAGGAGGAGCTGTGCCATCCGTCGGTGCTGCGCGCCCGGCTGGCCGCGCTCAACGAGGCCCTGGAGTCGGGGGCGATCGGCCCCGAGGAGTTCGACCGCGAGGAGGACCGGCTGCTGGACCTGCTGGAGCGGTCGGGCAGCCGAAGCCGAGGAGGAGTGGCAAGGGTGAGCCGCCATGACTGACCGCGACCTGGTGTACCCCCCTTCCGTGACCGGCGACCGGCACCCCTCCGACCTCGCCGAGATCCTGGAACGCGTCCTGGACAAGGGCATCGTGATCGCCGGCGACATCAAGATCGACCTGCTGGACATCGAACTGCTCACCATCCGGCTGCGGTTGTTCATCTCCTCCGTGGACACCGCCCGCAAGGCCGGAATCGACTGGTGGGAGACCGACCCCGCCCTCTCCTCGCGCGCCGCGAAGGACGCCCTCGCCCAGGAGAACGCGGAACTGCGCGAACGGCTCCACGCCCTGGAATCGCGGATGGACTCCGATGAGCCGCTGAGCGCGGTCGGCGCCGCCACCGCCGAGCAGGGCGCGGACACATGACCCCGCCCGAATCCCCCACCCTCACCTACGCCTTCGCGGTCTGCCGCGGCGGCACCCTCACGGCGCTGGCGGCGCTCCCCGGGCTCGGCACCGGCGCCCCCGTCCGTACGCTCGCGGCGGGCCCGCTCACCGCCGTGGTCCAGGACGTGCCCGCGGCCGGGTTCGGCGAGGAGGCGCTGCGGCGGCGGCTGTCCGACCGCGATGAGCTGGAGCGCTGCGCCCGCGCCCACCACACGGTGATCACGGCGGCATCGGCGCTGGCCCCCACCGTTCCGCTGCCGCTGGCCACCCTCTATCTCGACGACGGCCGGGCCCGCGAGGCCCTCGGCGAGCGGGAGACGTCCCTCCTGACCGCGCTGGACCGGATTACGGGCCGGGCCGAATGGGGCGTCAAGGTCTACGCCCCCACGGGACCGCCGCCCGCGCCGGAAGCCGCCCGGGAAGCCACCCCGGCGGACGGCCCCGCCAGTGGGCGCGCGTATCTGGACCGCGTCCGCACCCGGCAGCGGAGCCGCGAACAGCACCACACCCTGACGCTGCGGGCCGCCGAGCGAGTGGACATCGCCGTCCGGAGCCTCGCCGTGGCCGCGCGCCGGCTGCGGCCGCACGGCGTCGAGGTGACCGGGAAGCACCGTACCCATGTGCTGAACGCGGCCTACCTCCTCGACCTGGGCCGGGAGCGCGAACTGCGCGCCGCCCTCGCGTCGTTGCGCCGCGACGAGACGGACGTCCAGATCGAGCTCTCCGGGCCATGGGCGCCGTACTCCTTCGCCGACGGAGGGGTTACCGACGGAGGGCCTACCGACGGAGGGATGTCCCCATGACCAGGGCCGCCTGGGACGCCGCCCCGGCCAAAGCGGCATGGGAAGCGGCCCCCGCCGACATCGCCCGCAAGGAGGCCCCCGCGTGGGGAGCCACCCCCGCCGAGGCCCTCGGACCGCTCGGGGTCCCTCTCGTGGACCTCCTCGACCGGGTGCTCGCCACCGGCGTCGTCGTCACCGGCGATCTGGTCATCGCGATCGCCGAGGTCCCCCTCGTCCGCCTCTCCCTGCACGCCCTGCTCTCCTCGGTCAACGAGCGGGTCCCGGCCCCGTGGACCGACAGCGGCCCGCTATGAGCCCGCCGACGCCCCCGACGCCCCCGACGCCCTCGGCCCCCACCCACCTCGACATCGACCGCGACTCGGTCGGCCGCGACCTGGCGGCCCTCGTGCTGACGGTCGTCGAACTCCTCCGCCAGTTGATGGAGCGCCAGGCCATCCGCCGTATCGACGCGGGCGGCCTCACCGACGGCCAGATCGAGCGCATCGGCACCACGCTGATGCTGCTCGATCAGCGCATGGCGGAGCTGTGCGACCAGCACGGACTGACGCCGGAGGACCTCAACCTGGACCTCGGCCCCCTGGGCACCCTGCTGCCCCGCGACTGAGGCCGGTCAGCCGCCGAGGGCTTCCGCCATGCGGTCGAGGTCGGCGAGGAGGGCGGCCAGGCGCCGTTGCGGGAAGGCGTCGACCATCGTCCGCTCGATGGCGTAGACGGCGGACCGGGCCGCGTGGAGCCGTTCGCGGCCGGCCTCGGTGAGGTGGGCGGGGAGGGCGCGGCCGTGGTCGGTGGTGGCGGGCCGGGTGATCAGGTCGGCCTCCTGGAGGCCGCGCAGAACGACGTTCATGGACTGCCGGGTGACGAAGGTGCCGCGGGCGAGTTCGGCGTTGGACAGGCCGGGCCGCTCGTCGAGGAGTTCCAGGCAGGCGTATTGCGGCACCGTCAGGCCGCGTTCGCGCAGCGCTTTGTCCATGGCGCCGCGCAGCGCCGCGGCGGCGCGTTTGAGGCGGTATCCCACATGTTCGGTGACGTCGTGGGCGGGGTGCGGCGGGGCCACGGGAGTCCGGTCTTCCATGTCAGGATTTTGACAGGGGGAGAGGGCGTGCGTACAGTCCGGGAATGTCAAAGTCCTGACATCAAACAACCTGGGGAGGACCCATGACCGCCACCGCCCACGGCCCCGACTTCATCGCCTTGCAGGTACGCGATGTCGAGGCGGCGGCCGCCTTCTGCGAGAAGCACCTCGGACTGCGGCGGGCACCGGCCTCGCCCCCCGGCGCCGTGGTGTTCGCCACCGAACCGATCCCGTTCGCCATCCGCGAGCCGCTGCCGGGCGTGGACCTCGACGGTGTCGCACGGCCCGGTCTCGGCGTGGCCCTGTGGTTCCGCACCACGGACGCCCAGGCGCTGCACGACCAGCTCGCCGACGCCGGGGTGACGATCGTCGCCCCGCCGCAGGACAGCCCCTTCGGCCGCACGTTCACCTTCATCGGCCCCGAGGGCTACGCCATCACCGCGCACGGAGGCTGACCGTGACCGCCGTCTCCCTCACCCCGGCCGGTCCCTTCTCGCTGGCGGCGGGCGTCCGCTTCCTGGAGGACTTCACCCCCGCCTGCTATTCCGGCACCGCGCACGAGGTGCTCCGCCTGGCCTTTCCCGCCGACGACGGCCACTCGACGGTGGCCGCCGCGGTGCGGCAGGAGGAGACGGCGGACGGTGCGGCGGGCACGGTACGGGCCGAGTTCACCGTCCATCCCGGTGTACCGGACGGCGACCTGGACGGCTCCCCGGCGGACCCCGCGTCCGCCGGGGCCGGGCCCGTATCCACCGAGTCCGGGTCCTGGCCGGACGAGGCCGTCCGGGCCCAGCTCGCCCGCATCCTCTCGCTCGACGTCGACGGAAGCGGCTTCCCCGCACTCGCCGCCGACCCCGTGGTGGCCGGGCTCATGGCGGAATTTCCGGGCCTGCGGCCGGTGTGCTTCCACTCCCCCTACGAAGCCGCCGTATGGGCGGTCATCGGCCACCGCATCCGCATGACCCAGGCCGCCGCCATCAAGGCCCGCCTCGCCGAGCGGTACGGACGGGCGGTGCAGGTCGCGGGCCGGACCCTGCACGCCTTCCCCACCCCGCCGGTGCTGCGCGCGATCACCCGGATCCCCGGCCTGACCGAGGTGAAGATCGAGCGGCTGCACGCGCTGGCGGAGGCCGCCGACGCAGGCGAACTCGACGCCGCACGGCTGCGCGCGACGCCGGTGGACGACGCCCTCACGGCGCTGCGCACCCTCCCCGGCATCGGCCCGTTCTCCGCCGAACTCATCCTCATCCGCGGCGCCGGGCACCCCGATGTCTTCCCGCACCACGAACCGCGGCTGCACGCGGCCATCGCCACCGCGTACGGCCTCGACGAGACCGCCTGCGGCGACATCGGCCGACTGGCCGGGATCGCCGACGGCTGGCGGCCCTACCGCAGTTGGATCGGGCTTCTGCTGCGCGCCCGCGCCGAGCGCATCGGCCGCCATGCGTCGTAGCCGTGAGCCGGTGGAAGAGCCGGTCCGACCCCCGTCGCGGACCGGCTCTTCCACCGGCTCACGGCAACCGGTCCTCGGCTACCGGTCCTCGGCTACCGGTCCTCGGCAACCGGCTCCCGCCCGCTTGCCGTCAGCCGTTCTCGACGACCATCAGCGCGTTGCCGTCCCCGTCCCGGAAGCTGAACATCGGCGGCACCGGGGCACCCCACCGCTGGACCTCCGGGTCGGTGTCGACGCCGCGCGAGCGCAGCGTCGCGTGGTCGGCGTCGATGTCCTCCGAGGTGAGGATGATGCCGGTCGCGTAGCCCGGCCCCTGGCCGCCCTCGCGGGGCAGGACGAGCGCGATCCCGGTCCGGGCGCCCGCCGGGCCCACCTCGATCCAGCGGTGACCGTCGCCGAAGGGGATGTCGGCACGCTTCTCGAAGCCGAGCGTGCCCACATAGAAGTCCAGCGCCCGGTCCTGGTCGGCGACGGTGACGGCCACCCGGCCCACCTCGGCGAGCCGGGTGCCTTTCGCGGTCTCGGACATGGTGACCTCCCTTGGGGTGATGCGTTCACCACCTGAGACCCCGGGGCACCGCGAAACTCATCGGTCGCCCGCCGATCCGCCTTCATGCCCGCTGAACCACCCTGGCGGTCAGCGGCCCACGAAGGCCAGGCTCTTCTCGTCGTAGCGGGTGCCGGCCACCTCGTCGGCCGGGGCGGCGGCGTCGATCGCGGCCAGCTCCGCGGGCGACAGCTCGATCGTGGCGGCGGTCAGGTTCTCCTCCAGGTACTTCTGGCGCCGGGTGCCCGGGATGGGGACCACGTCGTCGCCGCGGTGCTGCACCCAGGCGAGGGCGAGCCGGCCCGCGGTGACGCCCTTCTCGGCGGCCAGTTCGTTCAGCTTCCCGACGATGGCCAGGTTCTTTTCGAGGTTGCCGTCGGCGAACCGGGGCTGGGTGCGGCGCATATCGTCCTCCGGCAGGCCCTCGGTCGAGGTGTAGCGGCCGGTGAGAAAGCCGCGGCCGAGCGGGGAGAACGGCACGAGGCCGATGCCGAGTTCGCGGCAGACCGGGGCGATCTCGTGCTCCAGGTCCCGCGTCCACAGCGACCATTCGCTTTGCAGCGCCGCGATGGGGTGCACCGCGTGGGCGCGGCGGATGGTGTCCGCGCCCGCCTCGGACAGGCCGAGATGGCGCACCTTGCCCGCCCGGACCAGCTCGGCCATCGCCCCGACGGTCTCCTCGATGGGGACGCCGGGGTCCACGCGGTGCTGGTAGTAGAGGTCGATGTGGTCGACGCCGAGCCGCCGCAGCGACGCGTCGCACGCCTGGCGGACATAGGCGGCGTCGCCCCGGATCGCGGTCGGCTCCCCGAGCTGGTTGGCGAAGCCGAACTTGGTGGCCAGAACCGCCCGCTCCCGGCGTCCGGCCAGGGCCCGGCCGAGCAGTTCCTCGTTGTGCCCGGCGCCGTAGAAGTCGGAGGTGTCCAGCAGTGTGACGCCGAGGTCGAGGGCGCGGTGGAGGGTGGCGATCGACTGGGCGTCGTCCGAGGCGCCGTAGCCGTGGCTCATTCCCATGCAGCCCAGGCCCTGGGCCGCGACGGTCAGCGCGCCCAGGCGACGGGTGGGCAGTTCGGACATCGGGTACCTCCCTCGTGGTCGTGACGATCACGCTAGGAGTTGGAGCGCACTCCAAGTCAAACCACCGGACCAGCGGCCGAGCGGGTCGGTGCGTCAATCCGCGGAGCGGTCAATCCGCGGAGAATCGGCCATCGGCGACGAATACATTGACATTGCGCCGGAATTCTGCGGGCGCGCCTGGAGGGCGGTATTGCTGTGTCCGGAATGCATCGGCGCGCCTCCGTATCCGCACCGCGCGGTAACAGTTCTAGTGAATTCCTCGAGTTCGTCCGGCCAGCTTTCTCGTTGAGGGGGAAAGTCCACCGGATCGGAGTGTACGGACATGCGCTCTCGTCGCCTTGCGTTAGCCGCGGCAACCACCCTCGGAGCCCTCGCCATCACGCTGGGAATCGGCGGAACGGCCCAGGCCGATGGCCGCCCTCCGCTCACCAGGGCCGAATGTCGGGCCTCTGGAGGCATAGTCATCCCGATCAATGTCGTCGGGGAGATCTGTCAGTGGACCAACCCCGACGGCACAAGGGACACCGCGCAGATCACTGACCCGTGGGGCAACAACTGAGCTGAGTGCCTGTCGCCAGACATGACCGGCCCGGTGCGCTCCCCCGTCGCACACCGGGCCGGTCGGCCTTCTGCCCATCCCCCCATGGAAGGGCAGCGGGCCTCATTTCCCCCGTTGGCTTCGGCTATTCCGTGGCGATCGCGTTCAGCACATTCATCCGCGCCGCCCGGAAGGCCGGGACCAGCGCCGCGAGCAGACCCACCACGGCCGAGCCGATGAAGACCGTGATGATCGTCGGCCACGGGATCTCCAGGGTCTTCAGACCCTCCAGCGCCAGCAGCTTCTGGGCCGTGGTTCCCCAGCCCATGCCAAGCCCCAGCCCCAGCAGCGCGCCGAAGAGCGCGATGACCACGGACTCCAGCCGGATCATGCGGCGCATCTGGCGGCGGGAGAGGCCGATGGCACGCATCAGGCCGATCTCCCGGGTCCGCTCGACCACCGACAGGGCCAGGGTGTTCACCACACCGAGCACGGCGACGATGATCGCCAGCGCCAGCAGGCCGTAGACCAGGTTGAGGAGCTGACCGACCTGGTCCTTGACCTCCTGCTTGTAGTCGGTCTGGTCGCGCACCTTCACCGACGGGTAGTGGTGCAACTGGGCCTTGAGGGAGGCGTACGCCGCGTCCTCCTGGCCGTCCTTGGCCTGCGCCAGGATCATGACGTCCGCCGGGATCAGCTTGGCGGGGACATGACTCTCGACGGTGGCGATGTTGAGGTACAGCGCGCCCTTGTCGAGGCTGACGTCGTCCGAGGTGATCGCGGCCACGGTCAGCTTGGCGGTCCGGCCCTCCTTGAAGGCGACGGTCAGGGTGTCGCCCTTCTTCACCTTGTGGTCCTTGGCGAAGCCCTCCGGCACCGACATGGCGTCCTTGCCGTACGCGGCGGCCAGATCACCCTCGACCACCGGGGTGCGCAGGTCCTCCGCGTACGTCGGGCTGGCGGCCGAGAGGTCCTTGGTGACCGTCTTGCCGTCCGGCAGGGTGACCTTGGCGCCCTCGATGTTCTTGGCCTCGCTGATGTGCTTCAGACCCTTGGCCCGGCGCACCGACTTCTCGATCCCCTCGGTGATCGGCTGGCCCATGTCGGACTGGATGATGAAGTCCGCACCCACCGACTTGTCCAGCTCATCGGTGGCCGAGGCGACCATCGAGGAGCCCACCACCGACAGACAGGCGACCAGCGCCAGGCCGATCATCAGGGCCGCGCCGGTGGCGCCGGTGCGCCGCGGGTTGCGCAGCGCGTTGCGCTCGGCCAGCCGGCCGACCGGACCGAAGATCCGCAGGACGACGGTGGCCAGCGCGCGGACCACCAGACCGGCCAGCAGCGGGCCGATGACGATGAAGCCGATGAGCGTCAGTACCACGCCGACGCCCAGGAACATCGAGCCGTCGACCGCCTTGTCCGCGTTCCCGGCGACCACCAGGGACGCCGCGCCACCCGCGGTGAGCAGGGTGCCGATCACGCCGCGGATCCAGCCGGCCCTGCTGTCCGCCGGGGTGCCCGCGTCGCGCAGGGCAGCCATCGGGGAGATCTTCCCGGCCCGGCGGGCGGGGATGTACGCCGCGATGACGGTGACGATGACGCCGATGCCGATGCCGATGATGGGCGTGGTGGGCTTCACCGTGAGCTGGTCGGTGCTCAGGTGGAGACCCGCGCTGCCCATGATCTTCATCAGGCCGACCGCGAGGCCGACGCCGCCGAGCACACCGAGGATCGAGCCCACGACGCCCAGCAGCAGCGCCTCGATCAGCACCGACCGGTTGATCTGCTTCCGGCTGGAGCCGATGGCCCGCATCAGGCCGATCTCACGGGTCCGCTGGGCGACCAGCATCGAGAAGGTGTTGACGATCAGGAAGATGCCGACCAGGACGGCGATCCCGGCGAAGCCGAGCATCGCGTACTTCATGACGTCCAGGAACGAGCCGATGTCGTCCTCGGCCTCCTTGCTGGACTCGGCCTTCGTCTGCACCTTCACAGCGGTGCCGAGGTCGGCCACCACGTTCTTCTTGAGCTGCTCATGGCTGACGCCCGGCTGGGCGGTGAGCTGATAGCTGGAGTACACCCCGGGAGCGCCGAGCAGCTTGCGCTGCGCGGTGTCGGTGTCCATGAAGACCAGCGTGGCGCCGGGGTTGGTCACCTGGAACGTGGCAATGCCGACGATCTTCGCGCGGAACTCGCCGGGGATGGCGATGATCCGCATCTCGTCGCCCAGCTTCAGCTTCTTGTTCTTCGCGGTGTCGGCGTCGACCATCACCTCGGTCGGGCCGCGCGGCGCATGACCGGAGGTGATCTGGACCGAGCGCGTATCGGTCGGGTCCCAGTTGGTGCCGATGGTCGGGGCGCCGGAGTCCGCGCCGATGCTGTTGTCGTTGCGGTCGGCGGCGGTGATCGACTGGCTGGTGGCGTCGCCGATGACCGACTTGACGCCGTCCACCTGCTTCAGCCGCGCCAGCTCCGAACCGGGCAGCGAACGGATCCGGCCCTGCCGGGTGTCGTTGTCGCTGGCGCCCTTCGGGCTGACCGTGACATCGGAGGCGGTGCTCGCGAAGAGCTTGTCGAACGTGGCGTTGGTGGTGTCGGTGAAGACGAGCGTGCCGCAGACGAACGCCACCGACAGCAGCACCGCGATCGCGGACAGCGCCATCCGCCCCTTGTGGGCGACGAAGTTGCGCAGTGAGGTCTTGAGGACGGTCATGACACCCGTCCTCGCGCGTCGAAGTCCTCGGGGGTCCGGGGGTCGCCCCCCGGCGATAGACGCAGCATGCGCTCCAGGACCAGATCGGCCGTCGGGTTGTACATCTCGTCGACGATCCGGCCGTCGGCCAGGTACAGCACCCGGTTGGCGTAAGAGGCGGCGACCGGGTCATGGGTGACCATCACGATGGTCTGGCCCAGCTCGTCCACCGACCGCTTGAGGAAGCCCAGCACCTCGGCACCGGCCCGCGAGTCCAGGTTTCCGGTCGGCTCGTCACCGAAAATGATCTCGGGACGGGCGGCGAGGGCGCGGGCCACCGCCACGCGCTGCTGCTGACCGCCGGAGAGCTGGTTCGGACGGTGCTTGAGCCGGCCGGACAGGCCCACGGTCTCCACCACCCGGTCCAGCCAGGCCCGGTCGGGCTTACGGCCCGCGATGTCCATCGGCAGCGTGATGTTCTCGATCGCGCTGAGCGTCGGCAGCAGGTTGAACGCCTGGAAGATGAAGCCGATCCGGTCCCGGCGCAGCTTGGTGAGCTTCTTGTCCTTCAGCCCGGTGATCTCGGTCTCGTCGATGAAGATCTGCCCGGAGCTGACGGTGTCCAGACCGGCCAGGCAGTGCATCA
>NZ_JAHLEM010000594.1 GCF_018883605.1 Streptomyces niphimycinicus | reverse complement strand
CGGCAGCAGGTTGAACGCCTGGAAGATGAAGCCGATCCGGTCCCGGCGCAGCTTGGTGAGCTTCTTGTCCTTCAGCCCGGTGATCTCGGTCTCGTCGATGAAGATCTGCCCGGAGCTGACGGTGTCCAGACCGGCCAGGCAGTGCATCAGGGTCGACTTGCCGGAACCGGACGGGCCCATGATCGCGGTGTACTGCCCACGCGCGATGTCCACGTCCACCTGGTCCAGCGCCACCACCCGGGTCTCCCCCGAGCCATACGCCTTGACCACCTGACGTGCACGGGCGGCGACGGCCGTATGTCCTCCGCTGCCCCCGGTCCTGGGAATCGATACAGCCGTAGTCACACTCGTTCTCCTTCAGTAAGTGATCGGCGATGTTCGCTCCCCGATCACGGCATCAAGATTGCCGTGATCCGGGAACCTCCGCGATGGGGAAGGACTCCCTCTCAGCGGTAGGGCTGGCCCCACCCCCTCGGTCGCGCAGCCCGTAGCAACCTTATGAAGCCGGGACGGCGGGCTCCTCATCCGCCCGGACGAACCGGGAGTAGGAGTACAGGGTGGGCATCCCCTAGGGGAGTGAGTCCTGGGATCGACCCGGACTCGGGGTAAATTCTGCGCCCTTCCGCCACGTCAGGCTGGGGCCGGGCCTTCTGGACAGCCCGGATGCGTTCTTCCCCCAGCCTGTCCCGCCATGGAATCGTGGGTCGTACAAGAATCGTGCGTACGGGAGTCCCCCGCACGAACATCAGGAACACGTGCCGGCGCGTACCGGCGAAGGGAGCGCGCCACCGTGGGCGGCACCGCACGACGGCCGATGGACGCTGACCCCAAACCCCCCGCACCCCAGCCGCACCCCGGCGCATCCACCCCCCGCGGCCGCCGCCCCGTCGCCGCCGCCCTCATGCTCGGCATGGCACTGGCCGCGCTCGACTCGACGATCATCTCCACCGCCGTACCGCAGATCGTCGGCGACCTCGGCGGCTTCTCCGTCTTCTCCTGGCTCTTCTCCGGCTATCTGCTCGCCGTCACCGTCTCCCTGCCGCTGTACGGAAAGCTCTCCGACACCTTCGGCCGCAAACCCATCCTGCTCGCGGGCATCGTCGTCTTCCTCATCGGCTCACTGCTGTGCGCCGCCGCCTGGAACATGGCCTCCCTCATCGCCTTCCGGATCGTCCAGGGACTGGGCGGCGGGGCACTCCAGGGCACCATCCAGGTCGTCGCCGCCGACCTCTACCCGCTCAAGGAACGCCCGAAGATACAGGCCAGGCTCTCCTCCGTCTGGGCACTCTCCTCGGTGGCGGGCCCCGCGATCGGCGGAGTACTCGCCGGCTACGCCGACTGGCGCTGGATCTTCCTCATCAACCTGCCGGTCGGCGCCCTGGCCCTCCTGCTCATCACCCGCCATCTGCACGAACAGCGACGGCACCACGAGGGCCGCCCCCGGATCGACTGGGCCGGGGCGCTCGGCGTCTTCCTCACCGGCGGACTGCTGCTGACCGCCCTCGTCCAGGGCGGAGTGGCCTGGGACTGGCTGTCCGCCCCGTCACTCACCCTGCTCGGCGGCGCCGCCATATGCGCCGCGGCCACCGTATGGATCGAACGGCGCGCCGCCGAACCGATCATCCCCGGCTGGGTCTGGCGCCGCCGCACCATCTCGGCCGTCAACCTCGCCTTCGCCGCGCTCGGCCTGCTGATGATCGCCCCGACCGTCTTTCTGCCCACCTACGCCCAGTCGGTGCTGGGCCTCGGCCCCATACCGGCCGGTTTCGTGCTCTCCACGATGACGCTGAGCTGGCCGATCGCGGCCGCGCTCAGCAGCCGCGTCTACAACCGCGTCGGCTTCCGGCGCTGCGCCATCACCGGCATGGCCGCCGCCACGCTGGTCCTGGCCGCCTTCCCCCTCCTCCCCTACCCGGGCGCCGCCTGGCAGCCCGCACTGATCATGCTGCTGCTCGGGGGCGCCCTCGGGCTCTTCCAACTGCCGCTGATCATCGGAGTGCAGTCGTCCGTGGAATGGGCCGAGCGCGGCACCGCCACCGCCTCGATCCTCTTCTGCCGCCAGGTCGGCCAGAGCCTTGGGGCCGCGCTCTTCGGGGCCGTCGCCAACGCGACCCTGGCCTCCCGGCTCACCGAAGCCCCCGACGCCATCCGGCCGGGGCTGCCCGACGACCTGGACTCGGTCTCCCGCGCCCTGGAACACCCCGGCACCCTCACCGACCAGGCCGCCGACTATCTGCGGCGGGCCGTGGACACCGCCGTCGACCACGTCTACCTGGGCTCGGCGACCGCCGCGCTGCTGGCGCTGCTGGTACTGGTGTTCCTCGCCCCGCGCCGCTTCCCGGTCCGCACCGAAGCCGAGGCCGAGACGGAAGCCTGAGGCCGAGACGGAATCTTGAGGCTGGGGCGGAATCCTGAGGCCCAGACGGAGTCCTGAGGCCGAGACGGAAGCCTGAGGCCGGGACGGAATCCTGAGGCCGGTACGGAATCCTGAGGCCGGTACGGAATCCCGACGGGGCCGGCGGCGCTCCGGCCGGACGGTGCCCGGCCCCGGCCCCGGCGACCCCCGTCTCCGGGCGGTGCGCTCAGGACTCGGGGCGCGGCGCCGCCGCGGCGTCCTCCGCCGCCACCGGCCTACCGGTCAGCGCCGCCAGACTGCCGCGCACATGCTCCAGATGCGCCCTGAGCTCCTCACGCCGCTCCACATGCTCGCGCAGCGTCCGCTCCGTCTCCCGCGCCAGGCGCTCCTCGCGGGCCCGTGCCTGGGCGATGATCTCCGCCGCCTGCGCCTGCGCGTCCTCCTGCCGCAGCCGCGCGGCCTGCTCGGCCATCCCGTACTCCCGCTTGGCGTCGGCGAGCGTCGCCTGGGCGTACTCCTCCAACTGGGCCAGCCGGGCCGTCATCGCGCTGTCCCGCTCGGCCAGCTCACGGCCCGCCGCCTCCCACCGCTCGGCGTGCTCCCGCTCCTGCTCGGCCAGGATCCCGGCGGCCCGCTGCCGCATCTCCTTCAGCTCCGCCAGCGCCTGGGTCCGCCACTCCTTGACATCCTGACGCGAGACCGCCCGCAGCTCGTCCACATCCACCTGGGCCGACTCCAAGGTCGCGCGCGCCGCCACCTCGGCGGCCTCGCGGACCCGCTCGGCCTCGTCACGGGCCGCGTCCCGCACCGTACGGGCCACCGCCTGCGCCGCCTCCCACTCCTCCTGCGCCACCGCCTCGGCCGCCGCCCGCAGACAGACGACCTCCTCCTCGGCCGCCATGAGGATGAGCTGGGCCCGGTCGCCGAGCGACTCATAGGTCTGGGGGGCCAGTTGGGCGATCACCTCGCGCAGCCGCTCCGCCTCGGCGGACAGCTCATTGGCCAGCACGGTGAGGCGCGCGGCACGCTCCCACGCCGCGTCCCGCGCTTCGGACAGCTCCGCCACATAGTGGTCGACCTGCGCGGGCCGGTAGCCACGGCCCCGTCCGCCGACGATGGTGAAGCCCTGACGTGACACCGATGCGCCCATCCTTGGAACCCCTTTTGTCCGGTATGCAACGCGCTTCGGCGCACATCTTTATAGATGGCCTCTCATCCCCCATAACGCGACACTCCGCCCAAATCTCCGGCCGGGACCGCCGCCGGTGACAACAACGACGAGGCGCCCGCCCCCGTCACGGGGGTCGGGCGCCTCGATCGCCGTTCCTACGGTGCGCGCGGTCAAAGCCGCGCGGACGGACCTACAACAGACCGTCCCACATCTGCTCCAGCAGCACCG
>NZ_JAHLEM010000593.1 GCF_018883605.1 Streptomyces niphimycinicus | reverse complement strand
CGACGAGGCGCCCGCCCCCGTCACGGGGGTCGGGCGCCTCGATCGCCGTTCCTACGGTGCGCGCGGTCAAAGCCGCGCGGACGGACCTACAACAGACCGTCCCACATCTGCTCCAGCAGCACCGCCCACCAATTGTCCGGGGCCGACAGCGCCGCCGGATCCAGACCCGCGAGCTGCGCCTGGAAGTCCACCGTCCACCGGCCCGCCTGGTCCGGCGTCAGCCCGTACCGCAGCCGCCACATCCGGCCCAGCAGCGCCATGCAGCGCACGAACTCCGGCAGCCCGGTGTTCACGAACTGCGGCGGCGTCGGCTGCGGCGTCGCCTCCAGCGGCACCGCCACGATGTTCGCCGTGCCGTACTGCACACAGAGCTGACGGCCGAAGTCATTGCCCATGACCAGGTACGACCCCGCGTCCGACGCGGACTGCACGCCACGCTCCGCCGCCAGCTCCGCCAGCGTCGGCACCGGACGGCCCGCCTGCGCCTGCGCCCAGAAGAACGGACCGAAGTCCAGCGGCAGCCCCGCCCACACCAGCGTCTGCGCCACCACCTCCGGAACGCCCATCCGCGACACCGCGCGCTGGTCGAAGCGGACGATGCCCTGCGGCCCGAACGCCTGGCCCAGCTCATGCGCCAGCCCCTCCGGCGGCACCGGCGGAATCGGCTGCACCTGGCTGGGATGCGGCAGCGGCACCCGGTTCGGCGCCGGACGGGCCGGGCCGTCCGCCACCTGATGCAGCTCGCCCTGGTGCTCCAGCAGATGACGCACACCCTGCTGCCGGGTCGCGTGATCACGGCCGTACGGAGCGGTATGGCTGATCCGCACCTGCGGCCAGCTCTCCCGGATCATCCGGGCGCAGTAGCCACCGGGCAGATCACAGGACTCCAACTCGGTGTGCAGCTCAAGCACCTGCTGCGGCGGCACATTCATCGCCCGCAGCTCATGCAGGATCTGCCACTCCGGATGCGGCGTGCCGGGCGCCGAACGACGGATCAGTTGCTGCTCCGAACCGTCCTGCGCGCGGTAGCGCAGCACCGCCATATAGCCCGGACCCACGGTCGGCTGACCGGGGGGCGGCGGCGGATACGCATAGCCGGGCTGCGACCCCATACCCGGCACGGGCGTGCCGGGCGCGGGCGTACCCGGGGCGGGCGTGCCGGGGGCAGGTGTGCCGGGCGCG
>NZ_JAHLEM010000592.1 GCF_018883605.1 Streptomyces niphimycinicus | reverse complement strand
CGGCTCGGCCGCCGCGCTGCGGCTGGCCGGTCCGGACGGGGGGCGCGGATGAGCGCCCGGGCACGGGCGGTCGTCCTGATCACCGAGGGGGCGTGCCCGGAGCTGATCGACCGGTGGGGCCCGGAGCGGCTGCCGCATCTGCACCGGTTGCGCGCGCTGGGCGCGAGCGGGCCGCTGCGCTCGGACTTCGTCCCCTACGAGGCGCCCGGGCTGTTCAGCGCGTTCACCGGATTCGCGCCCGATGAGCACGGGTGCTTCTCCTACTGGGATGTACACGCCCCCGACTACCGGCCGGTCGTGCTCGACGGATCCGCCGCCCGCCGCCCGTTCCTGTGGCGGCGGCCGGAGCTGACGGGCCGCCGGATCGCGCTGGTGAACGTGTTCGGCACCCATC
>NZ_JAHLEM010000591.1 GCF_018883605.1 Streptomyces niphimycinicus | reverse complement strand
ACTACCGGCCGGTCGTGCTCGACGGATCCGCCGCCCGCCGCCCGTTCCTGTGGCGGCGGCCGGAGCTGACGGGCCGCCGGATCGCGCTGGTGAACGTGTTCGGCACCCATCCGGTGGAGCCGGTCGACGGATACTGCCTCAGCTATCCGATGCGGGCCACCGTGCGGGCATGCCATCCGCGCAATCTGCCGGTGCTGCTGGCCCGCGAGGGGGTGCGGCCGGTGCACGATGTCACCGTCTGGTTCACCGGCGGCCCGAAGGACCCGTTCGTCTCCGGTGTCCTGAACGCCGACCGGCAGCGCGCCGACGCGGCCCTGGCGATGCTGGACGGCCGGGTCGGTGACCGCCCGGACCTGACCGTCCTCAACCTCACCGCCATCGACCGGCTCTCGCACGTCTACTGGCAGGAGACCGAGCCGGGCAGCCCGGTCCCCGAGGCCGACCAGGCGGTGCTGCGCGCCTACCAACTGGCCGACCGGGTGCTCGGCCAACTGCTGGAGCGGCTCGACGACCACACCAGCCTGCTGGCGTTCTCCGAGATCGGATTCGGGCCGCTGCGCTCCTACCGGTCGGTCAACGACGTACTGGCGGCGGCCGGGCTGCTCACCCTCGGCCCGGACGGCACGCCCGACTGGTCGCGGACGACCGCGTTCGAGGCGGTGCAGGGCGCGCAGGGCGTCAACCTCAACCTCGCGGGCCGCTACCGGGACGGCACCGTCCGCCCCGCCGACCGCGCCCGCGTGCTGGCCGAGGTCGCCGCCGTCCTGGAGGAGCACATCAACCCGGCGACCGGCACCCGGTTCCTCACCCGCGCCATCCCGCGCGAGGAGTTGCACGCAGGCCCGGCCGCCGACGCCGCGCCCGACCTCGTACTCGACCCGGCCGACTGGCGGTATCTGCCGCTCGGCGACCCGTTCTGGTCCGGCCGCACCAACCGGATGCTCCAGAGCGGCTGGCACCGGCGCGACTCCTACTGGGCCGGGGCGGGCGCGGCGTTCACCGCCGGGCGCGGCGGCCCGGCCCGGCCGCCGGACATCGCACCGACGCTGCTCGCGATGCTCGGCCTGGACCCCGCCCCCGACCTGCCCGGTACGGCCCTGACCGCCCCCGCGCTCCGACCGGCCCCGGCGGGTGCCTCATGACCGGCACCCTCCTGCCCCTGGCGGTGACCCTCGACGCCGATGGCGGCGCCTGCGTCGCGGGCCTGGACCTGGACGGCCGCTGGATCCGCCCCGAGCCCGTCACCGCCGAACAGGTGGGCCCCGAGGGTCCCTACGCGTTCTTCCAGCCCGTCCGGATCGGCCTCGGCCCCAGCACCGAGCCGGACGCCCGCCCCGAGGACCGTGCCGTCATCGCGCCGCCCCGGCCCGCCGGCCCGGCCCTCGACCCCGCGATGCGCGAGCACCTGCTCAAGGACACCGCCGACGCGACCGTGGAGCAGGCGTTCGCGGGCGAGCGCAGCGCCGGTCTGGTGGCCGCCGAGGTGCGCCGGATCCACGGGCGGCGCTCCACCGGCGGCCGCTCCTTCCTGCGGCTGGAGTTCACCGACGCCTCCGGCGCCGAGCACGACTGGATCGTGCGCGACGCCCGGCTGGTCCGCGCGTTCCCGGCGCCGCTGGAGGAGCCGCTGCCGGACCTGGCGGGGCCCTGCTTTCTGTCCATCGGCCTGACCAAGCCGAACGGCCGGTTCCCCGGGCGGTTCCGGGGCTGCCATCCCCTCGTGGTGGGGGTTCTTTCCGAAAGGGGTGACGTGAGTGGCTTCGGCGCTGCGCGACCTTGAGAACGACACGGTGCAGGTGCTGCGCGAGGTGCGCGGCCGGTTCACCAACCCGGCCCTGCTGTGGTCGATGGGCAAGGACTCGACCACGCTGCTGTGGCTGGTCCGCAAGGCGTTCTTCGGGGACGTGCCCTTCCCCGTCATCCACATCGACACCTCCTACAAGTTCCGGCAGATGTACGAGTTCCGCGACCGCTGGTCCCGCGAGTGGGGCCTGGACCTGCGGGTGCACCGCAACGAGAAGGCGCTGGCGGCCGGGATGGGCCCCACCGCCGCCACCAAGCTCGAATGCTGCACGGCCCTGAAGACCAACGCCCTCCAGGAGGCCCTGGAGGCCGGCGGACACGACGCCGTACTGCTCGGCATCCGCGGGGACGAGCACGGAGTGCGCGCCAAGGAGCGGGTCTTCAGCCCCAGGGACCGGTCCTTCGGCTGGGACTACCGCAACCAGCCGGCCGAATTCTGGGACCTGCGGCAGGCCGCGGTGGACGAGGGCGGCCATATGCGCGTCCACCCGATGCTCTCCTGGCGGGAGATCGACATCTGGGAGTACGTGCAGCAGGAGGGTATCCCCGTCCCCGACCTGTACTTCGCGAACGGCGGGAACCGCTACCGGTCGATCGGCTGCGAGTGCTGCTGCTCGCCGGTGCGCAGCGACGCCGGGACGGTCACCGACGTGGTCATCGAGGTCCGCCGCTCCCGCGAAGGCGAGCGCGCGGGCCGGGCGCAGGACAAGGAAGACGCGGCGGCGATGGAGAAGCTCCGCGCCCTCGGATATATGTGAGGCGGCATCAGTGACGACACCCGTACTGCCCGAGGGGGGACCGACCCCCGCAGCCACCGCCCGTGACGCCGACACCCTGCGGGTTGCGTTCGTGGGGGAGGTGGACCACGGCAAGTCCACCCTGCTCGGCCGGCTCCTGCTGGACACCGGCAGCGTCACCACCGACCGGCTGGAGGTGCCCGTCGCGGACGGCGGGCTGGCGTTCCTGCTCGACGGGCTGACCGAGGAGCGCGCCGACCTGTTCACCCTCGACACCGCCAGCGCCGTCCTGGAGACCGGAAGCCGCCGGTATGTGCTGATCGACGTGCCCGGCCACGCCGAACTGCTCGTCAACATGGCGACCGGGGCGTCCCGCGCGGAGGCCGCCGTGATCGTGGTGGACTGCCGGGAGCGCGCCGCCGAGCAGACCCGGCGGCATATGCGGGTCCTGGCGATGATGGGCGTCACCGCCGTCGTCTGCGCCATCACCAAGATGGATCTCGCCGGCTGGGCGGAAGCGGAATTCCACACCGCCGCCCGGCAGGTGGCCGCACTCGCCGACGAGATCGGCCTGACGCTGGTGGCCGCCGTCCCGGTCAGCGCGATGACCGGCGACAACGTCACCGCCGCCAGTACCCGGCTGCCCTGGTACGCGGGCCGTCCGCTGCTCGACACCCTCGCCGACCTGACCCCCTGGGGCGACGGCGGCGCGCCGCTGCGGGTCGAGGCCCAGGACGTGGTCGAAGGGCGGGTGCTGGCCCGGGTGCTCAGCGGTGCACTGCGCACCGGGGACCGGCTGGTCGCACCCGGCGAGGACGCCCGCACCGCCCTGCGCATCGAGCGCTTCGGGGAGCCGCCCCAGGAGTCGGCCGCCACCGGCGACAACATCGGGCTGGTGCTGTCCGGGCCGCCCTGTGCGCCGGGCACTTTGCTGGCACCCTCCGACCGGCGGCCGCTGCGCGGCGACCGGTGGCGGGTGCGCGTGCTGTGCACCGCCGAGGACGGGTTCGCCGAGGGCGCCCGGTGCACCCTGCGCCGGGCCGGTGCCGACCTGACCGGCCGTATCGCCCGGGTGGAGCGCCACTGGGACAGCGCCCGGCGCGCCCCGGCCGCGACCGACCGGGGCCCGGTCCGGTTCAGCGAGGTCGCCGAGCTGACCGTGCTGCTCGACCGGCCCGCCGACGGCGACGACGTACGGGTGTGCGCGCCGCTGGGCCGCTTCATGCTCACCGACGGCGCGGCCCGCATCCTCGGCCTGGGCATCGTGGACGAGATCGCGGGGGAGGACCGGCGATGAGCGCGATGGTGATCGGCCTGGACGGCGTCCCGTACTGGCTGCTGCGCGATCTGGCCGGCCAGGGCGTCATGCCGAAGACCGCGGGCCTGCTGCCGCAGGGGAGCCTGCGCGCCATGAGCGCGCCCGTTCCGGAGATCAGCTCCACCTCCTGGGCCAGCTTCCTCACCGGGACCGACCCCGGCACCCACGGCATCTACGGATTCGTGGACCTGCGGCCCGGCACCTATCGCACGTACTTCCCGGGCTACGGCCATCTGAAGGCCCCGCCGCTGTGGGAGGCGGTCGACCGCGACGGTGGCCGCAGCGTGATCATGAACGTGCCGAGCACCTACCCCGCGCCGCCCCTGCGCGGCACGCTGGTGTCCGGCTTCGTGGCCCCCGACTTCGACCGCGCCGTGTACCCGCCCGAGCTGCGCGGGCCGCTGCGCGCCCTGGACTACCAGCTCGACGTCGAGGTCGGCGATGTGACCGCCGACCCGGACGGGTTCCTGGACCGGGCGGAGGCCGCCCTCGCCGCCCGCCGCGCCGCCTTCACCCACGTCCTGTCCGACGGCTGGGACCTGGCGGTGTGCGTCATCACCGAAACCGACCGCGTCCACCACTTCCTGTGGAGTTCGCTCACCGACCCCGCCGCCCGGCTCCACGGGCGCGTCCTCGACTTCTACCGAAGGGTGGACGAGGCCGTGGCGGAGCTGGCCGACCGTGCCGGGGACGGTGCGCTGTTCCTCGTCAGCGACCACGGCTTCGGCCCGGCGCACACCCAGTTCTATCTGAACGCCTGGCTGCGGCGGGCCGGGTATCTCGCACTGCCGCCCGGCGCCGAGTCCCTGGAGGAGATCGACGAGCGCACCCGGGCGTTCGCGCTCGACCCCGGCCGTATCCACCTCAACACCGCCGACCGCTTCCCCCGCGGCGGACCGCCCACCGACCCCGGCGAACTCACCGCGCGGCTGCTCGCCCTGCGGCTCACCGAGGACGGCCGGATCGCCGAGGGCGGCCCCGGCACCCCCGTCGTCTCCGAGGTGCTCTCCGGGCCGAAGACCTACGCCGGACCGTACGCGGACCACGCCCCCGACCTGGTCGTGATGCCCGCCCCCGGCGTACAGATCCGGGGCGCCTGGGCCACCGACCAGCTCATCGGGGACGCCCCGCTGACCGGCACCCACACCCGCCCCGACGCCACCTTCTGGTGCCGGGGCGACCAGGGCACCGACCCCCTGCATATGCGAGACGTGGCGCCGACCGTCCTGGCCTCCCTGGGCATCGACCCGCCACCCGGAACCGAGGGCACCGACGTGCGGGTCATGCGGCCTGGGAACGAGGAGGACATCCGATGCTGACGTCCGGGAAAGAGCTGGGGCTCCAGCCCCGGGAGAAGCCGGGGCACTTCGAGATAGCGCTCGACGCCAGGATCACCGACCCGGCCGCGTTCCGGGTGAGCTTCGTGATCCTGCTCGACGGCGACCTGGTGATGTCCCCCGAGCACCTCGGCGTCGCCTATATGGCCGCGACGCTGCGCGCTGCGGGCTTCTCCTGCGAGATCCGCGAGGCCGAGCACGGCCGCCACCAGGAGGTCGTGGACGCCATCGCGGCCTACGCCCCGGGCCTGGTGTGCTTCACGCTGATGAGCCTGAACGTGCCGAGCTGCGTGGAGTTCTGCGCGGCCCTGCGCAAGGAGATGCCCGAGGTGGTCATCGCCTGCGGCGGCCCCGCCGGGACGTTCACCGGCACCGATGTGCTGCGGGTCAACCCGCACGCCGACATCGTCGCGGTCGGCGAGGGCGAGCCCATCATCCTGGACCTCGCCCAGCGGCTCGCCCTCGGCGAGGACATCGCAGGCTGCCCCGGCATCGGCTACCGGGATGAGGACGGCGGATACCGGCAGAACCCGGCCCGCCCGCTCGTCCACAACCTGGAGGTGCTGCCGTACCCGGTCCGCGATCAGCTCATCGCCCACGGCAACAAGCTCGAGTACGTCCGGGTCAGCACCAGCCGCGGCTGCGTCGCCCGCTGCACCTTCTGCTCGGCCCCCAACCTCGGCAACCGCGTCCAGGCGGGCAAGGCATGGCGCGGGGTCGGCCCCGGCTATGTCCTGGACGAGGTGGAACAGCTCGTCCGCGACCACCGGTTCCGCACCTTCGACTTCATCGACTCCACCTTCGAGGACCCCGACGGCGGCCGGGTCGGCAAAAAACGCGTCCGCGCCATCGCCGAGGGCATCCTCGACCGCGGCCTCGACATCTACTACAACGTCTGCATGCGCGCCGAGAACTGGTCCGACTGTGCCGAGGACCACGACCTGCTCGACCTGCTCGTCCGCAGCGGCCTGGAGAAGGTCAACGTCGGCATCGAATCCGGCGTTCCCGAAGAGCTGCTGCTGTGGGAGAAGCGCGCCACCGTCGAGGACAACATCACCATCATCCGGCTGCTGCGCGAGCACGGCATCTATCTGGCCATGGGGTTCATTCCGTTCCACCCCTACGCCACGGTCGAGACCCTGACCCGGAACGCCGACTTCCTGCGCGAGCACGCCGGGCACAACCTGCGCCGGCTCACCGAGCGGCTGGAGGTCTACCCGGGCACCTCCATCGCCCGCAAGCTCGCGGACGACGGCCTGCTCGGCGACCGATACGAGGACAACCTCGACCCCTACGACTACCGCCACAGCGATGAGCGGGTCGAGCGGCTCGCCGTCCACTTCGCCTCGCTCTACAACGACGAGGACTACCACAAGCGCGGCGTCATCACCGATCAGTCGGCGGTGTTCGAGTTCGAGACGTTCAACGTCGTCGTGCAGACCTTCGTCTCCCGGCTCTACCGCCGCTTCCACGCCCTTCCGGGGGCGATGGAGGTCCTGGAGCGGTTCAAGGACTTCCTGCACGAGACCCGCCAGGACATGGGGCGGCAGAACCACGAGTTCTTCATGGAGAACCTCGACGACGTCCTCACCGACCGCCTGGACCACGCCAAGCGCCGCCGCCAACTGGAGCAGATCGAGGCCCGCTTCCGCTCCTGCATCGACCGCATCCGCGCCGAGCAACTGCGCGTCGGGATGCGGCTGCACCGCTTCGGCGCGGACGTCACCGCCATCAGCTCCAGCCTCCCGCCGGTGACCCCCGGCGGCGCGCCCCGCTCGTACAACGGGGGTGCCCCCACGTGGTGACCCACCGGACCGCCGACGTCGCGGTCTGCACGCTGCGCACGCACACGCTGCCCGCGCGGCTGGCCGGCCATCCCCGGGTGGCGGTCGCGGCCCCGCTGGCCACCGCCAACCTGGGGATCGAGGAGCTCGTCCGGGGAGCCCTCGCCCGTCCGGCGGTCCGGCATCTGGTGGTGTGCGGGCACGACTCCCGGCTGTTCCACCCCGGCCAGAGCCTGCTGGCGCTGGCCGCCCACGGCACCGCCCCGGACGGCACCATCATCGGAGCCCACGGCCACCGGGCCCATCTCCCCAATCTGCGGCCGCCCGTCGTCGCCGCCTTCCGCCGCCGGATCGCCGTCCACGACCTGCGCGGCCAGGACGACCCGGCCGCCGTGCTGGCCGCCGTCGACGCCCTGCCCCGCCACGCCGACGACGCGGGCGATGTGCAGGGTGGGGACGGTGTCCTGGGGGAGGAACTGGCGGCCAGCACACCCCGGTTGGTGCCGCTGGCCGCGGTCGGCCGGGTCCGGCCGATCGCCTCGGCCGGAGCCGGCTGCTTCGTCATCTCCCTGGACCGCCCGGCCGGCCGGATCGTGCTCCGGCACTACGGCGAGGACCTGGCGAGCGGGCATGAACTGCGCAGCCGCAGCGCGACCGCCCTCACCCTCGCGGCCGTCGCCCACGGACTCACCGACGACCCCGCCCACGCGGGCTACCTGGGCGGTGAACTGGCCAAGGCCGAGACCGCGCTGCGGCTGGGCCTCGCCTACGTCCAGGACCGCCCGCTCGACTCCCGGTCCGCCGATCCGGCCCCTTCCCGCCACTGGGCCGGCCCGGCGACCGCCGAACCCCCCAAGGGAGTAGCCCTGTGACCGCTGAAACGACGGCGCCCGCCCCGGCGGCGGCCCCCCCAAGCCTCAGCCGTCGGCTGTGGGTCTTCGGCGGCATCCTTCTCGGGATGCTGCTGTCCACCCTGGACCAGTCCGTCGTCGCCGCGGCACTGCCGAGCGTCGTGCACGACGTGGGCGGGCTCGAGCACTTCGCCTGGGTGTTCACCGGGTACGGGCTCACGCTCAGCATCACCACCATCGTCGGCGGCAAGCTCGGCGACCTGTTCGGCCACCGCCTGGTGTACCTCGGCGGCGTCGTGGTGTTCATCGCCGGGTCGATGCTGTGCGGACTGGCCGGGAACATGAGCCAGTTGATCGCCTTCCGGGTGATCCAGGGCATCGGCGGCGGCGCGCTGGTCGTCGCCTCCTTCTCCCTCATCGGCCAGTTGTTCGAGCCCGCCGAGCGCGCCAAGTACGCCGGGTACTCCACCAGCGTGTTCGCCGTCGCCAGCGTCGCGGGCCCGCTCGTCGGCGGCGCCGTCACCGACGCGATCGGCTGGCGCTGGGTGTTCTACGTCAATCTGCCGCTCGGCCTGGTCACCCTCGCCGTGGTGGCGTTCCTGCTGCCGACCGCCGCCACCCGCGGCCGACCGAAGATCGACTACCCGGGTGCGGCACTGCTGGCGGCCCTGTCGGTCTGTGTGGCGCTGCTGGCGGGGCGCGTCGGCAGCCTGGACGAGGTGCTGTCCACGCGCGGTATCGCGCTGATCGTCGCGATCGTCGTGCTCATCCCCGCGTGGATCGTGGTGGAGCGGCGCGCGGCCGAACCGATGATCCCGCTCAGCCTGTTCCGCAACTCCACCTTCGTCCTGTCGAACACGATCACCATGCTGGCCGGGTTCGCGATCCTCGCCACCGTCAACTTCCTGCCGCTCTTCCTCCAGGCCGCCTCGGGCGCGTCGGCCGTCACCTCCGGTCTGCTGCTGATCCCGATGATGTTCGGCCTGCTCATCGCCTCCACCCTGGTCGGCCGCCGGATCGCCGAGACCAAGAAATACCGCTGGTTCCCGGTGGCCAGCATGGCCGTCGCCGCGGTGGCGTCGTATCTGCTGTCCACCATGGACGCGGACACACCCTGGCCCCTCGTGGTGGCGTACTCGGTGCTGCTCGGCGTCGGCTCCGGCCTGTCGATGCAGGTGTTCATAGTGGCCGTGCAGAGCTGCGCACCGCCCGCCCAGATCGGCGCGGTGACCGCGACGGTCACCTACGCGCGGCTGGTCGGGGCCTCCTTCGGGATCTCGGCGTTCGGCGCGGTGTTCTCCGCACGGCTGGCCACCGAACTGCCCCGGCACGTGCCCGGCGACAGCGCCCGGTCCATGACGAACCTGACCGCCGACGCACTCGACAAACTCCCCGGCGACCTGCGGCACGGCTTCACCGAGGCGTACGCCGACTCGCTGGGCACCGTCTTCTTCGTCGCGGTCCCCGTTCTGCTGCTCGCTCTCGTACTGTCGCTCGCGATGCGCGACCGCGCGTTGGGAGAGTGAGGAGCGGCCCTATGGAGAGCGATCTGAGGCAGATCCCCGGCGTCGGCAAGGCCGTCGAGGGCGACCTGCACGGCATGGGCATCCACCGCGTCGAGGAACTCGTCGGCCAGGACCCCGAGGAACTGTACGACCGGCTGATGCTCGAACAGGGGGCTTATGTGGACCGCTGCATGCTCTACGTCTTCCGGTGCGCCGTCTACTACGCCGAGGGCGGCAGGGAGCCGGAGAAGCTCCGTTGGTGGAACTGGAAGGACTCGAAGACACCATGACCGTCATATCCGCCGTGCCCACCCTCCCGGTGGGCGCGCTGTTCAGCCAGACCCGCCGCGAGTTCGCCTCCTGGTACTCACGGCTGTGGGGGCCGCTGGGGGCGCTCGCCACCGGTGTCTCCCGGCCCAGCCCGGGGGAGCGGGTCCTGGACGCCTGCTGCGGCTCCGGCGCGTCGGCCCTGCCCGCCGCCCGCGCCGTCGGTGCCGCCGGCCATGTCGACGCCGTCGACATGGCCGGCGCCCTGCTGGACCAGGGCCGGGCCGAGGCGGACCGGCAAGGGCTCGCCCATCTGCGGTTCCACCGCGGCGATGTCACCGCATGGCGCGCGGACGCCCCCTACGACCTCGTCCAGTGCTGCTACGGCGTGTTCTTCTTCCCCGACATGGACGCCGGGGCCCGGCATCTGGTGAAACTGCTGCGCCCCGGCGGCCGGATAGCCCTCAGCACCTGGGTCGGCGGCGGAATGGACAGCATGGTCCGCCGCGCCCGCGAGGCCGCCTCCGCGATCCGCCCGCTGCCCGCACCGCCGACCGCCCCCGACCCGCGCACCCGAGTGGACTCCGCCGACGGACTCGCCGCCTGGCTGCGCTCCTTCGGCCTCGTGGACGTCGCGGTGCACCGGGTCGACTACCGCGTCCCGCTGCTCGGCGACGACGCCTGGATGTTCCTGCTCGGCGCCGCGCCCCGCCGCTTTGTGCTCGGCATGGACGAACAGCAGCTCGGCCGCGTCCGGGACCGGCTGCACGCCGACATGGCCGCCGCCGGCCACTCCCACCTCGACGCCAGCAGCCTCATCGCCGTCGGCGTCCGGCCCCGATAGCCCTCCGGATGCCACCGCCCGTGGATAGGCTCGCACCGTGAAACCCGACGACGTCACCGCGCACTGCCTCGCCCTGCCCGGCGCGGCCGAGGACTTCCCCTTCGGCGACTCACCGCCCGTCTACCGCGTCGGCGGCAAGATCTTCGCGATCCTCAGCGAGGGCGCGGTACCGCCTCGCGTCAGCGTGAAGCTGCCGCCCGACGAGGTCCTCGCGATGCGCGCCCAGCACCCGGACACCGTGCTGCCCGGCTACCACCTCAACAAGCGGCACTGGGTCACCGTGCTGCTGAGCGGGGGCCTGGAGGCCGAAGAGGTGCGCGAACTGCTCGGGCAGTCCTACGAGATCGTGGTGGCGTCGCTGCCCCGCCGGCTGCGCCCCGCCTGACGCTCCGTTCGCCCCGCCCGGCGCCTGGGGCTCACTCGCCCCACTTCAGGTAGATCACGGGCTGCTCGCGGAACGGGAGCTGCCGCAGCGTCATATGGTCGAGGCCGAGGGTCTCGCGGATCGCGGCGGTCACCCCGGGCCACCGGGGATGCCCGAGCTCATCGAAAGCCACGATGCCGCCCTTGGCGAGATGGGGCCGGATCGCCCGGAGCACCTCACGCAGATGGTCCACCCCGTTGCCGGGGACGGCGAACCTGCCGACGGCCGCACTCGGGCTCATCTGGTCGATTTCCCAGAGGTATGTGTCGAGAACGCGTCGGTAGTAGTTCTCGTCGCCGGTCCAGGACGGGCCGTCGCCTTCGACTCGACGCGTCCGTGGCTGCTCTCGGAGAGGAACTCCAGCGCCTGCTCACGGACGGCGGTTACCGGCTGGCCGCGAAAGACGTCGCCGGTCGGCTTCGCAGCGAATACCGCCCGGAGGCCGCCGCCCGGATCATCGCCGAACTCGTCGGCTGAGCGGGACTCGTCGGCTGAGCGGAACTGGCCGCCTGGCGGGACCGGTCGCCCGATCAGTTCAGGAAGCAGCTCTGCGAGAGCGCGGTGTCGGACGCCTGGTGGTTCACTCCGTCCGACGCCGCGCTGGTGCCGTCCGGCGCGGGCAGGCCGGAGGCCCGGTGGCTGTCGTAGTCGCCCGGGCCGTAGAGGAACAGCAGGGGCGCCTTGGCGGCGTCGGCGTTCTGCACCCGCATCCGGATGCGCTCCAGCTCACCCGCGATGATCTCCTCGCGGCGGCGCGGCGAGGACGACCGCCGGATCCGCGCCCTGAGGTCGGCCAGGAAACCCTGACGCGCCAGGGTGTCGGGGGTGGAGCCGATGGCCGCGGAGGACTCGCCGTCCGTCACCGAGGCCCAGTGCACCAGGGGCCGGCGCGACCAGGAATCCGGCCGGAGATAGGGCAGCAGTGCCGTGACCAGTTCGCCCGCCGACCAGCTCATCCGGTGGATCTTGTGGTTTCCCGGGTCGCGGGTGTTGAGGACGCTGAGGGTGAGAACGCCGCCGCCGTCCGCGGGGGCGGGAGCGTGGGCGAGCATCGCCAGCAGCCGCCCGATCGCGGTCACCTCACATATATAGGCGCCGTTCTCATTGGTCAGCGGGACGGCCTCCGGGCCGGTCTGGATGCGGCCGCGCCCGTCGAGCGGCGAGAGGTCGGCGATGTGCTGACCGACCGAGAGCGTATTCGGTGTCGCGCAGAGCACCTGGCCCATCCCGGGGGTGGGCTGTGCGGCGTCCACGCGGCGGAGCGGGACACAGCCCGTCCCGAGGAACAGATCGACCAGCCGCCCCGTGGGCACGGACGGAATCACCGGCCGCACCTCGCCGCGCAGCCGATCCACGAATCGGTCGCCGAGCTTGCGGTAGTCCAGGGAGAAGTCGAACGCGAGCCGCCCGCCCACCGCGTGATACAGGGCCAGCGCGGCGGGAGGCAGGAACTCCTCGGGGTCTGCGGTGATTTTGGCGTGCATGCGCCGCGCCGCCGCGCGCCCGATGCCATGGACCATCTTGCCGTCGAAGATCGAGAGTGAGAAGGTCACCGACCCCGGCCCGGAGGCCGGCAGCGCGTGCAGCCGCTCGGCGACGGCCTGAGCGAAGCGCAGATCGGCTTCCCCTTCCGCGCTGAGTCCCTCGGGCGGCGTGAGCAGTGTGCGCTCGCTGAAGGGGTCGTAGATCCCCGACCCGAACCAGGCGTTGGTCCCGTCCGAGCAGAGCGGGACACCCACGGTAACGACGCAGGACCAGCCGGCGGCGACCGCGTCCGCGAGCGCCTGGGCGGTCGCCTCAGGGTCCCGCTCCGAGCCGGTCGAGGGGAACGGGCCGACCGAAGCGGCCTCCGCCCCCGATTCCTGTTCCGACACGCCCGCATCCCCCCTGCACCTTGGCGGACATCAAGAGGCCGCCTTCCGGAACACCGACGACACTGGCAGGCGGATGTGGCGACTCTAGGCCCCTTTGTTGACTAAAGTCAAGGCACGGGAGAGGCGGCTGGTCCTTCGCCGGGACCCCTCCTGGGCGGTCCCGGATAATCTTCCGAGGCAAACCGAACAAACGTTGACAATCACTATAGTCATCGAATCTTATGGTCTGAGTCGGGCCGGGCGGCAGCCGCCCGGCCGGCGGTGTCGGAGCCGCAGGCGACCCGCGGCACTCCGCACCCGCACCCGCACCCGCATCCGGTCATCGCCCACCGCCGAGAGGTCAGCATGAAGGCCCTGTCCCGCCACGCCACAGCCATCCGCCCGTCTCCCACCCTGTCGCTGAACGCACGCCTCAACGAACGCGTGCGGGCGGGCGAGCGGGTGCTGAACCTGTGCGTCGGAGAGCCCGACTTCGCCATGCCGGAGGGAGGCCGCACCGCCGCGCTGCACGCCCTCGCGGCGGGTGTCGACCGCTACACCGATGTCGCCGGGCTGCCCGAGTTACGCGCCCGCGTCCAGCGCAAGCTCCATGAGCAGAACGGCCTGGACGTCGGGCCGGACCAGATCGTGGTGTCGGCCGGGGCCAAGCACGCGCTGTACAACGCGTTCTTCGTGCTGTGCGAGGCGGGCGACGAGGTGATCGTCCCGGCTCCCTACTGGGTGACCTACCCCGAGCAGGTGCGGGCGGTCGGCGCGACTCCCGTGATCGTGCCGACCCACGCCGACACCGCGTACAAGCTCACCGCCGCACGGCTCGAGGAGGCCATCACCGCGCGCACCAAGGCCATCGTCCTCAACAGCCCAGGCAACCCGACCGGTGCGACCTACACCGAGCGGGAGCTGGCCGAACTCGCCGCGGTCGTCGAGCGGTACGACCTGTATGTGGTCGAGGACCTCATCTACGAGCACTTCTTCTACCAGGAGGGCACCGCGCCCAGCATGACGGCGTTCCCCGCCCTGCGGGAGCGCACCGTGCTGGTCAACGGGGTGTCCAAGTCATGCGCGATGACGGGCTGGCGGGTCGGCTACACGGTGGCGTCCCCCGAGATCAGCGCCCTCGTCCGGCGCATCCAGAGCCAGTGCACCTCGAACGTGGCCGCCATCGCACAGCATGCGGCGCTCGGCGCGCTCGACGACGTGCCGTGGCGGCTGCTGGCCGGGTATCGCGAACGGCGCGACGCCGCCCACGCCCGGCTGACCGCGATCGACGGCATCGAATGCCCGCTGCCCACCGGGGCGTTCTACCTCTTCCCGGATATCTCCCGGCTCCTCGGCGGCGACCACGGCGGACGGCCACTGGCCACGGCCGACGACTTCTGCGACCGGCTCCTGGAAACCACCGGCGTGGGCCTGGTCCCCGGGACCGCCTTCGGCGCGCCCGGACACGTCCGCATCACCTATGCGACGGACCCGGCGGTGGTCGCGGAGGGGCTGGACCGGCTGGGAGCGTTCGCCCGTGAGATCCGTCGTACGACCGTCGGTTCGCGGGGCTGACCCCCTGCCCCGGGCCGTGCGAGGCCGGGACCGGGCGGCG
>NZ_JAHLEM010000590.1 GCF_018883605.1 Streptomyces niphimycinicus | reverse complement strand
TTTTCCAAAGGAACCTCGTCCGAGATGGACGGGGTATCAACATATCTGGCGTTGACTTTTGGCACGCTGTTGAGTTCTCAAGGAACGGACGCTTCCTTCGAAACCGTTTCACCGGTCTCTCCGGGCGCTTCCCTTCGGTGTTTCCAACCTTACCAGATTCTTTTCGGTCCGTTTCCGGTCCGAATTCTGATTCCGGTGGCCGTTGGAGGGCCTTTGCCTTTCGGCGTGTTTTCGACTTTAGCAGATACGCATCCGCCGAACCTAATCGGCTTCGGATGATGCCTGCGGGTGTCAAAAGGTGCTCCGTTGGATTTCCATCCGTCTGCGGAGCGAGTTCAGATCTTGCGTTTCTGCGGGAGCAGACACTGCTCACCACAACCGTTTAAACCTACCTCCCCGGGTGAACCTCGTCAAGGATCCTCGGGAAGATTCTTTGCGCGGCGGCATCGGAGTGCCTTCGCTCTCCGTCCGCCGCGACATTCCAACGTACGCACCCATGCTCCTTGCGTCAAGGAAATCGCGGAGGATTCCCAACGTCGCAGGTCAGCGTGGGTGCGATGGCGGTCAGGCCACGAAGGACGACGGCGGGCTCTCCAGATCCTCGAGCTCGATGCCGGGGGCGGCCAGGACCACGTCGCCGGCGATATGGATCGTCCGGACCTCTCCGGTGTCCAGCTCGGTCACCTGGTATTCATCCACGACGAGTGGGCCGGTGTCCGTAGTGTGTCCGGCTCTGTCGCGAAGTGCCCAGGACTGGTCCAGGGTCAGGGGCGCGAGGACCGGATCGGTGAAGGCCACGAGGCGGACGCGGACGGCCCCGGGGCCCGGCTCCAGCCGCAGCAGGCGGGAGATGGCGACCAGGAAGGCGGGGGAAGCACCGGTGAAGGCGTGGGCGCCGACATTGCCCTCGGTCGCGTGCTCCCCGGTGGGATCCGTGCGGACCCAGGTGACCCCGTCCAGTGCGGCGCCCTTGACCTGCCAGCTCGCCGCGTGCAGCTCGACCCTGAGCGGCCGGCCCAGTTCGTCGAGGGTGAGGTCCACGGACCCGGCGTGATCGCCGGAGGGTGAGGTCCGCTGTGCGACATAGCGCCATCCGCTGGGGCCTGGCGCGCACTGGAAGTGCTCCTCACCCAGCGGGGTGTGGTCGTGCGGATCGTGGAGGGAGTAGCGGCCGCGGGGCATGGTGAGGTCCTTGACGAGCGTCGGGCCCGCCCGGCCGGACGGCGCGGACGGGCCCTGGGGCCCCCGCCTGGGCGGGGGCCGGGTCAGCGGCCGCCGACCGTGCGGTCGGCGGCGCCGGTGCGATCAGCGGATGCGATCAGTAACGGTAGTGGTCGGGCTTGTACGGGCCCTCGACCGGGACGCCGATGTAGGCGGCCTGCTCGGGCCGGAGCGTGGTCAGCTTCGCCCCGAGCGCGTCGAGGTGGAGGCGGGCGACCTTCTCGTCCAGGTGCTTGGGGAGCACATAGACGTCGGTCGGATACGACTCCGGCTTGGTGAAGAGCTCGACCTGGGCGATGGTCTGGTTCGCGAAGGAGTTGGACATCACGAACGACGGGTGACCGGTCGCGTTGCCGAGGTTCAGCAGACGGCCCTCGGAGAGCACGATGAGCGTCTTGCCGTCGGGGAAGGTCCAGGTGTGGACCTGCGGCTTGACCTCGTCCTTGACGATGCCCGGGAGGGCGGCGAGGCCGGCCATGTCGATCTCGTTGTCGAAGTGGCCGATGTTCCCGATGATCGCCTGGTGCTTCATCTTGGCCATGTCCGCGGCCAGGATGACGTCCTTGTTGCCGGTCGTGGTGATGAAGATGTCGCCAGTCTCCACCACGTCGTCCAGGGTGGCGACCTGGTAGCCGTCCATCGCTGCCTGTAGTGCGCAGATCGGGTCGATCTCGGTGATGATCACCCGGGCGCCCTGGCCACGGAGCGACTCGGCGCAGCCCTTGCCGACGTCGCCGTAGCCACAGATGACCGCGACCTTGCCGCCGATCAGCACATCGGTGGCGCGGTTGATGCCGTCGACCAGGGAGTGGCGGCAGCCGTACTTGTTGTCGAACTTGGACTTGGTCACCGCGTCGTTGACGTTGATCGCCGGGAAGAGCAGCGAGCCGTCCCGCTGCATCTCGTAGAGACGGTGGACGCCGGTGGTGGTCTCCTCGGTGACCCCGCGGATCTCGGAGGCGAGCTGCGTCCACTTCTGCGGGCTCTCGGCGATGGTGCGGTTCAGCAGCTCGAGGATGACGCGGTGCTCGTCGTTCTCGGCGGTGGCGACGTCAGGGGCGGCGCCGGCCTTCTCGTACTCGACGCCCTTGTGGACGAGGAGGGTGGCGTCGCCACCGTCGTCCAGGATCATGTTGGGTCCGCCGGTGGGGGTGCCGGGCCAGGTCAGGGCCTGCTCCGTGCACCACCAGTACTCCTCCAGGGTCTCGCCCTTCCAGGCGAAGACCGGGATGCCCTGCGGGTTCTCCACCGTACCGTTGGGGCCGACGGCGACCGCGGCCGCGGCGTGGTCCTGGGTGGAGAAGATGTTGCAGGAGGCCCATCGGACCTCGGCACCGAGGGCGGCCAGGGTCTCGATCAGCACGGCGGTCTGCACGGTCATGTGCAGCGAGCCGGTGACACGGGCACCGGCCAGCGGCTGCTGCTCGGCGTACTCCTTACGGATCGCCATCAGGCCGGGCATCTCATGCTCGGCGAGGGTGATCTCCTTACGGCCGAAGGCAGCCAAGGAGAGGTCCGCGACCTTGAAGTCCTGACCGGAGACGGCTGTCGTCATGAGTGCTGCTCCTCCTCGATCGTGTGCGAGCGAGAGTGGTTTCGGCTGGGCATGTGAGGCGCTGGGCAGGGCCCCGCACAGCGGGCACACCTATCCCCTTCCACCTCACAGTGCGCAGTCCGTCGGAGGCCCTCTCTCCCTCGGTCGACCCGGTGTACGGGCCGCCCGACCGCCATCAGCAGCGACGTCTGGCTCGGTCACGAATCTACACCGATCGGCGCGCCGAACCCCAGCCCCCATCGGCCATCTTCGGCCGTAAGGCCATGACCTGCGCCGACGGCCACACCGCTCGGAGAGCCCGGTGGCTCACCCCGTCGCTTTGATCCTGGCCGGATGTATTGCACGATGCCGCGAGCGCGGGGACGCTGGCAGCTTCCCGCGCCCGCTCAATGCGTTGTTAAGGAGAACCACGTGACCAGTCCAGCCGATCCCCCCAACGGTGCGGGGGCCAGCGGACCGGGGCTCAAGCTGCTCGCGGTGACCGCCTGTCCCACGGGTATCGCCCACACCTATATGGCCGCTGAGAAGCTGGCTCAGGCGGCGGAGTCACTCGGCCACAGCATGAAGGTGGAGACCCAGGGCTCGATCGGGGCCGAGAACGTTCTGTCTGACAACGATGTCAGCCAAGCCGACGGCATCATCATCGCCGCCGACAAGGACGTCGACCGCAGCCGCTTCATCGGTAAGAGAGTGCTCGTCGTCGGGGTCGCCGACGGCATCCACCGCCCGGAGCGGCTGATCGAGCAGGTGCGCAACGCGCCCGTGTACCAAGGCGACGGGCAGGAAACCCGGCGCGGCGCCGCCTCGGCCGCTTCCGGCGGCGGTAAGGGGCGCAGCGTCACCTATAAGGCGCTCATGAACGGCGTCTCTTACATGATCCCGTTCGTCGTGGTCGGCGGTCTGCTGATCGCGGTCTCGCTCGCCCTGGGCGGTGATACGACGTCCAAGGGCATCGTCATCCCCGACGACTCCTTCTGGAAGACGGTCAACGACATCGGGAGCATCGGCTTCCAACTGATGATCCCGGCCCTGTCCGGCTATATCGCCTACGCCATCGCGGACCGGCCCGCGCTGGTGCCAGGCATGGTGGGCGGCTGGATCGCGGCCCACGGCGAGCTGTACGACAGCGAGGCGGGCGCCGGCTTCATCGGCGCGATCGTCACCGGCTTCCTGGCCGGCTATCTGGTGCTGTGGATCAAGCGGGTCAAGGTTCCGAAGTTCGTCCAGCCGATCATGCCGATCATCGTGATCCCGATCGTGGCGACCTCGGCGCTCGGCCTCTTCTTCATCTATGTCCTCGGCGAACCGATCTCCTGGGTCTTCGAGCGCCTCACCGACTGGCTCGGCGGGCTGACCGGCACCAGCGCGGCACTGCTCGGCATCATCCTCGGGCTGATGATCGCGTTCGACATGGGCGGTCCGGTCAACAAGACGGCGTTCCTCTTCGGCGCCGGGCTGGTGTCCAAGAACCCCGAGGTCATGGGGGCGTGTGCGGCGGCCATTCCGGTTCCGCCGCTGGGCCAGGGGCTGGCCACGCTGCTGCGCCGCCGGATGTTCGACGACCAGGAGCGGGAGACCGGGCTCGCGGCGCTCTTCATGGGCTTCTTCGGCATCACCGAGGGCGCGATTCCGTTCGCCGCGGCACGTCCGGCGCGGGTCATCCCGGCGAACATGCTGGGCGGCGCGGTCGCCGGGGCGATAGCCGGGGTGGCGTCGGTCGAGGACAACGTGCCGCACGGCGGGCCGATCGTCGCGGTGCTCGGCGCGGTCGGCGGGGTGCCGATGTTCTTCGTCGCGGTTGTCGTGGGTACGGCGGTTACGGCGTTGGTCACGATCGGGCTGATGTCTGTGGGCGGTGGCGGTCGGGGTCCGGACGCGGACGCGGATGCGGCGTGGGCCGCGGAAGCCGCGGAGGCTGTCTCCTTGGCTCCGTCGCCCGCGGGTGCGCCGGTGCTGGCCGGGGTGGGCAGTGGCGGCGGTGCGGGGGCGGCAAGCGGTGCCGTGGCGGATTCCTCGGCGAAGGCTGTGTCCGTCCCGGCCGCTGAGCCGCGGGACGGCGGTAAGGCCGAGGCCGCGGCTGCGGCTGCGGCTGCGGCTGCGGCTGCGGCTGCGGCTGCGGCTGCGGCTGCGGCTGCGGCTGCGGCTGCGGCTGCGGCTGCGGCTGCGGCTGCGGCTGCGGCTGCGGCTGCGCAGGAGGCTGAGGTCGCTCCCGAGGCTGAGGCTGCTCCCGAGGGCGATGCCGCGGACCAGGTGCTAGCCGGCTATCTCAGCGAGCAGACCGTGAAGGAGCGGCTGGCGGCGGACGGTAAGGACGCCGCGATCCGCGAAATGGCCGAGCTGCTGGCCACGACCGGCAAGGTGGCGGATACGGCGGAGCTGGTCCGGGCCGCGTTCGCCCGGGAGGACCAGGGCACCACCGGGCTCGGCGAGGAGATCGCGATTCCGCATGCCAAGACGGACGCGGTGACCGCTCCGGTCGTCGGCTTCGCGCGCTCCCGCGAGGGCATCGAGTGGGGCGCGCCGGACGGCACGAAGGCCAGGCTGGTGTTCATGATCGCGGTGCCGGAGGCGGCCGCGGGCGATGAGCATCTGCGGATTCTGGCGCTGCTGTCACGCAAGTTGATGGGCGTCGAGTTCCGGGAGCGGTTGCTGGGGGCGGCGGATGTGGGGGCGATTCTGGGGGTGCTCGGGGAGATCGAGTAGGCCCCTTGTGGGCAGCCCCCTATGTGGCAGCCCCTTTGTGGGCAGGTGCGCCCCGGTCGCGTGTGCGGTGTATGCCGTTGGCGGCCGGGGTGCGCTTTCGGGTGCGGCCCGGTTGTTCGTGCGGAGCGCGGCTTCGGCGGCCCAGGTGCGTTGCCGGGTGCGGGCCGGTGTTCGTACGGCCCACGCCGTCGGCGGCCCAGGTGCGTTGCCGGGGGCGGGCCGGTGGCCGGTTTGTGCCCACCCGTTCCGCCAGGGGGCACCTCCCAGCGGCCGCTGGGGGAGGAACGAATGTCCACAAACCGGCGGTTCCGCTCAGGTGGTTGTGGAGGTGCGGAGGATGTCGGGTTCCAGGTAGATGACTCGGGCGATCGGGACCGCCTCGCGGATGCGCGCCTCCGCGGCGTCGATCGCGCGGGCGACCTCCGCCGCCGTGTCGTCGTGCTGCACCGCGATCTTGGCGGCCACCAGCAGTTCCTCGGGGCCGAGGTGGAGCGTGCGCATGTGGATCAGCCCGGTGACGGTCTCGCCGTCCACGACCGCTTCGCGGATCTTGGTGACCTCGGTGACGTCGGCCGCCTCGCCCAGCAGCAGTGACTTGGTCTCGGCCGCGAGCACCAGGGCGATCAGCACCAGCAGGACGCCGATGCAGAGGGTGCCGACGCCGTCCCAGACGCCGTCGCCGGTCAGCAGCGCGAGCCCGACGCCGCAGAGCGCGAGGACCAGGCCGATGAGGGCGCCGAAGTCCTCCAGGAGGACGACGGGCAGCTCGGGGGCCTTGGCCCGGCGCACGAACTGCGACCAGCTCAGCTTGCCCCGGATCTCGTTGGACTCCTTGATGGCCGTACGGAAGGAGAAGCCCTCGGCGATGATCGCGAAGACGAGCACCCCGACCGGCCAGTACCAGTGCTCGACGTCATGGGGATGCTTGATCTTCTCGTAGCCCTCGTACAGCGCGAAGACACCGCCGATGGTGAACAGCACGATGGAGACGAGGAAGCCGTAGATATAGCGTTCGCGGCCATAGCCGAAGGGGTGCTCGGGGGTGGCCTCGCGCTTGGCCTTCTTCCCGCCGAGGAGCAGCAGCCCCTGATTGCCCGAGTCGGCGAGCGAGTGCACGCCTTCGGCGAGCATCGACGACGAGCCGCTGAAGGCGAACGCCACGAACTTGGCTGCGGCGATAGCCAGGTTCGCGCCCAGCGCGGCAACAATCGCCTTGGTTCCGCCTGATGCACTCATATGTGCCGAATGTCCCTTCCGCTTCAATACACCTCATGGCGGCTTTGCCAGCGCTTTACCGCCTCACGGCGCGCCATTGTTCCAGCCCCTCGAACGGGGCGTACGTCAGGCTGTCACTGTGGCCCTGAACACAGTGCCGTCGCCGCCCAGTACGGCCTCCTCACCGGCCGGTACGAAGGCCGACTGCCCGCGCGTCAGCGGGAGTTCGCCGTCCACGCCGCGCAGGGAGACCTCGCCCGCGGCGCACAGCAGGATCTGCGGGCCGGTCGCCGGCAGCGGGCGCGGAGCGGCGCCGTCGGCCAGGACGTGGCGGGAGAGCCGGAACTCGCCGATCGGGGTGGTGTAGAGCTCCTCGCCGGAGGGGTCCGCCTCGGGCCGCAGAACGGCGGGGGCGGCGCTTTCGAAGCGGACGATGCGCAGCAGCTCGGGGACGTCCACGTGCTTGGGCGTGAGTCCGCAGCGCAGCACATTGTCGGAGTTGGCCATGATCTCGACGCCCAGGCCGTCGAGATAGGCGTGCGGTACGCCGGCGCCGAGGTAGAGCGCCTCGCCGGGCTGGAGGGTCACGAAGTTGAGCAGCATCGCGGCGATCACCCCGGGGTCGCCCGGGTAGTGCTGCGCGATGGAGGCGTACGCCGCGTACGCCGGGGCGTGCGGTCCGTCCAGCGCGCCGAGCCGCTCGGCGGCTGCCGCTGCCCGCCTTACGGTCTCCGTCATCGCCTCAGGGTCGGCCGTCAGCACGGCGGTCAGCACCTCGCGCAGCGCGTGCGACTCCGGGTGGGCGTGCAGGATGTCGACGTACGGCTTGAGCGAGTCGACCTCCAGGGCGGCCAGCAGTTCGGCCGCCTCGTTCGGGTCTCGGAAGCCGCACAGCCCGTTGAACGGCGTGAGCGCGCATATCAACTCGGGCTTGTGGTTGGCGTCCTTGTAGTTGCGATGCGGGGCATCGGCCGGAACGCCGCGCTCCTCCTCGTCCGCGTAGCCCTCCTTGGCCTGCTCGAGGTCGGGGTGGACCTGGAGCGACAGCGGCGAGGCGGCGGCCAGCACCTTCAGCAGGAACGGCAACTGCGGCCCGAAGAGGCTTACGGCGTCCGCGCCGAGCTCGCCCTCGGGATCCGCGGCGATCACCTCGGAGAGCGCGACGGGGCCCGCGCCCCGGTCGACCCGGGACGGCGCCCCGGGGTGTGCCCCCATCCACATCTCGGCCTGCGGCTCCCCGGTCGGCCGGACGCCCAGCAGCTCGGGGATGGCGGTGGTGGAGCCCCAGGCGTAGGGGCGCACGGTGTTGACGAGGCGGTCCATGCGGTGCGGTTCCTGACTGTGCAGTGAGGGACGTGGGGCGAGTGGTGCGTGGTCTTACGGCGTCAGGTTCTGGAGATCTGTTCCAGATGTCTACGGCGTCACGTTGTCGAGGTCTACGGCGTCAAGTTCTATCGGCCGAAGCGAGCGCGAGGTAAACGGCGGCGAAATCCGTGATGGCGAGAAGTTCCGCGGCGCTCTCCAGTGGGGTGCCCTCGGCCGGTTCCAGCTCGCTGAACGCGGTGTCATGCGCCAGCGCCAGCTCCCGGGCGGTCGGCACCGCCGAGACCGGGCCCACCGGCTCCTCGTGGAGCAGCACGATCCGGGCGCGGAGCGCCTCGGCCTCCTCCACCCGGTCGCGGAAGAAGTCGTCCGGGTCGGCCCCGCCCGCGAACGCCCCGGTCAGCATCGCGCCATGCATGGCGAGCGCCCCGGGGAGCTCGGCGACGAGCGCGGGGCGCCCGGCGAGCGACGCGAGCAGCCTCGCGAACCGCCGTCCGGTCGCGGCGGCGACCGGACCCTCGGTCCACAGCAGCGGAAGCGCCCCGGCGAGCTCGGCCGCGAGCGTCTTGGCGGGGTTGGTGTAGGTGGCGATGGCCGGGCCGCAGCGCTCGGCGACCTGGTCGAGCCGGTCGGCCACCTGAAGCAGCGCGGCGGGCGACGCGGACACCAGTCCGATCCGGTCGACCAGCAGGAGCAGCGGGGTGAGCAGGGCCCACAGCGTGCCGGGCAGCGCGGGGCCGGTCATCTCGTCGGGCGCGGTGCCGGGCGGCTCGACGGGGTGCGGGACGGAAGGCGTCCCGTATGTGCCGGGGGCATCGCCCAGGGCGCCCTCGGCGCGGGCGGTGTCGTCGTCCTCGGCCGCGCCGGGCGCGTGCGGGTCCCTGCGGTACGGATCGGTGCTGTACCCGCCCGTGGCGTACGGGGCCGAGGCGTACGGCGCCGTGGCCAGCGGCACCATCAGGCCGCGCGCCTGCGCGACCGCGTCGGCCAGCGGGGACTGGCCCGGGGCGACCGCGACGATCGCGCAGCCGCGGCGGTACGCCTGCTCGACAAGGCGCGGAAGGCCCGGTTCCGTACCGTCCGGCGTCGCGACGATCAGCAGGTCGAGCGGGCCCGCCCAGCCGGGCAGCGTCCAGCGCAGCGCGCCCGGCGCGGGGGCCACACCGGTGGGCGCGATCAGGCTGACCGGGCAGTTGCCCCCGCTGAGCGCGCCGAGGAGGTCGGCGGTGCAGGCTCCGGCCGCCCCTGGGCCCGCGACCATGACGGCGCGCGGCCGCCCGTCCGGCTTGAGGTCGCCGATCCCCGCCTCGGTGGCGTGCCGGGCGGCGGTGCGGATGCGGGCGCCGGATTCGGCGGCTCCGCGCAGCAGCCCGCGGCTGTCGGCGCGGGCCAGGGCCTCTGGGGCGTCGAGGAGGGATTCGTCGAGCATCGTGCTTCGGCCTCCGATCGCCGTGGCGGGCGGTACGCGCGGGATCGCGCGGGGCTGGGGCTCCGGCGGGCCGCCGGGTCAGGCCGGGCGGCGGGCCTCGTCGACGAGCAGCACGGGGATGCCGTCCCGGACGGGGTACGCGAGACCGCACCCCTCGCCCGTGCACACCAGCTCGGGGGTCTCCGGGGACTGCTCCTCGCGCAGCGGGGCGTGGCACGCCGGGCAGGCGAGGATGTCCAGAAGACCGGCTTCGAGCGGCATGGGGCGTCCCTTCGGGTATGGGTCCAGCCGGACATCGGCCCGGCGTGGTCAGCGTACCGCCGGGCAGGGGCGGGGCGCGGCCGGTGGGCACCGGAACCCGGGGGCTCGCCCCGGGCTCCGGGTACGCCGTGCGCCCCGCGCGGTACCCGCCGTCCTTACGGCGGCGCCGCGCGCGGTACCGGCCGTAAGGACGCCGACGGCCGCCGGGTCCGCGCGCGGACGGCCGTAAGGGCAGCGCGAGGACCGCGGGGCGCTGATCCTCGGCGGGGTCCGCGCGCGGGACGGCCGTAAGGCTTACGCATGGACGACGGCCGCAGGGCGCACGCACGGACGACAGCCGTAAGGCTTACGCATGGACGACGGCCGTAAGGCGCACGCACGGACGACAGCCCCAGGGGCCTACGCACGGACCACAGCCGTAAGGCTTACGCGCGGACGATGGAGAGGACCTCGTCGCGGACCCCGGCCACCCGCTCCGCGTCCCGCGCCTCCACGTTCAGCCGCAGCAGCGGCTCGGTGTTGGAGGGGCGGAGGTTGAACCACCAGTCGGCGGCGGTGACCGTAAGGCCGTCGAGTTCATCGAGTTCGACGCCTTCGTGGCCCTCGTACGCCGCCTTGACCGCCTCCATGCGCCCGGTCTGGTCGTCGACGGTGCTGTTGATCTCCCCGGAGGCCGCGTACCGGTCGTACTGCGCGACCAGCTCCGACAGCGGGCCCTTCTGGCCGCCGAGCGCGGCCAGGACGTGCAGGGCGGCCAGCATGCCGGTGTCGGCGTTCCAGAAGTCGCGGAAGTAGTAGTGCGCGGAGTGCTCACCGCCGAAGATCGCGCCGGTGCGGGCCATCTCGGCCTTGATGAAGGAGTGGCCCACGCGGGTGCGGACGGGGGTGCCGCCGTTCTCCTTGACGACCTCCGGGACCGACCACGAGGTGATGCAGTTGTGGATGACCGTCCCGCCCGGGTGCTTGCCCAGCTCGCGGGCGGCGACCAGGGCGGTGATGGCGGAGGGCGACACCGGCTCGCCGCTCCCGTCCACCACGAAGCAGCGGTCGGCGTCGCCGTCGAAGGCGAGCCCGAGGTCGGCGCCGGTCTCCAGGACCCGGGCCTGGAGATCGACGATGTTCTTGGGGTCGAGCGGGTTGGCCTCGTGGTTGGGGAAGGTGCCGTCCAGCTCGAAGTAGAGGGCGTCGAGCTCGAGCGGGAGCCCCTCGAAGACGGTCGGGACGGTGTGGCCGCCCATGCCGTTGCCCGCGTCCACGACGACCTTCAGCGGCCGGATGGCGGTCAGGTCCACCAGCGAGCGCAGATGGGCGGCGTAGTCGGCGAGGACGTCCCGCTGGGTGATGGTGCCGGCCTCGGCGGCGGGCTCCGGCGCGCCGCTGTCGGCCCACTCCTCGACCAGGGCGCGGATGTCGGCGAGCCCGCTGTCCTGGCCGATGGGGGCGGCGCCCGCGCGGCACATCTTGATGCCGTTGTACTGCGCGGGGTTGTGGCTGGCGGTGAACATCGCGCCGGGCAGGCCGAGATGTCCGCTCGCGAAGTAGAGCTGATCGGTCGAGCACAGCCCGATCTCGGTCACATCCACCCCGAGCGAGGCGGCGCCGCGCGCGAAGGCCCGCGCCAGACCGGGCGAGGAGGGGCGCATGTCATGGCCGACGACGATCGCGTCCGCGCCGGTCACCCGGGCGAAGGCGGCGCCGAAGAGTTCCGAGAGCGACTCGTCCCACTGGTCCGGGACCACACCGCGCACGTCGTACGCCTTCACGATCTGCGACAAGTCGGGCACAGCCAACCCCTTCTGGAGGTCCTGGTGAAGATGTCTCCGCGGACGCCTCTGGGGACGTCCCCGCGGACCTCAAAACCTACCCGCAGGACCTGGGCCGGAACTGTGAGCCCCGTCGCGCGGCGTGCTGCCGGGCGTCCCGGATCGGGGCACGGCAGGCAGCATGGCGTGCTGCCGGGCACCCCCGGCCGGGTCACGGCAGCATCCAGCTCAGCAGGAACGACGACTGCGCGACGACGATGAGGCACATCACCAGCAGCAGCGCGAGGCTCCACGGCAGCACCTTACGGAGCAGATCCCCCTCACGCCCCTTCAGCCCGACCGCCGCGCAGGCGATGGTGAGGTTCTGCGGGGAGATCATCTTGCCGAGCACTCCGCCCGAGCTGTTGGCGGCGGCGAGCAGGTCCGGGGAGAGCCCTGACTCATGGGCGGCGGTCACCTGGAGAGCGCCGAAGAGGGCGTTCGCGGAGGTGTCCGAGCCGGAGACGGCGACGCCGAACCACCCCAGCACCGGGGAGAGGAAGGCCAGCCCGGCCCCGGCGGCCGCGACGAAGTGCCCGATGCCGGCGGCCTGCCCGGAGAGATTCATGACATAGGCGAGCGCGAGCACCGAGGTGACCGTAAGGATCGCATGACGCAGTTCGTGCACCGTGGCCGTCCACTCCCGGGCGGCATCGCGGGCGGTCACACCCAGCACGGCGACGGTGGCCACCCCGGCCAGCAGCACCAGGGTGCCGCCGGTGGCGATCAGCGGCAGCGAGAAGACATTGGCGCCGACCGGCTTGCCATCGGGCGCCCCGACGTCCAGGAAGGGCCAGTCGAAGGTGCGGGTGGCCCGTGGCCAGGAGATCCTCGACCGGGCCGATCTGGGCGATGGAGAAGACCGCCACGATGAGCGCGTACGGGGCGTAGGCGCGCAGCACCTCGGGGCGCGGGTCCTCGCGGTCCAGGTCGTCGCTGCGTACGCCGGTGAGCACGGCGGCGCGCACCGGCTCCTCGGCGGGGCGCCGGGCGGCGGGCATGGCCACCAGTACGGCCGCGCCGGCCAGCGCCGCCGCGATATCGGCGAGCTGGACGGAGAGGTAGTTGGAGACGGTGAACTGGGCGACCGCGAAGGCCGCCCCGCAGGCGAGCGCGGGCGCCCACGTCTCGCGCAGCCCGCGCCGCCCGTCCACGAGCGCGACCAGCAGCAGCGGGACGACGAGGGCGAGCAGCGGGGTCTGCCGCCCCACGACGGAGGCGACGGAGTCCAGCGGCAGCCCGGTGACCTGAGCCAGCGTCACCACGGGGGTGGCCATGGCGCCGAAGGCGACCGGCGCGGTGTTGGCGACGAGCGCGACGACGGCGGCGCGCACCGGGTCGAAGCCGAGCGCCACGAGCATGACCGAGCAGATCGCCACGGGGGCGCCGAACCCGGCGAGCGCCTCCAGGAGCGCAAGGAGCCGGAGAGGACCGCGAGACGTTCGCGAGAAGAACGCGGGGAAAGTGCGGGAAGATCGCGAGGGAAGTGCGGGGGGGAGCCGATCAGGACTCGGGGGACCGTAGGACTCGCAGGTGGCCCCGGCGCGCGACCTCACGCGGGTCGCCCTCCCGGCCGCCGTGTCCACTCCCGGCCCCGGAGCCTCCCGAACCGGACGCCGCACCCGCCGCGCGCTCATGCGGGCGGGCGGCCTCGCGGACCGCGTTGGCCAGCGCCTCCAGATCGTCACCGCTGGGCCGCGTCGGACCGGTGTCGACGGCGAGCCGGACGACCTCCCAGCCACGCGGGGCGGTCAGCCGCTCCGAGTGCTCCGAGCACAGGTCGTAGCAGTGGGGTTCGGCGTAGGTGGCGAGCGGCCCGAGAACGGCGGTCGAGTCCGCGTAGACGTACGTCAGCGTCGCGACGGCGGGGCGGCCGCAGGCGGTGCGCGAACAGCGACGTACAGGGCTCACGACGTTGGACGGTACCGCACTCTTGAGCGGGCCGCGACGACTCTCCACCAGCTCACTCCGCCGTGTCGTCCTGGTTCGCCCCGTGCACCCGAAACGTGAACTTACCCGTTGACCAGCATGGACTTCCGGTGCGACAGAAACCGCCGGCAACGAATCCGGTCAGCACTCGAACCGAGAGAGATCATCCTGGGCCGGGGAAGCGATGCAAGAGACGTCCGTTTTTGGACCCAAGCATGGCTGGAATGCTCATTTGGCGACATCCGGCACGGCTGTCCGGTAAGCGCATGGGAGGCGGGCGGGCGACGGCTACCCTCGTGAGTGATGACCAGGCCCGTACATCCCCATCAGTCCGAGCCGCGCCCTCGCCGTCGCGACCGCCACGGACGAGGTATGCGCGGCCCTATCGCGCCGCCCCAGGTGCCGCTCTCGGTCAGCCGCGCGGAGTCCTTCGTCGATCTGGTGCAGGACTCGGCCGAGCGGCTGGAGAGACGCTGGCCACAGTTGTCCGGAGTCGACTTCACGGTGCTGGAGGTCCCCACGTCGGAACTCGGCGGCCCGGGGCCCGGCGGGGGCCCGGACGGGCACGGCGGACCGGACGGCTGGGACGGCGAGTCCGTGCCGCTCGGGCGCTTCATCGCGGCCCGTGGGGACGTGCCGGACCGGATCGTGATCTACCGCCGCCCGGTCGAGATCCGGGCGAAGAACCGGGACGAGCGGGCGCTGCTGGTGCACGAGGTCGTGGTCGAGCAGGTGGCGGAGCTGCTGGGGCTGGCCCCGGAGTCCGTCGATCCGCGGTACGGGCAGGAGTAGCCGCGGTACGGCGGGAGTAATCCGCGGTACGGGCAGGAGCGGCGGGCACGCCGTACGGGCAGGCCAGGAGGCGTCCGGCGGGCAGGTCAGGAGGCGTCCGGCGGGTCGTGGCGCCTGCGGCGGGCTGCTCCCCTCCCCGCCCCTTCCCACAACTGGGGCTCCGCCCCGTGTGCTTTGGCAGTAGTGGGTAGTGGCTGACCTGCGAAAATGGCACGATTCCGAGCGATCCACGCCCCGCTGGGCGCCGGATATAGGTACTCAAGCGCATCTATCCCGTGATCATCCCGTTACCATCTGACCCAAGCTCTAGGCGCAGCGAAGCGCCCCCAACTGCCCTGATTACTCGGGCAGTTGGGGGCGTAACCCGTACCGGTCGGGGGTACCGGTCCCGGGCGCCTATTCCTCCCGCGTCACCCGCGCATGGTCCGTCGCCACTCGGCGGAAGAGATCATGACCAGTCCGGCCGGTATGGCGTAGGCACCACTGCTGCGCCGCTTCCCGCTCTTCCTGCGGGCCGGATTCCTCGCCACAGCCGGACGTGGCGCAGAACGCTTCGTATGTGACTCCGCCGTCTGGCACGTGCCGGATGG